>NZ_JBJHAD010000018.1:0-102423 GCF_054050875.1 Blastococcus sp. SYSU DS0541 | reverse complement strand
GCCCGGACGTGGGAGACCACGTCCGGGCACCGCCCGGGACTCACGCCCGGGTGTAGGCCCCGGCCTGCAGGACCCCCTGCGGGTCGTAGGCGTCGACGACCTCCCGCAGCCGGGAGAGGGTCGCCTCGTCGTAGGACCGCCGGGCGGAGACCGCGTCGTGCGGGATCCCGAAGTTCGGCCACACGCCCCCGGTGTCCCAGTCGGCGAGCGCCGAGAACACCTGGTCGGCGTGCGCGAGTGCAGCAGCGGCCATCTCCTCGTCCATCGCCATGCCGACGGTGAGGACGCTGAACCGCGCCGCCCGGTGGCTGAACGCGCTGGGGTGGGCGCCCTCGCGGGCGTAGGCCCCGCCCAGGTGCCGCACCTCGACGATGACCTGCGGGGACTCCGACCCGTGCCCGGCCACGGCGAGCAGCCGGTCGGCCGCCTCGGCCGGGAAGGCGTTCAGCAGGATCGCCGGGTCGACGACGGGCATCGGGTCGACCGGGTCGGCGTGCACGGCGTCGATCTCGGTGTAGGGCCGCAGCCGGGCGTCGTCCAGGACCACCGGTGCCACGTCCCGCAGCTGGTCCAGCAGCCGGGCGCCCTCCGACGGCTCCCCGGTCCACAGGAACCGGATCGCGAGGGTCACCCGGCCGGCGAGCGGCGGCGGGACCTCGGGCAGCGGCGGGAGCTGGAAGATGGCGAAGGACGTCGTCCCCAGCTCCGGCAGGTCGTCCGCCCAGCCCCGCCACCGGCCGATGACCCGGGCCGCATCCGCGGAGTCGAAGTAGATCGCACCGCCGTAGAACTCCGGCATGTGGACGAGGTCGAACTCCATGGCGGTCACGATGCCGGCCGCGCCCTTCCCGCCGCGGAGCGCGAAGTACAGGTCGGGGTGCTCGGTCGGGGTCACCCGGCGGAACACCCCGTCGCCGGTGACGACCTCGAAGGCACGCACCCGGTCGGCGTTGATGCCGTACGTGCGGGCGAGGGGCCCGACACCGCCACCGGTCGTGTAGCCGACGATGCTCACGTCCGTGGTCGAGCCGTTGACCCCGGCCAGGCCGTGGGACGCCGCGACCGGGACCAGCTGCGACCACTTCACGCCGGAGCCGATCCGGGCCCAGCCCTCCGGGTGCACGGTGACCTCGTCGAGGCCGCGGGTGAGGACCAGCAGGTGCCCGGCGAGGGACCGCTCGGCGCCGTGGCCGGTGGCCTGCACGCCGGCGGTCATGCCGTGGGCGCCGGCGAAGCGCACGGCGGCGGCGACGTCGTCGGCCGTGCGGACGGCGACGACGGCGGCCGGGCGCATCGGGACGGCGAGGTTCCAGGGTGAGACGAGCGCGTCGTACTCCGGCTCCTCGGGCGTGTGCACCGAACCGGTCAGCAGGCTGCGCAGGGTGTCGAACGAGATCTCGGTGTCGACGACGGGGGCGTCGAGGATGGCGGTCACGGGGTCCTCCAGGTCGGGGTCGAGCTGATGGAGGAACGGTGGCGCGCCGTCCTTGACAGGCGGTTGCGACGACCTTGAGGCGCCGTCTCAAGCCGGCGGGCGGGTCTCCACGTGGTGCGCGGCGACGAAGAGGTCGCCCGGGTCGACGGCCCGGCGGACGGCGGCCAGCCGGGCGTGCACACCGGGCGGGAAGACCTTCCGGGTGTCGGTGCGCTCGTCCAGCATCGGCAGGTACTGCCGGCCGGTGGCCCACGGCTCGACCGCGGCCAGGAAACGGGCGGCGTCCTCGCGTTGCTGCTCCCAGTCCTGGTCGTCGCCACCGCCGAGACCCAGCCCGAGGGCGAGGAACTCGCCGTCCAGCGCGGACAGCGCACCACCGTGGGCGTCCGGGCGGGCCAGCGCACCGCCGAGCTGGCGCAGCTCCGCGGCGGCCAGCCGGGTGCCCGAACCAGGACCCACCGCGGCCGTGATGGCGGCGACGGCCGCCTCGGGCAGCCGGGAGACCAGCGTGCTGCTGGCGTAGGCGGGGGTGGGCCCCTCCGGGTCGAGGTGCAGCCGGACGAGGGACGCCGCCGGGACCCGCGCGACCGTGTCCAGCTCGGGACGGAGGGCGCGCAGCGGCGCGAGGACGTCGGCGGCGTAGGCGTCGTCGCCCAGGACCGCGCCGTCGATCATCGCGATCCGGCGGCCGCGCAGGTGCGCCGGGACCGAGGGGTCGTCCGGGACGTCGAGCAGCCGGAACGCCGTCGTGACGTCCTCGGGCGCGTCCGCGCACCAGGCCACCCAGGCCGGGAGCACCCGCTCCACCACCGTCCAGTCCCAGGACAGGTGGCCGGCCACCACGGTCTCGAGGGGGAAGAGGTCGAACTCGAGCGCGGTCACCACGCCGAGCGGCACGGCCCCGCCCCGCAGCGCCCAGAACAGCTCGGCGTCCCGCTCGGCCGTCGTCCGCACGAACGTGCCGTCGGCCAGGACCAGCTCGGCCGCCGTCACCGCGTTGCACTGCAGGCCGAGCTTCCGGGCATACCAGCCGATCCCCCCGCCCAGGCTGTAGCCCACCACCCCGACGTCCGGCGACGACGGGTGCCGGGCGGCCAGCCCGTGGCGGCCGGCCGTCTCGGCCAGGTCACCCCACAGCACGCCGGCGCCGGCCCGCACGGTGCGGCGGTCGGGGTCGATCTCCAGCTCGGTCATCGCCGAGGTGCGCAGCAGCACGGCCTCCCCCAGCCGGCCCTCGAGCGGCGGCGCCCCGTGCCCGGTGCCCTGGGCGGCCACCTGCAGGCCGGCGGCGGCCGCGGCGCGCAGCACGTCGGCCACCTCGTCCGGGAAGGCGGGGTAGGCCACCGCCGCCGGGTGGTCGCGCACCTGCAGGTTCCAGGGCGAGCGCGCCATGTCGTAAGCGGGATCCCCCGGCAGCTGCACGGAGCCCCCGCACAACCCCCGCAGCGCCTCGGCGCGGGAGGGTGCGGACTCGGCGATCTGCTGTTGGGTCACGGGGTCCTCCCGGGTGCCGGTGTCCGAGCCTCACCCGTCGGACTTGAGAAGAACTTGAGGCCGTCGGCCGACGCCCGCTCGAGCACCGAGCGGACCATGCCCGGCGTCAGGAACAGCTGCTGGGCCACCTCGCGGATGCCCAGCCCGGCGGCCGACAGCTCGAGGATGCGGCGCTCGGTCACCGTCGGGGATCGGACGGCCACCCGGTGGACGGCGTCGGGACAGCCGCGGGCCTGCAGCGCCTCCCGCGCCCGATCCCGCACGCCGAGCGCTCCCCGGGCGTGCGCCTCCTCGACCGCGGCCCGCAGCAGCGGTACCGCCTCGTGGTCGGTCACCTCCGGACGGGCGCCGAGGGTGCACCGGGCGCGGGCGAGGTCGACCGCCGCCGTCGTCGGAGCCAGCAGCGCGACCGCCTCCCGCAGTTCGGCCAGCCCGTCCGGCCCCCGGAGCTCGCCCAGCAGCCGCAGCGACGCGCCCAGATGGCTCGGCGCCCCCCAGCGCCGCAGCAGGCCCACCTCCTCCTCCGCCAGCGCCACCGCCTCGTCGGTCCGGCCGAGCCCGCGCAGCGCGAGGGCCGCGGTGCTGCGCCACGGGTTCCACACCGGGTTGGGGACGGGGATCGGCGTCGGCACGGTGTCCAGGAGGGCGAGGGCCCGCTCGTGCTGCCCCTCGGCGGTGAGCACCCGGGCCCGGGCATGCTGCAGGAGCCGGCCACCGTCGCCGACGCCCGGACCGCCACCGGCCGCGTCCGCGGTGGCGCGAGCGGCGGCGAGGTCCCCGCGGTCGAGGTGGCACCCGATCAGGAAGGCGTGGGCGAAGGGCGGCGCGATCCCCGCCCCGCCCCACATCCGGCTCTCGTCGAGGGCGTTGGTGAGGCACGAGTCGGCCTCGGCCAGCTCCCCGCGACGCCAGTGCCAGAAGCCCTGCCACAGGTTGGTCGACAGGACCGCGAACAGCGATCCGCGGGCGTGGGCCTCGGCGCGGGCGCGGGCCCAGAAGTCGCCCAGGTCGTCGTCGGCGAGCATCCGGATGATGGCGGCGACGACCCAGAACAGGCCGTGGTCGACCACCCAGAGGCGATCGCCGTCGAGTGCGGAGCGGGCCAGCCGCACGGCGCGGTCGCGGTCGGTGCCCTCGATCGTCGCGTCGTAGGCCAGGGCCGCCGCCAGCATCTGCGCCCCGTGCCCGTCGCCGGACGGCTCGGGTACCGGGTGCCGCCAGAGGGAGGGGTCCAGCGCGTGCATGTAGCCGCTCACCAGCTCGATCGCCAGCAACGCCTGCCGGTGGTCGTCGAGCCCGTCGGGCAGCGCCTCCGCGGCCTGGCGGGCGAAGGCCGTCGCCGTCCCCGGTGGGCTGGCGAAGACCTGCGTGCGGGCGATGGCGACGGCGATGCCGGCGCGCTCCCGGGGATCGGTGGTCCCCTCGTAGGCCTGCATCAGGTGCTCGGTGCCCGCCGCGCCCTCCAGGGGCGACTCCACCATGCCCAGCTCCCGCAGCACGTCGCACCGCTGCTCACCTGTGGGCAGCTCCGCCAGCGCCCGGCGCAGGTACGTGACAGCGCTGTCGGCGGCCCCGCGCTCGGCCGCGGTCCGCGCCGCGCGGCGCAGCACCTCGGTGGCCTCGCCGTCGCCTCGGACCGGCGCGAGCAGGAGGTGGGCGGCCACCTGCTCGTCGCTGGCCCCCGCCTCGCGCAGCAGCCGGGCGGCCCGCTCGTGCCGGAGCGCCCGCTCCGCGGCGGGGAGGTCGCGGTACACCGCCTCGCGGACCAGCGGGTGGACGAAGGCCAGCGGTTGCTCGTCCTTCAGGATCTCGGCGCGGGCCAGCCCGGCCAGGGCGGCCGCGGTGTCGCTCTCGGAGAGCTCGGCGAGCGCGGCGACCACCGGGAGCGGCGCCCCGTCACCGAGGACCCCGGCGGCACGCGCCACGACCGGTGCCGCGCCGCCGAGCCGGCGCAGGCGCAGGAGCACCATGCTCGAGACCGCACGCGACCCCACGGCCACGACCACGTCGGCGTGGGCGGCGTCGGGCCGCACGCCGTCGGCCTCGAGGGCACGGAGCAGCTGGCGCAGCAGCAGCGGGTTGCCCGACGTCGTGCGGTGGCAGGCGAGGGCGAACAGCGGCGAGACCGGCTCCCCCAGCCGCCGCGCCACCAGCTCGGTGACGGCCCCGGCGGAGAGCGTGCCCGGCCGGAGGACGACGGCGGCGGGCTCCAGCGCCAGCTCGGCCAGCAGCTCCTCGTCCTCGTGCGGTTCACCGGTCCGCACCGTCCCGACGACGAGCACCGGCACCGCCTCCAGCCGGCGCACCAGGTAGGCCAGCGAGCGCAGCGACGCGCTGTCGCACCACTGCACGTCGTCGATCGCGAGCATCACCGGACCGTCGGCGGTGAAGTTGACCGCGAGCCAGTAGAGCCCGTGCAGGGCGGCGAACGAGCCGTCCGGCGCCTCCCCGCCCGCGGGGTCGAACACCGCCCGCGCACTGGCCGCCGCCCCCGCGAGCAGCTCGTCCCGGCGCCGGGGATCGGTGAGCCGCGGCTCGAACAGCTGCCTGACCGCGCCGAAGCCGAACGCCTTCTCCAGCGGGCTGCCCCGCGCCGACAGCACCCCGATGGACCGCTCGACGGCCATGCGCCGGGCCTGGGTGAGCAGCCGGGTCTTGCCGATGCCCGCCGGCCCCTCGATGAGCAGCAGCCGCGGCTCACCCCGGAGGAGCTCGTCGAGGGCGGCGCGGACCGCGGTCAGCTCGGCGTCGCGGTCGAGGAGGTCGTCCGGCGGGGGGTCGGCCGCGCGGTCGGACCGTTCCGGGCGGCCTCGTTGCGCGGGGACGGCCAGCTCCGGCGACTGGGCCAGCACCTGCCGCTCCAGCTCCTGGAGCGCGGGCCCCGGGTCGACGCCCAGCTCGTCGGCGAGGGTGCTGCGTGCCCGGCGCAGCGCCCCGAGCGCGTCGGCCTGCCGCTGCGCCCGGTAGAGAGCCAGGGTCAGCAGGCGCCACCGCTCCTCGCGCATCGGCTGCTCGGCGACCATCGCCTCCAGCTCCGGCACGAGCACCGCCGCGTCCCCCAGCGCCAGCCGCGCGGCCACCAGGCGTTCGCGGGCCACCGCCCGCAGCTCGTCCAGGCGGCCGATCTCCGGAGCCGCCCACGGCTCGTCGGCCCACTCGGCCAGCGCCGGCCCCCGCCACAGCGCGAGGCCGCGGGACAGCAGCTCCGCCACCTCCGCCGGATCGCCCACCGCCCCGCTCCGGTCGAGCAGCTGCTCGAACTGCCAGACGTCGACCGCGTCCGGTGGCAGCCGGACGGCGTAGCCGCGCCCCTCGCTGACGATGACCGTCGATCGGTGACGGGCCGCGCTACCGGGCTGCAGCCGTCGGCGCAGGTGCGAGACGTAGGCCTGGAGCGCGCCCGCCGGGTCGGCCGGTGCCCGGTCTCCCCAGACGGACTCGGTCAGCCGCTCGACCGGCACCACCTCGCCCCGCGCGAGCACGAGGAGGACGAGGACGGCGCGCTGGCGCGGGCCTCCCAGATCCAGGGGCGCCCCTCCGGCGGAGGCCGCGCACGAGCCCAGCAGGTGGATCCGCAGCTGCCCGGTGCCGCCCACAGCGCCTCCCTCGCGGGAAAAGCTAGACGAGTGAGCGGTCCCTGAGGAGCGGTCGCATCCCGGCGGCGGGCCGAACAGCGGTCAGTGGAGAACCTTCAGCCCCACGACGCAGCCGATGAGGCCCAGGATCAGGAGCACCTTCGCCGGCGACACCGGCTCGGTGCCGGTCACCATCGCGTAGGCCACGGTGAGCGAGGCGCCGATGCCGACCCACACCGCGTAGGACGTGCCGATGGGCAGTTCCCGCATCGCGTAGGCGAGCCCGGCCATGCTCAGCAGGAGGGCAACGACGAAGAGGATCGACGGGCCGATCCGGGTGAAGCCCTCCGACCGGCCGAGCGCGGTCGCCCACACCGCCTCCAGCACCCCGGACAGCACCAGCACCAACCACGCCATCGTGGCCTCCTCTGGCGCCGTCTTGTCGCACACCGGGTACGGCACCGCTCGTCCGGGAGCCGGGAGACGGCTCCCCTCCACCCTCGCACGTGTCAACACTGATTGACACCGGGGGCGGGCGCAACCTAGGTTGACAGCCATGGCGGACACGGCACAGGTGGCGGCGGCTGCCAGCAGCAAGGACCCGGCGGTGGGGCTGACAGCGGTCCGATCGCTGCGGGTCCTCGTCGAGCGGCTCGAGGCGCTGCAGGTCGACAACGCCCGCGACGAGGGGTGGACCTGGGAGCAGATCGCCCAGCAGCTCGGCGTCAGCCGGCAGGCGGTGCACAAGAAGTACGCGCGCGGCCGCGGGCCGCTCCGACGGAGGGACTGACGATGTTCGAACGCTTCACGCAGGAGGCCCGCGACGTCGTCGTCGGCGCGCAGGCCGAGGCGCGGGCGCTCCGGCACGGGCGCGTCGGCACCGAGCACCTGCTCCTGGGCATGCTGGCCGCACCGGGGTCGACGGCGGCCCGCGTGCTGGCCGGCCACGGCGTCACCCACGACGTCGCCGTCACCGCGGTGCGCACGACCGTCGCGGCCGGTGACCTCGACGCCGACGCGCTGAGCAGCCTGGGCATCGACCTCGACGCAGTCCGCGACCGGGTCGAGGAGGCGTTCGGCCCGGGCGCCCTCGACGACCCGCGGGGCAGGCGCACCGGCGGGCACGTCCCTTTCGGCCCGCGGGCGAAGAAGGTCCTGGAGCTGGCGCTGCGCGAGGCCATCGCGCTGAAGTCGCGCACCATCACCGACGGGCACATCGCGCTCGGCCTGATCCGCGAGGGCCAGGGTCTGGCGATGAAGCTGCTGCACGACCGCGGCGTCGACGTGCCGGCCCTGCGCGAGGACCTCAGGCTGGCCCTGGACCCCTGAGCGGCCCGCCGCGCAGCAGGACCAGCGCCGCGACCGCGGCCAGCGCGGCGGCGATCCCCGCACCGGCGAAGACGGTGTGCAGCTGGGTGAGGATCGCGGCCTCGGTGGCGGCGTCGTAGGCCGCGCAGTCGGCCGGGCTCGTGGGGCAGAGCTCCATCGGGGTCCCGATCGCCGTCACCTCGGCGGTGAAGCGGCGCAGCGCGACGGCGGTGAGCAGCGAGAGCCCCGCGAGCATCCCGACGGTCCGCGCGACGACGGCCAGCGAGCTGGCACTCCCGTGCACCCGCGGCGGGGTGACCGCGAGCAGCACCGCGTTGACCGGCGCGATGGCCAGCCCGAAGCCGAGGCCCGCGGCGACGAGGACGACGGTCGACCAGGCGCCGTCCAGGGCCCGCTCGTCCCACTCGGTCATCGCGGTGAAGGCAGCCGCCGTCAGCGCCATCCCGGCCCCGGCGACGACGCGCGGCGCGACGACCCGGCACAGCCAGCCCCCGGCCACCGCGCCGACCGGCACGGCGACCAGCAGCCGCAGCAGCACCAGCGCCGCCCCCAGCTGGTCACCGGGCGTCGTGGTCGCGCGGGCGAAGAGCGGGACGTCGACGAGCGCGGCGACCAGGGCGGCCCCCACGAAGAGGTTGACCAGCAGGGCGCCCCAGGCCCCCACCGGCCGCAGCGCCGCCAGCGGCAGCACCGGTTGCGGGGCGCGCCGCTCGTGCAGCACGAAGAGCACACCGGCGACGGCGGCGATCGGCAGGAGCAGCCGGCCGTGGGCGACCACCTCGCGGGCCGGGTCGGCGGCGGCGAAGGCCCACACCAGGGCGCCCAGCGACACCACCGCCAGCAGGGAGCCGACGACGTCCACCTCCCGCGCCAGCCGGCCCAGCCCGCGGAGCGGGAGCACCGCGCCCGCGGGCCGCACCACGCCACGGACGACGAGGGCGAGCACGAGCAGGACGGTGGCCAGCAGCAGCGGCGCCGTCCACGCCGCTCCGTCGAGCAGGGGGACGTACAGCAACCCCAGGGTGACGTCCTCGGCGAGCCATGGCGGCTCGGCGAGCAGCAGGCCCAGCGCGCAGGCGGCGAGGACGGCGAGCGCCAGCCCGACGGGGTCGGGGCGGCGGACCCGGCCGGTGACGACGACGCCCGCGGCCAGCGCCACCCCCAGCAGCAGGTTGAGCCAGAAGATGGCCCGCCAGTCGGCCACCGCCAGCACCGCGGCGCCCGCCAGCGGCCCCAGCACCGCACCGGCCTCCTGCACCGCCCCCACGACGCCCAGCGGGACCGCCCGGCGCTCCGGCGGCCAGCGGTCGGCGACGAGCGCGAGGGTGGCCGGCACCAGGCCACCGGCGCCGATGCCCTGCAGGCCGCGGCCGGCCACGGCGGGGCCGAGCGCCGTCGCCGTCGCCGTCAGGAGCGAGCCGAGGGCGAACAGCAGCAGGCAGCCGATGAGCACCGGGGCCCGCCCCCGCAGGTCGGCCAGCCGGCCGAGCAGCGGCAGGGTGGCTGTGTAGCCGAGGAGGAACCCACCCACGATGGGCGTCGCCCGCTGCAGCTCGTCCAGCCCCACCCCGACCCCCGTGAGGATGTCGGGGAGTGCCAGGACGACGACGTAGGTGTCGGCCGCCGTGACCAGCACGGCGAGGGTGGCGAGGACGATCGCAGCCATCCCCGGCTGCGGCCGGGGAGGCGCGGCCGCGGGCTCAGCCGGTCGGCGGCGCGCTGATCTCGACATCGGCCCCGAAGTCGCTGAGCTCGAGGAGGTAGGTGGCGTCGGTGCCGGCCTCGAAGAACGGGCCGGTGAGCTCCGCGCGGCGCAGCTCACCGCTCTCCGTGGCGACCGAGAACCGCGCCTGCACGGGCTGGCTGGGGTCCTGGCTGGTGAGGACGTCCTGCACGAGGTCGCCGGGCAGCTCGGCGGTGACCTCGCGGACCACCACGCCGTCGACCCGCCGTTCCTCCCCCAGTTCCGCCGAGTCGGCCTCGGCGAGCAGTTGGGAGATGCCGGTCTCGGGGTCGAGCAGCGCACCCGGGTCACCGATGCCGAACTGGGCGGGGTCGATCACGCTGAACCCGCTGGTGAACGGCAGCTGCGCGTACACGGTCCCGTCGACCGAGACCACCTGGAGGTCCAGGCTGGACCCGAGCGCCCGCACCTGCAGGGTCCCGTCGAAGGACGCCGGGCGGGCGATGTCACCCTCACCGCCGACGAGCACGGTCCCGGAGGCCGGGGCGCCGTCGCTGTCGAGCACGAAGTGCGCGCTCTCCGCCTCGTCGAGCGTCCGCTTGGCGCGGTCGAGCAGCTCGGCCGCCGACTCGGCGGGCTCGTCGGATCCGCAGGCAGCGAGCCCCGGGCCGGCCAGCAGGGCCAGCGCCAGCAGCGGGACGGCTCCTCGACGCAGCGACATGGTGCCCCCTCCGTGGACCGGGCGTGCCGGCGTACCGACGACGGACCCTAGCGCGGCGCCGCCCCGGGCCCCGCGCGGGACACCGTGCGGCGAGGCGGCCCGGGTCAGCGGACGGTGGCCGCCCGCGCGGCGATCTTCGCGGCGACCTTCGCGCGGTTGCGCTCCGGCAGCACGTCGAGGGCGGCCGCCGTCTCGGGCAGGCGGTGCTTCTGCGTCGTCCAGGCGCGGAACACGAGGCCGATGGTGACGCCGTGGTCCGGCCGCGCGACCACCTCGACGGCGTCGCCGGCGCCCAGCTCACCGGCCTCGATCACCCGGAGGTAGGCGCCCGGGGCGCCCCGCGCGGTGAAGCGCCGGACCAGCTGGCGCTCGTCCCAGAACCGGGCGAAGTTGGCGCACGGGATGCGGGGGGCGGTCACCTCGAGCAGCGCCGTCCCGACCCGCCACCGCTCGCCCAGGACGGCGCATGTGAGGTCCAGCCCGGTGGTCCGCAGGTTCTCGCCGAACATCCCCGGCGGCAGCTCGCGGCCGAGCTCCGCGATCCAGAAGTCGGCGTCCTCCTGGGCGTAGGCGTAGACCTGCTGGCCGTCCCCGCCGTGGTACCTGCGGTTGACCTGGACGTCGCCGGCGAGCCCCAGTTCCCCGACGGCGACCCGCCCCGGCACCGGCCGCTTGGCGATGCCGCTGCGGTTCGGCTTCCGGTCGGGCAGCGGCAGCAGGTCGGCCCCGGACACGCAGACGGCGTCGACCCGCCCGGTCACTTCGGCTTGGCCGACGCGGTGGACTCGTTGGTGGAGAGCGCGGCGACGAACGCCTCCTGGGGGACCTCGACGCGGCCGACCATCTTCATCCGCTTCTTGCCCTCCTTCTGCTTCTCCAGCAGCTTCCGCTTGCGGGTGATGTCACCGCCGTAGCACTTGGCGAGGACGTCCTTGCGGATGGCGCGGACGGTCTCGCGGGCGATGACCCGGGAGCCGACGGCGGCCTGGATGGGCACCTCGAACTGCTGCCGCGGGATGAGCTCGCGCAGCTTGCCGGCCATCATCACGCCGTAGCTGTAGGCCTTGTCCTTGTGCACGATCGCGCTGAACGCGTCGACGGCCTCGCCCTGCAGCAGGATGTCCACCTTGACCAGCGAGGACTCCTGCTCGCCCGCCTCCTGGTAGTCCAGCGAGGCGTAGCCGCGGGTGCGCGACTTCAGCGCGTCGAAGAAATCGAAGATGATCTCGCCGAGCGGCAGGGTGTAGCGCAGCTCGACCCGGGACTCGCTCAGGTAGTCCATCCCCCCGAGCTGCCCCCGGCGGCCCTGGCAGAGCTCCATGATCGCGCCGGTGTAGTCGCTGGGCGCGATGACGGTGGCGTTGACGACCGGCTCGTAGACGCGGTCGATCTTGCCCTCGGGCCAGTCGCTGGGGTTGGTCACCGTGTGCTCGGTGCCGTCCTCCATGATCACCCGGTAGACGACGTTGGGCGCCGTCGAGATCAGGCTGATGCCCGCCTCGCGCTCCAGCCGCTCGCGCACGATCTCCAGGTGGAGCAGGCCGAGGAAGCCGACGCGGAAGCCGAAGCCCAGGGCCGCCGAGGTCTCCGGCTCGTAGACCAGCGCGGCGTCGTTGAGCAGCAGCTTGTCCAGCGCCTCGCGCAGCAGCGGGTACTCGCTGCCGTCGATCGGGTAGAGCCCGGAGTAGACCATCGGCCGGGGGTCGCGGTAGCCACCGATCGACTCCGTCGCGGGCTTGTGCTGGAGCGTGACCGTGTCGCCGACGCGGGACTGGCGGACGTCCTTCACGCCGGTGATGAAGTAGCCGACCTCGCCGACACCCAGGGAGTCCACCGGCTTGGGCTCGGGCGAGATGACCCCGATCTCCAGCAGCTCGTGCGTGGCGCCGGTGGACATCATCTTGATCTTCTCGCGGGCCGAGATGCGGCCGTCGACCACGCGGACGTAGGTGATGACGCCGCGGTAGATGTCGTAGACCGAGTCGAAGATCATCGCCCGGGCCGGCCCCTCGGCCACGCCGGTCGGAGCGGGGATGTCGGTGACGATCCGGTCGAGCAGCTCCGGGACGCCCGCTCCGGTCTTGCCGCTGACCCGCATGACGTCGTCGGGGTCGCAGCCGATGATGTGCGCGATCTCCGCGGCGTACTTCTCCGGCTGGGCGGCCGGCAGGTCGATCTTGTTGAGGACCGGGATGATCGTGAGGTCGTTCTCCAGCGCCAGGTACAGGTTCGCCAGCGTCTGGGCCTCGATGCCCTGCGCCGCGTCGACCAGCAGCACCGCGCCCTCGCAGGCGGCCAGCGACCGGGACACCTCGTAGGTGAAGTCCACGTGGCCGGGGGTGTCGATCATGTCGAGCACGAACTCGGTGCTGGTGTCCTCGCCGGTCCGCGGCGTCCACGGCAGGCGGACGTTCTGCGCCTTGATGGTGATGCCGCGCTCGCGCTCGATGTCCATGCGGTCGAGGTACTGGGCGCGCATCTTCCGGCCCTCGACGATTCCGGTGACTTCCAGCATCCGGTCGGCCAGCGTCGACTTGCCGTGGTCGATGTGGGCGATGATGCAGAAGTTCCGGATGCGGGCCGGATCGGTGGCAGCAGGAGTCGTCACAGTGCCGCCATCGTCCCACGTCCGCGCGCCGGGTCGGAGACGGGCGCGTCCCCGGGTGCGTCCGGGGTGTGCTGGACGTCGCCGGACGGCGGGTTGGGGTGGCCGCGGGGGCGCTGGTATCTTTGCAGGCCGGTCCTGTGGCGCACGCCGCCCGGACGCACGAACGACTGTCAGAAGTACTCCCTCCTGTCGAGACACCGAGGCTCACGCGTGGC
Source organism: Blastococcus sp. SYSU DS0541 (assembly GCF_054050875.1). Lineage (NCBI taxonomy): Bacteria > Bacillati > Actinomycetota > Actinomycetes > Geodermatophilales > Geodermatophilaceae > Blastococcus > Blastococcus sp. SYSU DS0541. The sequence goes on along the minus strand of NZ_JBJHAD010000018.1, from coordinate 89,362 downwards.
GAACATCAAGTCCCAGATGAAGCGGATCAAGACCAACGAGAAGGCGCGCCAGCGCAACGTCGCGGTCAAGTCCGCCCTCAAGACGGCCGTCCGGCGGGTGCGCACCGCCGCCGAGTCCGGGGACGCCGCGGCCGCGACCGCCGCCTACCAGGCCGCCGCCAAGCAGCTGGACAAGGCCGCCAGCAAGGGCGTCATCCACAAGAACCAGGCCGCCAACCGCAAGTCGGGTCTGGCGAAGCTCACCACCGGTCTCTGATCGGCCCGCGTCCCGCCGGACGCGCACGCTCCACGACGAGCCCCCTCCCCTCGCGGGACGGGGGCTCGTCGCGTCCTTGCCCGCCTTCGCCGCCGGCCCTCGAGCAGTGGTGTCCGGACCCGCCAGCCGCCTGACGTCCCGCGGCTGACCGGCGCCGGACGCCCGTGCCGGCTCACCGGCCGGCGCGCACCCGCCCCCGACCGGTCTCCGTCCGGATGGTGACGATGCGCCGGATGGCCCGCTCCAGGGCGTAGTCGGCGCTGGCCGCGGCGCCCTTGACGTCGGCATTCAGATCCGCGGCCACGCCCAGGGCCAGCTGCAGCCCCTCGATGCTCCAGCCGCGCGCCTGCGCCTGGGCCTTCTTCACCTTCCACGGCGGCATCTTCAGCGTGCGCGCGAGGTCGCCGGGGTTCGTCGAGCTGAGCGAGGCCACCCGTGCGGCGGTGCGCACGCCGTCGGCGATCGCGTCGGCGATGAGCACGTGCGCGACCCCTCGCTCGAGCGCCCAGCGGAGCATCTCGATCGAGCCGGCGCGGTCACCGGTCAGCACGCGCTCGGCCACGGTGAACCCGGTGACCTCGGCCTGGCCGCGGTGGAACCGGGCGACGTCCTCGGCGTCGATGCTGCCGCCGAAGTCGGAGACCAGCTGGGCCGCGGCGGCCGACAGCGACCGCAGGTCCGCGCCGATGGCGTCCACCAGGGCGGTCACCGCGTCGGGGGTGATCCGCCCGCCCAGCTGGCGCACCTCGTTCCTGACGAAGGCGATGCGGTCGCCGACGGAGGAGACCTTGGGGCACTCGTCCACCGCGGCGCCGGCGGCCTTGAACGCCTTGACCAGCGCCTCGTTCCGCTTGCCGCCGTTGTGGACGATGACGAGCGTCAGGTCGGGGTCGGGCACCTTCGCGTAGCCGGCCAGCGCATCGGCCAGCGCGGTGGCGGACTCCTGGACGCCGGTGACGACGACCAGCCGGTGACCGCCGAACAGGGACGGCGCCAGCACGTCGGCCAGCTCCCCCACGGGCAGCCCCGTCGCGGCCAGCTCGTGCACCTCGCCGTCGGGGTGGCGGGCGAGCACCGCCCGGCGCACGGCCGCGACGGCGCGGGAGCGCAGCAGCTCCTCCTCGCCGATCACCACCCGCAGGCGCGACGTGGGCTCGACGGGGGTGGCAGGCACCTCCGCATGGTCGCACGCGCCACCGACGGCCCGCGGCGACCGCCCGGGGCCCCGCGAGCACGTCCGGGAGCCCGGGCGCCGGCGGCGCGGGCACCGCTGCCGACGCCTGGCCGCCGCTGTCCGCGCCCCGGGCGGCGATCCCCCAGCCCCCGGCCGCGCCGACCACCGCGAGGTCGCCCTCCCGGTCGGTGCGGTGCACGCGCGTGCCGGCGGCGGCCAGCCAGTCGAGCAGCCGCGGCGCCGGATGGCCGTAGCCGTTGCCGGCGCCGACGGAGACGAGCGCGCTGCGGGCCCCGACGGCCGCCAGGAACGCCGGGTCGGCGTCGCCGCTGCCGTGGTGGGGGACCTTGAGCACGTCCGCCTGCAGGTCCACGCCGGCGCGCAGCAGCGCGGCCTCCTCGTCGGCGCCGATGTCGCCGGTGAGCAGCACCCGCACCCCTGCGACGGTCAGCCGGACGACGAGGGAGAGCCCGTTGGGGTCGTCGGCCGCGGTGATCCGGCGCGGGTCGGGTGCGAGGACCTCCAGGACCGCACCGGCCACGGTGCGGCGGTCCCCGGGGACGAGCACCTCGCGGGTGCCGCCGGCGCGCCGTACGAGGCCGTCGACGACCGGCGCCCGGTCGTCGACCGGCGAGAGGGCGCCGCCGGCCACCACGCCCACCGTGCGGCCCCCGAACGCGCCGGCGAGGCCTCCGACGTGGTCGGCGTCCAGGTGCGAGAGGAGCACCAGGGGCAGCGCGTCGATGCCCAGCCGGTCGAGGCAGCCGTCGATCGCGGCGGGATCCGGGCCGGCGTCGACCAGCACCCCTCGCCCGCCCCCGACCGGCAGCACCAGCCCGTCGCCCTGCCCCACGTCGCACGCCACCAGCAGCGCGCCGGCCGGTGGCCAGCCGTCGAGCTGCTGGCGCAGCGGCCAGCCCACCACCACCAGCCCGAGCAGAGCGGCCAGTGCGAGCGGCCGCGCCCGGGGGAAGCGCCACAGCAGGAGGCCGGCGGCCAGCAGGAGGACGGCGAGCAGCAGCGCCCCGACCGTGCCGGCCGGCCAGCCGGCGACGGCGTCCGGCGCCGCGGCGGCGCGCTCGGCCACGAGCACGATCCAGCGCACCGGCCACCCGGCGAGCCCGACCAGCACGTCACCGACCCGGGGCAGCACCAGACCGGCCGGGGCGGCCAGCAGCCCGAGGACCGTCGCCGGTGGCACGGCCGGCGCCGCGAGCAGGTTGGCCGGTACCGACACCAGGCTCACCGTGCCGGTCAGGCCGGCGATCACCGGGGCGGTCGCGAGCCCGGCGGCCACGCTCACCGCGACGGCATCGGCCGCCCACGCGGGCCAGCCCCGCTCCCGGAGCCTGCGCGCCCACGGCGGTGCGAGCAGCACGATGGCCGCGGTCGCCACGACGGACAGCGTGAAGCCCGGGTCGCGCGCGAGCCCGGGCTCGACCAGGAGGAGCACGGTCACCGCGGCACCCAGCGCCGGCAGCGCCGCCCGGGAGCGACCGGAGGCGAGCGCGAGCAGGGTGACCGCCCCCATGGCGGCCGCCCGGAGCACGCTCGCGCTCGGCCGGGCCAGCACCACGAACCCGACCAGCGCGAGCGCGCCCGCCAGCGCCTGGACCCGCCGGTCGACCGCGCGGCGCCGCAGCGGCCGGAGCACGCCGGCGATCACGATCGCCACGTTGGCGCCCGAGACGGCGGTGAGGTGGGCCAGGCCGGCCCGCTGGAACTCCTCGTCCAGCACCGGGTCCATCCGGCTGGTGTCGCCGACCACCAGCCCCGGCAGCAGACCACCCGCCCGGTCGTCGAGCACCCGTCCCGAGGTGGCACCCAGGGATTGCCGGAGGTCGCCCGCGACGCGCTGGACCGCTCCCGGCCCGCCGACCGGCTCCGGCGGGCCGCGGGCGGAGAGCACCGCCACCACGTCGTCGCCGGGCTCGGGCAGCGCGACGCCCGCGCGCGCCCGGAGCTCCTGCCCGGGCAGCAGACCCGCCCAGCCCTCGGCGGGTGCGAAGACCAGGACCGCGTCGTCCAGGTGGTGCACGGTGCCGCCGCCGGCCAGCGTGGTCACGTCGGCCTCGAGGAGCACGCGCGGCGGACCGGCGCCGGCCGCCAGCACGTGCGGGTCGGCGCGCACCGCGAGGGTCACCTGCACGCTGCCGCCCGCCTCGGCAGCCGCCCGCAGCGGGGACGCGTCCCGGGCCGCTGCCCGCACGGCCCCGGTGCCTGCGCCGGCGGCGACGCCGGCCAGGACGACGAGGGCGACCGTTCCCGCCGGACCCCGGCCGCGCACCAGGACCGCGGCCGCGACCAGCGCCGCCCCGGTGAGCGCGGCCAGCGCGGGCCACCGCAGCAGCGGGGCGGCCAGGCCCGTGCCCCACACCGCGGCCGCGAGCGGCCAGAGCCGCAGGTCCAGCACCCGCGGGCGGAGGGCGGGTGCGCTCACACCCGCACCAGCTCGGCGAGCTCCGCGGCCTTGGCCGGCCCGATGCCCGGCACCTCGTCGAGCTCCTCGACGCTGCGGAAGGAGCCGATGCGGGCCCGGTGGTCGATGATCCGCTGGGCCAGCACCGGGCCGATCCCCGGCAGGGCGTCGAGCTCGGCAACGCCCGCGGTGTTCAGGTCCACGCGTCCCCCGGCACCCCCGGCACCGGCCGCGGCGGGCGGCCCGCCGGCAGCTGCCCCGGGGACGCCCACGGCGATCTGCTGCCCTTCCGCGAGGGGTGCGGCGAGGTTCACCGAGGCGGGGTCGGCCTCGGGCAGCAGCCCACCGGCCGCCTCGACGGCGTCGGCGACCCGCGACCCGGCGGCCAGCGTCACCAGGCCGGGGCGGGCCACCTGACCGACGACCGAGACCACCACGGGGTGGGACGTCCCGGCCACCTCGCCCACCGGGGCCCCGGCCGGTGCGGCGCCGCTCGTCGCGGCCGGAGAAGGCACAGGAGCAGCTGCCGGCTCCACCCGGGGCCGCTCCGCCCAGGTCCAGGCGAGCAGGAGCAGGACCGCGCCCACGGCAGCGGTCCAGACGGCGCGCCCGCCCGCCCGGCCGGCGTCCCAGCGCGACGTCGTCCCCGGCGCCCGGTGCCGCCCTCCGCGGGCTGGCCGGTCCCGGGGGGCCTGGACGTGCACCGGCACCGTGATCCGGTCGTCCACGGGCCAGGCGAGGTCGTCGTCGTCCCCGGGCAGCCAGCCGCCCTCGACCGGGCGGGGCTCGGCCAGGACGGCGCGGAGCCGGGCACGGATGACGTCCGCGTCGTCGTCGCGGCGGGCAAGCAGGCGCACCCCGGCGACGCTAGGGAGCCGCGCCTCCTCCGCACCGGGTCACGGCGGACCTGTGGACGAGACCGCCGGCTGTGGACGCGCAGAGCCCGGTTCCGGGCGGGCCACCTCATCCTGTGCCGGTGCAGCCCCGCCCGCGCTCAGTCCGCGCTCTCGTCCGCCTGCTCGGCAGCGTCGTCCGACGGCTCCGGCCCGGTGGCGACGACCACCCCGACCGCTCCAGGCCCGACGTGCGCGCCGATCGCGGCCCCGAGCTCGCTCACGTGCAGCTCGCGCAGCCGGGGCACCCGCGCCCGCAGCTCGGCGACGAGCCGGTCCGCGCGCTCGGCCGCCGCGAGGTGGTGCACGGCGAGCGACACCTCGCGCTCCCCCGCGTGCTCGACGACGTGCTGGACGAGGTGGGCCAGCGCCCGCGCCGAGGTGCGCACCTTCTCCAGCGGCACCACCCGGCCGTCGACCACGTGCAGCACCGGCTTGACCGCCAGCGCCGAACCGAGGACGGCGGCCGCGGAGCCGATCCGCCCGCCCCGGCGCAGGTGCTCCAGCGTGTCGACGACGAAGAACGTGCGGGTGCGCGCCGCGGCCTCCCGCGCCACCCGCGCCACCGTGTCCCGGTCGGCGCCACCCGCGGCCGCCCGGGCGGCGTCCAGGACGGCGAACCCGGTGCCCATCGCGGCCGAGCGGGAGTCGACGACGGAGACGACGTGCTCCCCCACCTGCGAAGCGGCGACGCGGGCGGCGTCCCAGGTGCCCGAGAGGTCCGCGGACAGGTGGACCGAGACCAGCCGGTCGGCCCCCGCCTCCAGCGCGGCCCGGTAGGCGGCGACGAAGTCCCCGGGCGTGGGCCGCGAGGTGGAGACCCGCTGGCCACGCGTCGACAGGGCCTTCGCGACGTCCTCGGAGCTGACGTCCTCGCCCTCCCGACCCGACCGGCCGGCCAGGACGACGTAGAGCGGGACGACCCGGACGCCGTACTCGTCGGCGATCGCTCGCGGCAGGTAGGCCGTCGAATCGGTGAGGACGGCGACGGGCACCCGGCGAGGCTAGCTGCCGCGCTCCACCGGGGCGTGCACGGTCGGAGCGGGGAGGGTCAGCCGACGGCGTCGGCGTCCTGGGCCGGCCCGTCGCCGGCGGCGCCCGGAGCACCCTGCTCCGGGTCGGCGCGGCGCTGCTCCGCTCCGGGGACGACCAGGCCCTCCGGGAGCGGGCCGGCCGACGCGTTGTGCCGCAGGAGCCGCCACCGGCCGCTCTGGCGGGCGAGTTCGCTCCACGCGCAGTTGCCCAGCGGGCCGAACACCCGCCGGTGGTCGGGGCCGAGCTCCAGCAGCGCCTCGATCAGCCGGCCGCTCGTGCCGCCGTGGGTCACCACGACGGCCACCTCGGCCGGCGGAAGGTCGGCGAGCGCGGCGAGCACCCGGGCGACGACGGCCGGGGCCTCCTCACCGCCGCGGCCGCGCACCGGGCGCCCGGCCAGCCAGTCCGCGTACTGCTCGGGGTACCGGTCGGCGACCTCCTCGCGGGTCAGCCCCTCCCAGGAGCCCATGCCGTGCTCGCGCAGCCGGGGGTCCAGCCGCAGCGGCACGTCCAGCACCGACGTCAGGGCCCGCGCGGTGTCCGCCGCCCGCTCCAGGTCGCTGGCCACCACCGCGGTGGACCGGCCGGTCAGCCCGGCGGCCACCACCAGGTGCGGCGCGGCGTGGGCCGCCTGGGCCCGGCCGACCGCATCCAGCGGCGGGTCGAGCTGCCCCTGGAACCGCCCGGCCGCGTTCCACCCGGTCCGCCCGTGCCGCCAGACGACCAGGCGGGTCACCGGCAGCTCGGGCAGGGCCGGGGCCGTCACTGGCCGGCCGTCTCCGCGACGGACGGGGAGCCGGGGTCCGCCGCGTCGCCGGTGGCGGAGGCGGGGAGGGAGGCGTCGGTGAAGGGGATGCTCGGGCAGTCCTTCCACAGGCGCTCGAGGGCGTAGTAGGCCCGTTCCTCGGCGTGCTGCACGTGCACCACGACGTCGACGAAGTCCAGCAGCACCCAGCGCGCCTCGGCGACGCCCTCGCGGCGGACCGGCTTCACGCCGTGCTCCCGGAGCCGCTCCTCGACCTCGTCGACGATCGCCTGGACCTGCCGCTCGTTGGGTGCGGAGGCGAGGACGAAGGCGTCGGTGATGGCGAGCCGCTCGCTGACGTCGACGATCGTGACGTCGGTGGCGAGCTTGTCCGCGGCCGCCTGGGCGGCGCGCAGCGCGGTCTCCCGGGCCTCGGGCGAGGCGGTCATTCGGGCACCTCCTGGAGGTGGGACGTCGTGGGTGGGGTGCGCACGCCGGCGCTGTCGGGGCTGTTCCCCGAGCCGGCCGGGGGGCGGTCGTAGGTGGGGCGGTCGCCCGCCGGGCGGCCGTCGCGGCCCGGCCCTGGGGCCGGGCGCCGCGCGGGGCTCCGGTAGAGGCCGCGCTTCTCGATGTACTGCACGACGCCGTCGGGCACGAGGTACCAGACCGGCATCCCGCGGCCCACCCGGTCGCGGCAGTCGCTCGAGCTGATCGCCAGCGCGGGGATCTCCACGAGGCTGACCCCGCCCTCGGGCAGGTGGCTGTCGGCCAGCGTGTACCCGGGCCGGGTCACCCCGATGAAGTGCGCCAGCTCGAAGCACCGGGCGCCGTCGCGCCAGGTCATGATCTGCGCCAGGGCGTCGGCTCCGGTGATGAAGAAGAGCTCGGCCCCCGGGCGCTGGGCCTGCAGATCGGTGAGGGTGTCGAAGGTGTAGGTGGGCCCGCCGCGGTCGATGTCGACCCGGCTCACGGAGAACCGCGGGTTGGACGCCGTCGCGATGACCGTCATGAGGTACCGGTCCTCGGCCGGGCTGACCACCTGGTCGCTCTTCTGCCACGGCTCGCCGGTGGGCACGAACACGACCTCGTCGAGCCCGAACAGCCCGGCGACCTCGCTGGCGGCGACCAGGTGCCCGTGGTGGATGGGGTCGAAGGTCCCACCCATCACGCCGACTCGTCGTCCCGCCACCGCGCGAGCGTATCCGGGACGCGCGGAACCGCGCCGCGAGGACCGGCTGCACGGGCGACCGGCTCCCCCGTGCAGCCGGTCGCCGTCCGGCCGCACCGCGCGGCCGGCGGGTGGTCGACATCTCGACACCGGGCTGACCAACGGCCGCGACGGCTCCCGGTTACGGCCGGCACGCCGGGAACCACGCTGTGCACGCCGTTCGTGACAGTGCCGGAGGGCCGACACGTCGACACGTCGACAGCTCGACGTGCCCGCACGTCGACGGGGCTCAGCCTGCCGGCGCGTCAGAGCGTGGTGACGAAGTCGGCCAGCTGGGCGGCGTTGCGGCACTCCACCATGTCGATGACCTCGCCGTACCGGTCCGCGGCAGAGTCCCCGCTGCCCCACAGCCGGCGCGGCTCGGGGTTCAGCCAGTGCGCCGACCGGGCCTTGCCCACCAGGCCCGCCAGCACCGGGACGCCCGGCTGCCGGTAGTTGGTCCGCCCGTCGCCGAGCACGAGCAGCGAGGTCTTCGGCCCCACCGCCGACGCCCAGCGGTCGGCGAACACGTCCAACGCGGTGCCGTAGTCGCTGTGCCCGTCGAAGCCGACCACCTGCGCCTCCCGGCCGATCCGCGCGATGGCGTCGGCGACGTCGACGCCCGGCCGGAAGAAGCGGGTCACCTCGTCGGTGGAGTCGACGAACGCGAACGCCCGCACGCCGGTGAAGTGCTCCCGCAGCGCCTGGGTGAGCATCAGGGTGAAGTGGCTGAAGCCGGCCACCGAGCCGCTGACGTCGCAGAGCACGACCAGCTCGGGCTTGTGCACCTTGCGCGGCCGGTGGTGGGTGACGACGGGGACCCCGCCGGTGCCGAGCGAGGCCCGGACCGTCTTGCGGAAGTCGAGCCGGCCCTGGCGTCCCATCTTCCGGCGCGCCGAGAGCCGGACGGCGAGCCGGCGGGCCAGCGGGGCGACCGCGCGCCGCAGCTCCGCCAGATCGGAGGACTGGGCGCGGAGGAAGTCCACCTGGTCGGCCAGCGGGCGCACGGCGTTCTTCGCGACGCGGTCGCGACCCTTCTCCGCCGCCGTCCGCCGCCGCACCTCGGCCTCGACCGCGGTGCGGAACGCCGCCAGCCGGTCGCGCACGGTCTGCCGCGCCACCTGCTCGGCCAGCCCACCGCGGTCGCCGCCACCGAGCAGCCCGGCGAGCAGCTGGGCCACGAGCGTGTCCGGCGAGAGCGCCCGCATGACCCGGTAGCTGAAGTAGGACTGCCCCGAGGGCGTCGGCTGCCCCTGGCCGAGCTGGTCGACGGCGTCCCGCGCGAACCGGCGCAGCGCCTCGGGATCGCCGTCCTGCAGCAATCGCAGCAACTCGGCACGCATGAGCTCGGCCAGCGCCGCGTCGTCCGGCACGTCGAGCGTGGACTCCCCCGGCTCCCCCGCGCCCTCGCCGTCCTCGGCCTCCGGTGCCGGCCGGTCGCCCAGCGGCCACCACAGGTCGAAGAGCACGTCGTACGTCGGCCGCTGGGCCGCGCGCTGGAGCAGCACGGCGGCCAGCCCGTGGCGCAGCTGCTCCCGGTCGAGCAGGTCGACGACGGTGAGGATCTCCGCGGCGTCGACGGCCTGGCTGATGCCGACCGGGATGCCGGCCTCGCGCACCGCCCGCACGAACCCGTCCAGGTGCCCGGCGAGCCCCCCGGGCTCCCTCCGGATCCCCTGCGGAGCAGCGTCCATCAGTTCAGCCGCAGCTCGGCCGCGGCCCGGGTCTGGTCGCTGGCGTGCTTCAGCACGACGCCCAGCGTGGCAGCCATGGCCGGCTCGTCGAGGGTGTCCAGACCGAGCTCGAGCAGGGTCTGCGCCCAGTCGAGGGTCTCCGAGATCGACGGCGACTTCTTCAGCTCCAGCCCGCGGAGCGCCCGGACGGTGGCCACCAGCTGGTCGGCCAGCCCTGATGCGAGGTCGGGCACCCGGGAGAGCACGATCTCCCGCTCCCGCTCCGCGCTCGGGTAGTCCAGCGCCAGGTACAGGCAGCGCCGCTTGAGCGCCTCGGAGAGCTCGCGGGTGGCGTTGGACGTGAGGACGACGGTCGGCCGGCGGGTCGCGGTCACCGTGCCCAGCTCGGGGATGGTCACCTGGAAGTCGCTGAGCACCTCGAGCAGCAGGCCCTCCACCTCGACGTCGGCCTTGTCGGTCTCGTCGATGAGCAGCACGGTCGGCTCGGTGCGGCGGATCGCGGTGAGCAACGGGCGGGCGAGCAGGAACTCCTCGCCGAAGATGTCGTCGTGGACGGTGTCCCAGTCCGCGCCGCCCTCGGCCTGGGACGCCTGGATGCGCAGCAGCTGCTTCTTGTAGTTCCACTCGTACAGCGCCCGGGCCTCGTCCAGGCCCTCGTAGCACTGCAGCCGGATCAGCTCCGACCCGGTCGCCGTCGCCAGCGCCTTGGCCAGCTCGGTCTTGCCCGTGCCCGCCGGCCCCTCGACGAGCAGCGGCTTGCCGAGGCGGTCGGCGAGGAAGACCGTCGTCGCGATCTGCGCGTCGGGCAGGTACCCCGCGGTGGACAGCCGCTTGCTGACGTCCGCGACCGACGAGAAGTGCGGGGACTGGGACGGCGGGCGGGGCATGCGGCTCCTCGTGCTGGGGGCGGGGTCAGCGCGTGTGGCCGGACCCCGTGACGACGTAGGTGGTGGAGGTCAGCTCGGGCAGGCCGAGCGGGCCCCGGGCGTGCAGCTTCTGGGTGGAGATGCCGATCTCGGCGCCGAAGCCGAACTCGCCGCCGTCGGTGAACCGGGTCGAGGCGTTGACCAGCACGGCCGCGGCGTCCACCCCGGCGGTGAACTCGGCGATGGCGCGGGCGGAGTCGGCAACGATCGCCTCGGTGTGGCCGGTGCTCCAGCGCGCGATGTGGTCCAGCGCCTGCGGCAGGTCGTCGACCACGCGCACCGCCATGTCCATCGACAGGTACTCGGTGCCCCAGTCCTCGTCGGTGGCCGGGACGACGCCGCCGTGGGCCGAGCGCGCCGCGTCGTCGCCGTGGAGCGCGACGCCGGCGTCGGCCAGCGCGGCGAGCAGCCGCGGAAGGAAGGGCACGTCACGGTGCACGAGCAGCGTCTCGGCGCTGTTGCAGACGCTCACCCGGTGGGTCTTGGAGTTCAGCACGACCGCCTCGGCGATCTCCGGGTCGGCCGAGGCGTCCACGTACACGTGGCAGTTCCCCTCGCCGGTCTCGATCACCGGCACCCGCGACTCCCGAACCACCCGCTGGATGAGCGAGGCACCGCCGCGGGGGATGACGACGTCGACCAGGCCCCGGGCGTTCAGCAGCTCCCCCACCGACGCGCGGTCGGCCGGGAGGAGCTCGACGAAGCCGGCCGGCAGGCCCGCCTTCTCCCCCGCCTCGGCGAGGACGGCGAGCAGCGCGGTGTTGGTGCCGAACGCCGAGGCCGAGCCGCGCAGCAGGGCCGCGTTGCCGCTCTTCAGGCACAGCCCCGCGGCGTCGACGGTGACGTTGGGGCGGGCCTCGTAGACGATCCCGACGACGCCGAGCGGCACGCGGACCTGCTTGAGCTCCAGCCCGTTGGGCAGCCGGGACCCGCGGACGACGTCGCCCACCGGATCGGGCAGGGCGACCAGCTGGCGCAGCGCGTCGGCGACCCCGGCGGTCCGGCCGGCGTCCAGCCGCAGCCGGTCGACGATCGCCTCAGGCGTGCCGTCGGCCCGCGCGGCGGCGACGTCGGCCGCGTTGGCGGTCAGGATCGCGTCGGCGCGCTCGACCAGCGCATCGGCCATCGCGGCCAGCGCGGCGTCCTTGGTGTCGGTCGGCAGGGTGCGCAGCACCCGGGCGGCGGCCTTCGCGCGGAGCGCGGCGGCACCGATGAGCGGCAGGCCGGAGACGTCGGACACACCGAGAGGATACGCGCGCGTCCGCACGGGCTCCCCGGTGCGACCGGGCGCCGGTCACACCGGATCCTGTGTGAGAATGATTCCCATGCACACCTCCTCGCTCCGCCGCAACGCCGCCGTCCTCGGCTCGGCCGCCTGCCTGCTCCTGGCCGGTTGCGGCTCCACCACGGGGACCGACGAGGCCTCCGGCGCAGCGGGTGAGGGCGAGCTGTCCGTGCTAGCCGGCTTCTACCCGCTGCAGTGGGCCGCCGAGCAGGTCGGCGGCGACCGCGTGTCGGTCTCCTCGGCCACCCCGCCCGGCGCCGAGCCGCACGACCTCGAGCTCACCCCCCGGGACGTCGCCGCGATCTCCGAGGCGGACCTGGTCGTCCACCTGGAGGGCTTCCAGCCGGGCCTGGACGAGGCGGTCGCCTCCGAGGCCGCCGACGCCGCCTGGGACGCCGGGCAGGCCGCCGACCTCTCGCTGACCACCGCGGGCGAGCACGACCACGCCCACGAGGAGGAGCAGCACGCCGAGGAGGAAGCCCACGCCGAGGAGGAAGCCCACGCCGAGGAGGAGGCCCACGCCGAGGGCGGCGAGACGGTCGACCCGCACTTCTGGCTGGACCCCACCCGCCTGGCCGACGTCGCCGACGCCCTCGCCGACCGGCTCACCGAGCTGGACCCGGACGGCGCGGACACCTACGCGGACAACGCCGCCGCGCTGCGCGCCGACCTCGAGGCCCTCGACGCGGAGATGGCCGCCGCGCTCTCGGGCTGCGCGGTGGACACATTGGTGACGAGCCACGACGCGTTCGGCTATCTCGGCGAGCGCTACGGTCTCGAGGTGGTCGGCATCAACGGTCTCAGCCCGACGCAGGAGCCCAGCGCGGCCCAGCTGGCCGAGATCACCGAGCTGGTGGACGACCGCGGCATCACCACCGTCTACACCGAGACCCTGGTCGACCCGGCGGTGGCCGAGACCGTGGCCGCCGAGGCGGGCGTCGAGACCGCCGTCCTCGACCCGATCGAGGGCCTCACCGACGCGTCGGCCGGGGAGGACTACCTCGAGGTCATGCGCGCCAACCTGGCCACCCTCCAGGAGGGTCAGAACTGCTCGTGACCGGCCGGACCACCGCCGAACGGCTCCCGGCGGAGCCCGGTCACGCGCTCGCGGTCGGGCTCCGCGGCGCCAGCATCGGCTACGGCGACGTCCCCGTCGTCCGGGACGTCGACCTGTCGGTGCGGGCCGGCGAGGCGATCGCCGTCCTCGGGTCCAACGGGTCCGGCAAGACCACCCTCGCCCGCGGCCTCCTCGGGCTCGCCGCCGTGCTGGGCGGCGAGGTGACCGTGCTGGGCGCGCCCGTGGGGCGGCTCCGGGAGCGCGGCCGGGTCGGCTACGTGCCGCAGCGGCACACGGTGAGCGGCGCGGTCCCGGCCACCGTCCGCGAGGTGGTCGGCGTGGGCCGGCTCGCCCGGCGCGGTCTGTTCGGCCGCCCGACGGCCGCCGACCGCGCGGCCGTGGCCGACGCCATCGCCGCGGTGGGGCTCAGCGACCGGACGCGCGACCCCGTCGCCTCCCTGTCGGGTGGCCAGCAGCGCCGCGTGCTCGTGGCCCGCGCCCTCGCCGCCGAGCCCGAGGTGCTGATCATGGACGAGCCGACCGCCGGGGTCGACGCCGCCAACCAGGCCACCCTCGCCCGGGTCCTCGCCGACGTGTCGGCGAGCGGCACCGCGCTGCTGGTCGTCACGCACGAGGCCGGCCCGCTGGCCGGGGTCCTGACCCGCGCGGTGGTCGTCGACCACGGCCGCATCCGCTACGACGGCCCCCTGGCCGAGGCGGGCCCCCTCGCGGGGGACGCGGGCCACCACCACCATCCGGGTGACGACCACGAGCTGCCGTCGACCGGGTACCGGCAGCACCAGCCGTGGGCGCCGTCCCGCCCCGTCCGGACCCACGACGGGGAGCTGTGACGTGGAGATCCTCCAGTACGAGTTCATGCAGCGGGCGCTCCTCGCCTCCCTGATGGTGGGGCTGGCCGCGCCCGCGGTCGGCATCTTCCTGGTGCAGCGCCGGCTGTCACTGCTGGGCGACGGCCTCGGCCACGTGGCGCTGGTCGGCGTCGGGATCGGCGTCCTCACCTCCACCGCGCCGGTCGGCGCCGCCCTCGTGGCCGCCATCGCCGGGGCGGTGCTCATCGAGCTCGTCCGCGCGCGCGGACGCACCAGCGGCGACGTGGCGCTCGCCGTCCTCTTCTACGGCGGCATCGCCGGCGGAGTGGTCCTGCTCAGCCTGGCGCCCCCCGGCCAGGCGACGAACCTCGACGCCTACCTGTTCGGGGCGATCACGACCACGAGCGCCGGGGACCTGGTGGCCTTCGGCGTCATCACCGTGGTCATCCTCTCGGTCGTGTGGCTGCTCGGGCAGCGCCTGTACGCGGTGAGCGACGACGAGGAGTACGCCCGCGCCGTCGGACTGCCGGTGCTCGCGCTGAACGTCGTGCTGGCCGCGCTGGTCGCCTCGACGGTCGTGCTGTCGATGCGCGTGGTCGGGCTGCTGCTGATCAGCGCGCTGATGATCCTCCCCAGCGCGGTGGCCCAGCTGCTGGCCGGCAGCTTCCGCCAGGCGCTGCTGCTCGCCTGCGGTATCGGCCTGGTGGTCAGCGTCAGCGGCACCACCGCCTCCTACTACACGGGCACGCCGTCGGGCGGCACGATCGTGCTGCTGGCCATCGCGCTGTTCCTCGTCGTCACGCTGGCCGTCGCGATCCGGGACACCACGGCCCGTCGGCGGCACCGGCGTAGGGTCGATCTGCACGCCGCCCACCCCCACGAGCACGGGGAGGACTGCGGCCACCGGGCGGTCTCGCACGGCGACCACGTGGACTACGACCACGACGGCCACCTGCACGCGCCGCACCGGACCGGGTCGGGCGTGCACTACGACGAGCACGGCGAGCACCCGGTGACCACGCCGGCGGAGGGAAAGGCAGGCCGCCCGTGAGCCACCCCGAGGTCGCGCCACCCGCTCGCCGGCAGACCCGCCAGCGCACCGCCGTCCTCGACCTGCTCGACGAGCTCGACGGCTTCCGCAGCGCGCAGGACCTGCACGCCCTGCTCCGCGAGCGCGGGGACTCGGTGGGTCTGGCGACGGTCTACCGGGCCCTGCAGGCGCTGGTCGACGACGGCCTGGTCGACGTCCTGCGCAGCGGCGAGGGCGAGGCCGCCTACCGCCGCTGCTCCCCGGTCCACCACCACCACCTGGTGTGCCGCTCCTGCGGCCGCACTGTGGAGGTCGCCGACCCGCCGGTGGAGCGCTGGGCGGCCAAGGTCGCCGCGGAGCACGGATTCGCCGACGTCCAGCACGAGCTCGAGGTCTTCGGCACCTGCGGGCCCTGCGCCACCGCGCGGAGCTGACCCGCACCCCACGGTCGGTCAGCTCTCGTACGGGGTCGCCGGCGCCTCGATCCTGACCACCGACCGGGCCGCGGCCACCGGCTCCGGGTACCCGCCGCCGGCGTTCTCCCGGGGCGGCGCCCAGCGGCCGACCACCTCGAACCCCTGCGCCAGGTCCTCCGGGCCCCCCGGACTGGGCGCGGAGCACTCCGCCACGCGTTCGCGGCGAACGTGGTGAGGACGCGTCAGCGGTCGCGCAGCGCCCGCAGGGCAGCCTTCCGGGCGTCGCCGGTCAGCCGGTCCAGGAACACCTTGCCGTCGAGGTGGTCGACCTCGTGCTGCAGGCAGCGGGCCATCAGCCCCTCCCCCTCCAGGCGCAGGGGCTCTCCGTGCACGTCGAACCCCTCGGCGACGCAGCGCATCGCCCGCACCGTCGGCGCCCAGATGCCCGGAACCGACAGGCAGCCCTCGTCGCCGTCCTGGATCTCCTCGGAGCGCTCGACGATCACCGGGTTCACCATGTGCCCGATGACGCCGTCGACGTTGTAGGAGAACGCGCGCACGCCCACCCCGATCTGCGTCGCCGCGACCCCGGCCCGGCCGGGGTGGTCGACGGTGTCCTCCAGGTCGCGGACCAGCGCGGCGAGCCAGTCGTCGAAGACGCGGACCGGGTCGGCGGGGGTGCGCAGCACGGGGTCGCCGAGCTCGCGGATGGGGCGGATCGTCACCCGTGCAGTCTCTCAGCCGGGCCGGACGGCTCAGCGCAGGCGTCCGACCAGCACCATCTCGTCGCGGTGCACCACCTCGCGGCGGTGCTCGGGCGGCAGGTCCCCGGTCTTGCGGCCGAGCAGCGCGGGCAGCTCGCGGGCGTCGTAGGCGACGAGCCCGCGGGCCACCACCACGCCGTCCGGCCCGACCAGCTCCACCGGGTCGTCGGCGAGGAACTCCCCCGCGACCCCGGTGATGCCGGCCGCCAGGAGCGAGGCGTGCCGCTCCCGGAGCGCCTCGACCGCGCCGTCGTCCAGCAGCAGCCGGCCACGCGGGCGGCTGGCGTAGCGCAGCCAGAACTGACGGGCGCTGGGCCGCTTGCCCATCGGCGCGAACAGCGTGCCCACCCGCTCCCCGTCCAGGGCGCCGGCGGCCTGCGGCGTGGAGGTCACCACCACCGGGACGCCGGCGTGCGCGGCGATGAACGCCGCCTCGACCTTGGTCGCCATCCCGCCGGTGCCGACGCCGTTGCGGCTGGCCGAGCCGAGCGTGACCGACGCCAGGTCCGCGGGGTCGCGCACCGTGTCGACCAGCTGCGCCGGCCCGGTGCGCGGGTCGCCGTCGTACACGCCGTCGACGTCGGAGAGCAGCACCAGGGCGCCGGCCTGCGAGACGTGGGCGACCAGGGCGGCGAGGCGGTCGTTGTCGCCGAAGCGGATCTCCTCGGTGGCCACCGTGTCGTTCTCGTTGACGATCGGCAGCACCCCGAGGTCGAGCAGCCGGTCGACCGTCCGGCGGGCGTTGCGGTAGTGGCTGCGGCGGGTCAGGTCGTCGGCGGTGAGCAGCACCTGGCCGACGGTGATCCCGTGCCGGGCGAACGCGTCCGCGTAGGTCTGCACCAGGCGCAGCTGCCCGACGCTCGCCGCGGCCTGCGCGGTCGCCAGGTCGCGGGGCCGCCCGTCCAGGCCGAGCGGCGCCAGCCCCGCGGCGATCGCCCCGGAGGAGACGAGCACGACCTCCCGGCCCGACGCCCGGACGGCGGCGAGCGCCTCGACCAGCGCGGTGAGGCGCTCGACGTCCAGACCGCCGGGCAGGGTGGTCAGCGACGAGGAGCCGACCTTGACCACGACGCGCCCCGCCCCGGCGATCGCGGGGCGGGCGGCGGCGCGGGTCACCGGGGTTCCTCGCCGGCCCCACCGGGCAGGTCGTCGGCCAGCTCCTCGAGGTCCTCGTCGGTCCAGCCGTCCTCGGAGACCTCGAAGGGCACCCGGCGGGCCCGCTTGGCCGCCAGCCGCTCGGACGCCCCGACCCGCTCGTTGCTCTCCAGCCGGGTGTCGGTGCCACGCCCCCCGAGGCCCGCGGACTCCTCGACGGTGAGCGTGCCGGCGGGCAGACTCGGCGCCCAGTCGAAGGTGACGTCGCCGATCGTGACGGCGTCGCCCTCGCGGGCACCGGCCTTCGCCAGCTCCTCCTCGACACCGAGCCGGTTGAGCCGGTCGGCCAGGTAGCCGACGGCCTCGTCGTTGGTGAAGTCGGTCTGCCGCACCCAGCGCTCGGGCTTCACGCCACGGACGACGAACGCCTCCGCGTCGTCGGGGTCGCGCTCGACGGTGAAGCCGGAGTCGTCGACGGCGCGCGGGGTGAGCGTCACCCGCACCGGGGCCGGCGCGGGCAGCGCGGCCCGGTGCTCCTCCACGGCCGCGGCGAGCGCGAACCCGAAGGCGGGCAGCCCCTCGCCGGTGACGGCGCTGATCGGGAAGACCTGCAGCCCGCGCGCCTCCAGGGCGCCGCGGACCAGGTCGACCAGCTCACGGCCGTCGGGGACGTCGATCTTGTTCAGCACGGCGATGCGGAGCCGGCCGACGAGGTCGAGCTCGTCGCCGCCGTACTCCGCGAGCTCGTGCTCCAGCGCGTCGATGTCGGTCTCGGGGTCGCGGCCGGGCTCCATGGTGGCCATGTCGATGACGTGCACCAGGACGGCGCAGCGCTCGACGTGCCGCAGGAACTGCAGGCCCAGGCCCTTGCCGGCCGACGCCCCGGGGATCAGCCCCGGCACGTCGGCCATCGTGTAGACGGTGTCGCCGGAGCGGACGACGCCCAGGTTGGGCACCAGCGTGGTGAACGGGTAGTCGGCGATCTTGGGCCGGGCGGCCGACATCGCGGCGACCAGCGAGGACTTGCCGGCCGACGGGTACCCGACCAGGCCGACGTCGGCGATGCTCTTGAGCTCCAGCACCGCGTCGAACGTCTCGCCCGGCTCGCCCAGCAGCGCGAAGCCGGGAGCCTTGCGGCGGTTGTTGGCGAGCGCGGCGTTGCCCAGCCCGCCCTTGCCGCCGTGGGCCAGGACGACGCGGGTGCCGGCGCCGACCAGGTCGGCGATCTGGCGGCCGTCGGGCGTGCTCACGACCGTGCCCTCGGGAACGCGGAGCACCCGGTCCTCGCCGCGCGCGCCGTGCCGGTTGCTGCCGGCGCCAGGGCGGCCGTTGGCCGCCTTCTGGTGCGGGCGGTGGTGGAAGTCCAGCAGCGTGTGCACGCTGGGGTCCACCTCGAGGACGACGTCGCCGCCGTCCCCGCCGTTGCCCCCGTCGGGGCCGCCGAGCGGCTTGTACTTCTCGCGGTGAACGGAGGACACGCCGTGCCCGCCGTTGCCGGCGGCGACGTGGATGGTCACGCGGTCGACGAAAGCGGCCATAGTCGTGGGGCGGGTGTCCGCCGCCTCCTAGCTAGCTGACAAGCGCCACGAGCGCACGGGCCGATCGGCCCGTGCGCTCGTAGGCGAGACGAATGTGGTGGAACGGCCCCGTCCCGAGGCTCGTCCCGAGCGTGCGAGGGATGGGAGGACGGTGCCCTTTAGTCGACCGCGGTGATGGAGACGGTCTTGCGTCCCCGCCGCGTGCCGAAGGTGACCGAACCCGGCGCGAGCGCGAACAGCGTGTCGTCGCCGCCGCGCCCGACACCGAGGCCGGGGTGGAAGTGGGTGCCGCGCTGGCGGACGATGATCTCGCCGGCCTTCACGACCTGGCCGCCGAAGCGCTTCACGCCGAGGCGCTGGGCGTTCGAGTCGCGGCCGTTCCGGGAGGACGAGGCGCCCTTCTTGTGTGCCATGTCGGCGTCAGCCCTTCGTGATGTCGCGGACCACGACGTCGGTGAGGCGCTGACGGTGCCCCTGACGCTTGTGGTAGCCGGTCTTGTTCTTGAACTTGTGGATGTGGATCTTGGGACCCTTGCCGTGGGCGAGGATCTCACCCGTCACGGTCACCTTCGCCAGGGCCGCCGCATCGCTGGTGACGGTGTCACCGTCGACCAGGAGGATGGCCGGCAGGGTGACGGAGTCGCCAGCCTCACCGGCGAGACGGTTGATCGTGAACGTGTCGCCCACGGCCACCTTGTGCTGGCTGCCGCCAGCCTTCACCACTGCGTACACCACTGACTCCTGTTCGCGTTACTCACGTCGAGCTCTGTGTCCGGCGCGCACGACCGGGGGGCGCCGGGTGCTTGGACGGGCTGCGCACGCCGTCCCGGCGGCGCCCGGAGGCGCCTGCGCGGTGGCGCAGCAACCCGACCAGCGTACCCGAGCCGTGCCGGGCGGTCGAACGTGGTCCCCTGTGACCGTGACCCCGTCCCGGGCGCCGCGTGCGGAACCGGGGACGGGGGCCTCGGTGCTAGGAGACCGGGGGGCCGGCCGGCCGGCTGGCCGCCCGGCGGCGCCGCGGCCGCGTCGCCGCGGCAGGGGCCTCGCCGTTCGCGGGTGCCGGTGCCATCGGGATCTCCTCGGCCGGCGCCGCCTCGGCACCGGCGTCGGCGGCGTGCGCCACCGTCCCGGGGACGGCGTCGGCGGTCGTCGTCGCCGGGGTGATCGGCATCGCGTCCTGCTCGGGGGCCTCCACGGCGGCGACCTCACCGGCCGGCAGCACGTCGTCGGCGTCTGTCTCCGCCGCTGCGGGCGTGGTGCCGGGCAGCGGCGGGACCGTCGTCACCGACGCCTCGACCGGCTGCGGCTCACGCGCCACCGGGGCGACCTCCTCGACCGTCTCCGCCGAGCCGTCGGCCACGGGCTCGCCTACGGGCGCGCCGTCCTCGGCGCGGGTGCCGGCGAGCACGGCGGCGTCCTCGGCCGCGCGCTCCTCCCCCGACTGCCCGCGGTTGCGCCGGCCACGGCTGCGGCGACCGCCGCTGCGGCCACCCTCGGGCGCCTCGCCGTCGCCGGCGGGGGTCTCCGCGGGGACCGGCTGCGCGTCCTCCTCGGCCGGCTCGACGGCGGGAGCCTCCTGGGCGGAGGTCTCCTTGCTCTCCTTGCCTCGGCCGCGCCCGTTCCCGGAGTCCTTGACACCCGGGTCCTTGGCGGCCTCCTTGCCCGAGGAGGTGTTGCCGCCCGAGCCACCGCCCCGGCGCTTCTCGTCCACCGGGTCGGTGTGCACGACGATGCCGCGGCCGCGGCAGTGGTCGCACGCCTCGGAGAAGACCTCGAGCAGGCCCTGGCCCACCCGCTTGCGGGTCATCTGCACCAGGCCCAGCGAGGTCACCTCGGCGACCTGGTGCTTGGTCCGGTCGCGGCCCAGGCACTCGGTGAGCCGCCGCAGCACGAGGTCGCGGTTGCTCTCGAGCACCATGTCGATGAAGTCGATGACGATGATGCCGCCGATGTCGCGCAGCCGGAGCTGGCGGACGATCTCCTCGGCCGCCTCCATGTTGTTGCGGGTGACGGTCTGCTCGAGGTTCCCACCGGAGCCGGTGAACTTGCCGGTGTTGACGTCGACGACGGTCATCGCCTCGGTGCGGTCGATCACCAGCGAGCCGCCCGAGGGCAGCCACACCTTGCGGTCCAGCGCCTTGGTCAGCTGCTCGTCGATCCGCAGGTCGTGGAAGACGTCGCCCTGGCCGGTGTAGCGGGTCAGCCGCTCGGTCAGCTCGGGGCTGACGTGGGCGACGTAGGCCTCGACGGTGTCCCAGGCGTCGTCGCCCTGGACCACGAGCTCCTTGAAGTCCTCGTTGAAGACGTCGCGGATGACCCGGATCGCGAGGTCGGGCTCGCCGTAGAGCAGCGTCGGCGCATTCGACGTCGACTCCGACTTCTGCTTGATGACCTCCCACTGCGCCTTGAGCCGGTTGACGTCGCGGGTGAGCTCCTCCTCCGAGGCGCCTTCCGCTGCGGTCCGGATGATGACGCCGGCGTCCTCGGGCACGATCTTCTTGAGGATGTCCTTGAGCCGCTGCCGCTCGGTGTCGGGCAGCTTGCGGCTGATGCCGGTCATCGAGCCGCCGGGCACGTAGACGAGGAAGCGGCCGGGCAGGTTGATCTGCTGGGTCAGCCGGGCGCCCTTGTGGCCGATCGGGTCCTTGGTGACCTGCACGAGGATCTTGTCCCCCGACTTGAACGCCTGCTCGATCGAGCGCTGCTTGCCCGAGAGGCCGGCGGCGTCCCAGTTGACCTCACCGGCGTAGACGACGGCGTTGCGACCCTTGCCGATGTCGACGAACGCCGCCTCCATGCTGGGCAGCACGTTCTGAACCCGGCCCAGGTAGACGTTGCCCGCGAAGGAGGTCGCCGAGGCCTGGGTGACGTAGTGCTCGACGAGGACGTCGTCCTCGAGAACGGCGATCTGCGTCCGCTCGCCCCGCTGGCGGATGACCATCTTGCGGTCGACGGCCTCCCGGCGGGCGAGGAACTCGCTCTCGGTGAGGATCGGCGTGCGCCGGCGCCCGGTGTCGCGGCCGTCCCGCCGGCGCTGGCGCTTGGCCTCCAGCCGCGTGGAGCCGGCGATGCCGCGGACGTCGTCGTCGCTCGTCAGGCGGCCGTTGCGGCCGGCCCGCTCCGGGCGGTCGTCGTCGTCGGTGTCGTCGGATGACTCGTCCCCGCCGGTGCTCCCGCTGCGGCGGCGACGACGGCGGCGGCGGCGGGTGCCCGAGCCGGTCGACCCCTCGTCCTCGGTGTCCTCGTCCTCGTCGGTGTCGGCCGTCTCGCCGGAGGTGTCCTCGTCCTCGGTGTCCTCGACCCGCGGGCGCTCGTCGGGGGTGTCGTCGTCGGAGTCCGAGGAGTCCTCGCCGCTGCGACCGCGGCCCCGGCCGCGACGGCCACGGCGGCGGCGACGGCTCGAGGAGCCGCCCTCGTCGCGGTCCTCGCCGGACTCGTCGCGGTCCTCGGCGTCCTCGGTCTGCTCGTCGTCGGTGTCGACCTCGGCCGGCTCGGACTGCTCCTCGGCGGGGCGGCGGCGCGAGCGGCTGCGGCGGGAGCGGGGCGCCTCCTCGGCGGCGTCCTCGTCGCCGGACCGCTCGGCCGCGGTGTCGTCGGCCGCGTCGGCGTCCGGTGACTCGACGGGGCGGCGGCTGCGCCGGCGCGGCGCCGGGGGTGCGTCGTCGGGCGGTGCCATGAAGCTGACGAAGGCCGGGATCGCCGCGGCGGTGACCGGACGCACCGGCTCGACCGGCTCGGGGTCGGGGGCGGCCGCACCGGCCGGGCGGGTGGCCCGGCGGCGCGGGCGGGCGACGACCGCGGTGGGCTCCGGGGAGCTGAACTGGGCGCCGAAGCGGGGCCCGGCGGGCTCGGGCTCCGGGTCGGGCTCGGGCTCGGCCGCGTCCTCGGGCTCCGCCGTCGCCTCGTCGTCCTCGTCGGTGGCGCCGGTCTCCGGAGCCCCCTCCTCGGAGGTGGCCGGCATCCCGGTGGCCTCCGCCTCGGCGGGCTGCGGTGTGCCCGGCGGCACGGCGGCGGCCGTGGTGTCGTCGGTCTCGGTGGTCGGGTGGTCGGTGTCAGCCACGAGGGCTCTCGCCTCCTGTGCTGCTCCCGGGCGCCGATCCGGAGGGACTGGCGGCCGCGCAGGAGCACGGGGTTGGGCGGGGCGGGCCGCCGCGCGGGGTACGGCGGACGGGCTCGCCCTGCGAAGTCTGTGGGCGGCTCCCGCGCGACGGTTGCCGCGGCAGGGAGCCGGTGTGCGGTGGTGCCCGTCTCCGGTGACGCCGGGGGCGGTGGTGCGGGTCCTGCGGTGGTCTGGGCGTCCCGGCCGGGCTGACCCGGGACTGGCGCGTCACGTCTGGCAGCCGTGCCGCTCGACAGCGCGCGGTCTCCGGGCGTCCGCCGGTCAGACCGTCGCGTGCTCCCCCTGGCAGCGGGTGCGCGCCGCACGGTCAGGACCGAGCGGATCGGCCACGGTCCCGGTGTCGTCGAGCCGGCCCTGCGCCTCACGCACGGCCCGGGGGGGCAACGGCGGGCGCAGGTCGGCGACGGCAGCCAGGGCGGCCAACACGTCATCGGGTCGTACAGCGGGCGTCACCTGCCGGACGACCATGTGCAGTATGGCACAACCTGCCTCCTCCGCCGCCGACGCGCTGGCGACGGCGGGGCGCGCGTCGACGTCCTTGAGGCCGTTCTTGGTCCGCTTGGCGACGGTGACGACGTCGGCCGCAAGGAACTTCTCGACCGCCGGGGCGAGCTCCTCCAGGCGCACGCCGGGCAGCTCCACCCGCCACACGGAGGTGTCGATCCGGTCGGCCAGCGAGCCCGTCCCCTGGACCGCCTCGACGCACTCCAGGACGGCGATGTCCTCCGGCAGCGCGGCGTCCAGCGCGGCCCGCACCGCCTCGGGGTCCCGGCGCTCGGCGAGCCCGATCTCCACGTACTCGGCCTCACTGGCCGAGCCCGTGGGCGCGGCGCCGAGGTAGGAGATCTTGGGGTGCGGGCTGAACCCGGCGGAGAACGCCATCGGCACCCGCGCCCGGCGCAGCGCCCGCTCCAGCGCGCGGGCGAGGTCGCGGTGCGAGGCGAACCGGAGCCGGCCCCGCTTGGCGTAGCGGATGCGCAGCTTCTGCACGGTGGGCGGCGGCGGGGGCCCCTCGGGCTGGCGGGCCATCAGACGACGGTGAGCGGGAGCAGGGTGCGGCCGGTGGGCCCGATCTGGATCTCGGTGCCCATCGTCGGGCAGACGCCGCAGTCGTAGCAGGGGGTCCACCGGCAGTCGGCGACCTCCTCCTCGGAGAGGGCCTCCTGCCAGTCCTCCCAGAGCCACTCCTTGTCCAGCCCGGAGTCCAGGTGGTCCCAGGGCAGGATCTCGTGCTCCGTGCGCTCGCGGGTCGTGTACCAGTCGAGGTCGACACCGAAGGCGGCCAGCTCCTCGGCCGCGGCCTTCGTCCACCGCTCGTAGGAGAAGTGCTCGCTCCAGCCGTCGAACTTCCCGCCCTCGCGCCACACCCGCTCGATGACGCGGCCGACCCGGCGGTCACCGCGGGACAGCAGCCCCTCGATCATCCCGGGCTTGCCGTCGTGGTAGCGCAGGCCGATGGAGCGGCCGATGCGGCGGTCGCTGTTGATCGCCTGCCGGAGCAGCTTGAGCCGGGAGTCGATGGTCTCCGCACTCGCCTGGGCGGCCCACTGGAAGGGGGTGTGCGGCTTGGGCACGAAGCCGCCGATCGACACGGTGCAGCGGATGTCCTTGCGCCCGCTGGCCTCGCGGCCGGCACGGATCACCTCGACCGCGAGCTCGGCGATCTCGAGCACGTCCTCGTCGGTCTCCGTGGGCAGGCCGCACATGAAGTAGAGCTTCACCTGCGTCCAGCCGTTGGCGTAGGCGGTGGTGACCGTGCGGACGAGGTCCTCCTTGGACACCGTCTTGTTGATCACCCGCCGGATGCGCTCGCTGCCGCCCTCGGGGGCGAACGTCAGGCCCGAGCGCCGCCCGTTGCGCGAGAGCTCGTTGGCCAGCGTGACGTTGAAGGCGTCCACGCGGGTGCTCGGCAGGCTCAGGCCGGTGTTGGTGCCCTCGTAGCGGTCGGCGAGCTGCTTGGCCACCTGGCCGATCTCGGAGTGGTCGGCGCTGGACAGCGAGAGCAGCCCGACCTCCTCGTAGCCGGTGGCGTTCAGGCCCTGCTCGACCATCGAGCCGATGCCGGTGATCGTCCGCTCGCGCACGGGGCGGGTGATCATCCCGGCCTGGCAGAACCGGCAGCCACGGGTGCAGCCGCGGAAGATCTCCACGCTCATCCGCTCGTGCACGCTCTCGGCCAGGGGCACCAGCGGCTGCTTGGGGTAGGGCCACTCGTCGAGGTCCATGACGGTGCGCTTGCCCACCTTGGCGGGCACGTCGTCGCGGGTGGGGGCGACGGCGGCGATGGCGCCGTCCGGACCGTAGGAGAAGGCGTAGAAGCGGGGCACGTAGACGCCGTCGATCCGCGAGAGGCGGGCCAGCAGCTCCTCGCGGCCACCGGGGCGGCCCTGGGCCTTCCACGCCTTGACGACGTCGGTGATGTCGCCGACGGCCTGCTCGCCGTCGCCCAGGACCGCGCAGTCGACGAAGTCGGCGACGGGCTCGGGGTTGAAGGCGGCGTGCCCGCCGGCGACGACGACGGGGTGGGTCTCGTCGCGGTCCACCGCGTGCAGCGGGACCCCGGCGAGGTCGAGCGCCTCGAGCAGGTTGGTGTAGCCGAGCTCGGTGGCGAAGCTGACGCCCAGGAGGTCGAAGTCGCGCACCGAGCGGTGGCCGTCGACGGTGAACTGCGGGACGCCGTGCTCGCGCATGAGCGCGGCGAGGTCGGGCCAGACGGCGTAGGTGCGCTCGGCCAGGGCGTCGGGGCGCTCGTTGAGCACCTCGTACAGGATCATCAGGCCCTGGTTCGGCAGCCCCACCTCGTACGCGTCGGGGTACATGAGCGCCCAGTGCACGGCCGCGGACTCCCACGGCTTGGTCTGGGCGTTGAGCTCGCCGCCGACGTACTGGATCGGCTTCTGGATCTGGGCCAGCAGCGGCTCGAGGCGGGGGTAGAGGGTCTCACCAGTCATGACCCGTCCAGGGTAGCCGCCGCCGACCGCCGCCCACGCCGTCGACGATCAGGTCACCTGATCGTCGAGCGTCCTCCCGCACCGCAGACGACGAGGGAGGACGCGCTGCGACGAGGGAGGACGGGCGGAGGTTCGAGCCGTCGTAGCATTATTGCTACATTTCGTCGTATGGGACGACAGCCGAAGTCCGAGGCGGACAAGGTGCACGACCGCATCGCGGTGCTCCGCGCCGACCGCGGCGTCAGCCGGAAGGAGCTCGCGGACGCCGTCGGCGTCCACCCGCAGACGATCGGCTACGTCGAACGCGGCGAGTACAGCCCGTCGCTGGCCCTGGCCCTGCGCATCGCCCGCTTCTTCGACCTGCCCGTCGAGGCGGTCTTCTCCCTCGACCCGCTGCCCTCGCTCAGCGAGGAGCTCCTCAGGAGGACGCCGTGAGCACGCACCCGCAGCAGACCTACCTCGCCCGGACCTTCGACGACAGCCGCTACGACTGGGCGCGCAGCCGCCCGACCCGGCGCCGGGCGGTGCTCGCCGAGGCAGCGCTGTTCGCCGCGCTCGTCACCGCGACGCTCGTGTGCGCCACCTCGACCGAGGGCTGGTCGACGTGGTTCTTCGTCGTCTGGACGGTGGGGATGCTCGCGTTCATCCCGCTGCACTCCCTGCTCAACCTGGGCATCCGAGGGGTGTTCGACCGCAGCGCCCGGTCGCTCGACGAGCACCAGCAGTCGCTGCGCGACCGGTCCTTCACCGCGATGGCGTGGCCGGCGACGGGGCTGCACCTGCTCGCCTTCACCGGCGCGGTCGCGATCGTCGCGCTGAGCGGTCACGTCCCGCTGGCGCTGTGCTTCGGGTTCCTGCTGTGGCTCGCCGCCGGGCTGCTGTCCTACTGGCACCTGGCCTGGACCGCGCCCGAGGAGCCGGCCGACGCCGACACCTGACCGCCGCCGGGTACGCCACGATCAGCTCCCCTGATCGTGAAGCGTCCTCCCTCACGGTGCACGGTGAGGGAGGACGCTCGATGATCAGGTTCCCTGATCCCAGCGGCAGTTCAGCCCAGGTCGGGGAAGAACAGCTTCACCTCGCGAGCGGCCGACTCCGGCGAGTCGGAGCCGTGCACGATGTTGTTCTGCACCTCGAGGGCGAAGTCGCCGCGGATGGTGCCGGGGCCGGCCTTCACCGGGTCGGTCGCGCCGGCCAGGGCGCGGAACGCCTCGATGGCCCGCGGCCCCTCGACGACCAGCGCCATGAGCGGGCCGCCGGTGATGAACTCCACCAGGTCGGCGAAGAACGGCCGCTCCCGGTGCTCGGCGTAGTGGGTCTCGGCGGTCTCGCGGTCCAGCGTGCGCAGCTCGGCGGCGACCAGGCGCAGGCCCTTGCGCTCGAGCCGCGTGATCACCTCGCCGACCAGGCCGCGGGAGACGCCGTCGGGCTTGACGAGGACGAGAGTGCGTTCGGTCACGGGGCGGCAGCCTACGGGGTGGCCGGAGCGTCGCCGCCGCCGTCGGTGCGGTCGGGCGTCTCGACGTCGCCGAAGGCGCTGCCGATGAGCTCCTTGCGCACCTGCAGCAGGTAGGCCCAGATCAGCAGGAACGCCCCCGCCACGAACCACATGACACCGTTGATCAGCCCGGTCGCCAGCAGGGGCACCTGCAGCGCCGTCCCGATCGCCAGCCCACGGGGACGGCGCTGGATCCCGCTGGCCAGGATGAGGACGACGGCCAGGACGAGCAGGGCCGCGAGCAGGCCGCCGCCGAGGCCCTCGTCGGTCTGGGCGATGCCGCGCGGCACGAAGAGCACGGCGATGCCCTCGAGCACGAGCACCGCGGCGGCGGCGCCGCGCAGCGCCTTGGCCGCGCGGACCGGGTCCGGGGCGGTCACCGCGAGCCCCGCGCCATCAGGGTCCGCGCCTCGCCGGCGGTGATCACACTGCCGGTCACCAGGACGCCGGAGCCACCCAGCGCGTCGTCCGGCCCGGCCTCGGCGAGCTCCATCGCCTCGGTGAGCGCCTCGGTCAGCCGCGGGGAGACGCTCACCCGGTCGGCGCCGAAGACGTCGACTGCGAGCGCCCCGAGCTCGTCGGCCGGCATCGCCCGCGGCGAGCCGTTCTGGGTGACGACGAGCTCCGCGCAGATCTCCTCCAGCGCGGCGAGCATCCCGGCGACGTCCTTGCCGTGCACGCAGCCGACGACGCCGACGAGCCGGGTGAAGTCGAAGGACTCCCGGATCGCCTCTGCCGTCGCGCGCATGCCGGCCGGGTTGTGCGCCGCGTCGACCAGCACGGTGGGGCTGGTGCGCACCCGCTCCAGCCGGCCCGGCGACCGGACGGCCGCGAAGGCGGCCCGGACGGTCTCCTGCTCGATCGGCCCGGTCGCCGCGCCCGCGCCGAGGAACGCCTCGACCGCGGCCAGCGCCGTCACCGCGTTCTGCGCCTGGTGGGCGCCGAACAGCGGGAGGAAGACCTCCTCGTACTCCCCGCCCAGGCCCTGCAGGCGGACCTGCTGCCCGCCGACGGCGACCCGCCGCTCCAGCACGCCGAACTCGGTGCCCTCGCGGGCGACCACCGCCTCCACCTCGACGGCGCGGCGGACGAGGGCGTCCAGCGCGCCGGGCTGCTGGTGGGCGAGGACGGCGATCGCGTCGGCCTTGATGATCCCGGCCTTCTCCCCCGCGATCGTCGCGACGTCGGGGCCGAGGTACTCGGCGTGGTCGAGGTCGACGGGCGTGACGACGGCGACGCGGGCGTCGGCCACACTGGTCGCGTCCCAGGTGCCGCCCATGCCGACCTCGATGACGGCGACGTCGACCGGCGCGTCGGCGAAGAGCGCGTACGCCATGCCCACCATGACCTCGAAGAAGCTCATCGGCGTCTCGCCGGCGGCATCGACCATCCGCACGTAGGGCGCGATGTCCTGGTAGGTCTCGACGAAGCGCTCGGCGCTGACCGGCTCGCCGTCGAGCACGATGCGCTCCCGGATCGACTCCAGGTGCGGGCTGGTGAACCGGCCCACGCGCAGGCCGAAGCCGCGCAGCAGCTCGTCGATCATCCGGGCCGTCGTCGTCTTGCCGTTGGTGCCCGCCACCTGGACGACCGGCATCGCGCGGTGCGGGGACCCGAGCAGGTCGACCAGCGCCGAGATGCGGGTGAGCGAGGGCTCCAGCCGGCTCTCCGGCCAGCGGGCCAGCAGCTCCTTCTCGACCCGGGCCATGTCACCGGTGCTGCTGCTCACCCGGTCAAGGATGCCAGCCGCTCAGTACGCCGCGGCGCGCCGCGGGGGTGCGCCGCCGACCACGCCGCCGCCCGCGTGCATCCAGTTCCTCGGCGGCGCCGTCTCCACCACGCGCTTGCCCAGCGGGAAGAGCCCGACGGCGGCGAGCTTGAACGAGGCGATGCCGAAGGGGATCCCGATGATCGTCAGGCAGAACCCGATGCCCGCGATGACGTGCAGGACCGCGAGCCACCAGCCGGCGACGAGGAACCACAGCAGGTTGCCGACCGCGGACGCCACCCCCGCGCCCGGCGCGCGCACCGTCGTGCGCCCGAACGGCCAGACGACGAAGCCGGCCAGCCGGAACGCGGCGATGCCGAACGGGATGGTGACGACCAGCAGGCAGGCGATGACCCCGGCCAGCAGGTAGGCCAGCGCGAGGATCCAGCCCTGGAGGAGCAGCCAGACGAGGTTGAGCAGGAGGCGAAGCGTGTCCACGTCATGTCCACGGACGACACCGGCGCAGCGTTCCCCGGCGGGGCGGAGCCTCGTTGCCCGCCCTTCCTAGGATGGGCGCATGGTTCCCGACATCGCGACCCCGGACACGACTGCCCCGGCTGCGACCGTCGGCGTACCCGACAAGCCGACCATCGACGGCCTCGAGGAGAAGTGGATCGCCCGCTGGGCGGCCGAGGACACCTACGGCTTCGACCGCGAGGCCGCGCTCGCCGCGCCGCGCGAGCGGATCTGGTCGATCGACACGCCCCCGCCGACCGCCAGCGGCTCGCTGCACGTGGGCCACGTCTTCAGCTACACCCACACCGACATCGTCGCCCGCTACCAGCGGATGCGCGGCAAGCACGTCTACTACCCGATGGGCTGGGACGACAACGGCCTGCCCACCGAGCGGCGGGTGCAGAACTACTACGGCGTGCGCTGCGACCCGGGGCTGCCCTACGACCCGTCGTTCGAGCCGCCCGCGAAACCCGGCAAGGACCAGGTGCCGATCTCGCGGCGCAACTTCGTCGAGCTGTGCATGCAGCTGACCGAGGACGACGAGGCCGAGTTCGAGAAGCTCTGGCGCCGCGTCGGCCTGTCGGTCGACTGGTCGAACGTCTACCGGACGATCTCCGAGTCCTCCCGCGCCACGGCCCAGCGGATGTTCCTGCGCAACCTCGCCCGCGGTGAGGCCTACGCGCAGGAGGCACCGACCCTCTGGGACGTCACCTTCCGCACCGCCGTCGCGCAGGCCGAGCTGGAGGACCGCGAGCGCCCCGGCGCCTACCACCGGATCGCCTTCCACTCCCCCGCCGGCCCCGTCTTCATCGAGACCACCCGGCCCGAGCTGATCCCGGCCTGCGTCGCCCTGGTCGCCCACCCCGACGACGAGCGCTACCAGCCGCTGTTCGGGACGACGGTGCGGACGCCTCTGTTCGACGTCGAGGTGCCCGTGGTGGCGCACCGCCTGGCCGAGCCGGACAAGGGCTCGGGCATCGCGATGATCTGCACCTTCGGCGACCTCAACGACGTCACCTGGTGGCGCGAGCTGCAGCTGCCCACGCGCGCGATCGTGGGCTGGGACGGCCGGATCCTGGCCGACCCCCCGGCCGAGGTCCCCGCGGAGCCGTACGCCGAGCTGGCCGGCAAGACGGTGTTCAGCGCCCAGCAGCGGATCGTCGAGATGCTGCGCGAGTCCGGCGACCTCGACGGCGAGCCCAAGCCGATCACCCACCCGGTCAAGTTCTTCGAGAAGGGCGAGCGCCCGCTCGAGATCGTCACGACCCGCCAGTGGTACATCCGCAACGGCGGCCGCGACGCCGACCTGCGCGACGCCCTGGTCGCCCGCGGGCGGGAGATCCAGTGGGTGCCCGAGCACATGCGGCACCGCTACGACAACTGGGTCGAGGGCCTCAACGGCGACTGGCTGATCAGCCGCCAGCGGTTCTTCGGCGTCCCCTTCCCGGTCTGGTACCGCCTCGACGAGGCCGGCGAGCCCGACTTCGAGAGCCCGATCCTGGCCGCCGCGGAGTCGCTGCCGGTCGACCCGTCCTCCGACGTCCCGCCCGGCTTCGACGAGTCGCAGCGCGGCAAGCCGGGCGGGTTCATGGCCGACCCCGACGTCATGGACACCTGGGCGACGTCGTCGCTGTCGCCGCAGGTCGCCTCGGGTTGGGACACCGACCCCGAGCTGTTCGCCACGGTCTTCCCGATGGACCAGCGGCCGCAGGCGCACGACATCATCCGCACCTGGCTGTTCTCCACCGTCGTCCGGGCGCACTTCGAGCACGGCACCGTGCCCTGGACGCACGCCACCATCTCCGGCTTCGTCGTCGACCCCGACCGCAAGAAGATGTCGAAGTCCAAGGGCAACGCGACGACGCCGATCGACGTGCTCGAGCGGTACGGCACCGACGCCGTCCGCTGGCGGGCCGCCGGTGCGCGCCCGGGTGCGGACTCGCCGTTCGACGAGGCCCAGATGAAGGTCGGCCGGCGGCTGGCCATGAAGATCCTCAACGTCGGCAAGTTCGTGCTCGGGCTGGGGGCCTCGGCCTCGCTGACCGCCGAGCAGGTGACCCAGCCGATCGACCGGGCGCTCCTGACCGGGCTGGCCGCCGTCGTCGAGGAGGCCACGGCCGCGCTGGAGTCCTACAACTACACGCGGGCGCTCGAGGTCGCCGAGGCGTTCTTCTGGTCGTTCTGCGACGACTACGTGGAGCTGGTGAAATCCCGCGCGTACGGCTCCGGTGATGCCGCCACCTCCGCCCAGGCGGCGCTGGCGATCGCGCTGGACGTGCAGCTGCGGCTGTTCGCGCCGGTGCTGCCGTTCGTCACCGAGGAGGTCTGGTCCTGGTGGCAGACCGGCTCGGTGCACCGCGCCCCGTGGCCGGCCGCCGGGGAGCTGCCGGCCGACGGCGACCCGGCGGTCGTCGCGGTGACGGCGGCGGCGCTGGCCGGGGTGCGCAAGGCGAAGTCAGACGCCAAGCAGTCGATGCGTGCGGAGGTGGAGACGGCGACCGTCACGGCGGCGCCCGACCAGCTGCCCCTCGTCGAGGCCGGGCAGTCGGACCTCGTGGACGCCGGCCGGATCCGCACGCTCGTCGTGCGGCCGGGTGAGGGCGAGCTGACGGTCGACGTCGTCCTGGCCGAGGTCCCCGAGAGCTGACCTCGGGCTGACGGCCGGCGTCGTCGGCCGTCAGCCGGCGTCGGCCCACGCCGGGGCGGGGCCCATGCCGAGCCGCCAGCGCGCCGCCTCCTCGGACGGGCTGAACGGGCCGAGCGCCAGGCGCAGCGCCCGCAGCTGAGCGCGGGTGACGGCGAGCTGCGCCGCGCCGCCACGGCCCCGCCCGGGGACCCCCGCGCACCCGGCGATCGACGGCGACACCACGTGCGCCGCCGCACCCGACAGCCCGCGGTAGACGACCCGTTCCGGGGCGCTCAGGCCAGGCGGGGCGGCGAGGAACGCGCGCAGGTCCCCGGGGACGGGCCGCAGCTCGGAGCCGTGCGCCGCGAGCGCCTCGGCCAGCTCGGCCCTCGTGAGCGGCAGGTCGGTGGCGCCCAGCTCCTCCGCAGCGCGGGCCCACTCCCCCACGTAGGTGTCGGGCCAGCCGCGGCCGAACCGCCAGGTCAGGTCGCTGCCGACCGCCTGCTGGGCGGCGAGGAAGGCGTCGGTGAAGGCCAGGTGCACCCAGCGCAGCAGCGCCGGGTCGGACGCCGAGTAGGGGGTGCCTCCGACCCGGCCGCGGACCCGCTCGTGCATGCCCCGGACCCGCGCCGCCTCGCGCTCGGCCAGCTCGACCGAGCCGAACGTGCTGACCACCAGCCAGCGGGCGGTCCCGGCCAGCCGCTTCCACGGGTCCTCGCGGTAGGCCGAGTGCCGCTGGACGCCGGCCAGCGCGAGCGGGTGCGCGCCCTGGCCCAGCAGCGCCGCGACGCCGCCGACCAGCGTGGAGAGGTCGCCGTGCACGCGCCAGACGACGCCGTCGGGCTCGAACCAGCCGGGGCCGGTGCCGACGAGGGCGATGTCGCGGACCCAGTCCGGCGCGCCGGTCGGGTCACCGGAGACGCGGGCCCGGAAGGCCTCCCGCGCCTGCTGGGGCAGGGAGGTCAGGGCGCGCACGCGTCCGAATGTGCCACGCGGCGCCGCCACGGGTCGTCGGGCGGTCAGCGGGTGAGCTCGACCAGCTTGCGCACCGTGTTCCAGTTGCGGTTCGTGCCCGTGGCGCCGAGCAGCTGCGTCCAGGTCCGCTCGGTCCTGCGGTCGCTCTGCACGCCGTCGGGCAGCCAGACGTACACCTCCCGGCCCCTCGGCACGTACTCCCACCCCTCGGCCGGCGGGAGCGCCGCGACGCGATCGGGGTCCAGCGGCTCGGCGAAGAAGGTGACCGAGTAGCGGGCCGGGTTGGTGGCGACGTGGCCGAGCGGGTCGGCGGCCAGCACGTCGGCCAGCTGCTCGGCCGTCCGGACGACGACGCGCGAGCGTTGCACGCCGGCGGCCCAGAATGCTGCCCGGTTCGACCCTCCAGCGGTCAACGGTGGGCTGGGTCCACAGGGCATCTGCGGCCGGGGCCTCGAGTGCGCCACCCTCTGCGCCGTGCACCGGCTGCCCACGCTCCTGCCCGACGGCGTCGCCCGGCGAGCCGACGTGGCGCGGGCCAGCAGCGCGAGCAGCGTCACCCGTTGGCTGCGCCGGGGGGACCTGGTGCAGCTCCACCCAGGGGTGCTGGTGCTCCCCGACCGGATCGGCGAGTGGGCGATCCGGTCGCGCGCCGCGTCGCTCTGGGCCGACGGTCCCCTCAGCCACCTGTCTGCCGTCACCGCGTGCGGTATGACGGCACCCCAGCCGGGCCCCGTGCACGTGACCGTCCCGTACGAGCGCTCACCGGAGCGACGGCCCGACGTGGTCGCCCACCGCACGACCCGTCCCCTGGTCACCGTCCGCCACGGTGCCGTGGACGTCGTCGAGCCGGTCCGCAGCCTGGTCGACGCCTGGGCGTTCGCGCACTCCCCCGGTCGGAACCCGCGCAGCCGCCAGGAGGCTCCCGTCGTGCGCCAGGCGCTGATCGAGGGGGCACGTCGCCGCGACGTCCACCCTGAGGCGCTGCGCCGGGAGTCCGATCGGCGACCACGCCATCCCGGCCGGTCGCCGCTGCTCGCACTCCTCGACCTCCTCGCGGACGGTTGCCAGAGCGAGCTGAAGATCTGGGGTGCCCTGCGGGTGCTCCCCGGCCCACCCCACGTGCCGCTGCCGGTGCGCCAGCACCCGGTGCGGCTGGCGAGTGGCAGGTGGGTGCGGCTGGACGCCGCGTGGCCCGGGGCCCGGGTCGCCGTCGAGCTGGACGGGGCAGCCTTCCACGGCAGCCGAGAGCAGCGGGAACGGGACCTCCGCCGCGACACGGCACTGGCGGCGCTCGGCTGGGTCGTGCTGCGCTTCAGCTACGCCCGCCTCATGAGCGACCCGGAGGGTTGCCGCCGCGAGATCGTCGCCGTGGTCCTCGCGCGGCTTGCCCGGTGAACGCCCGAGGCCCAGAACCGCGTGGGTTCTGGGCCTCGGGCGTGCAACGCCAGCTGCGCGTCGGGTCAGGCCGACTTCTCGCGGGGGGCGCGGGTGGGCTTGCGCGGCACGATCGTCGGGTTGACGTGCTCCAGCACGACCTCCTTGGTGATCACCACGGAGGCGACGTCCTCGCGGCTGGGGATGTCGTACATGACCGACTGGAGCACCTCCTCCATGATCGCCCGGAGCCCGCGGGCACCGGTGCCGCGGAGGATCGCCTGGTCGGCGACGGCCTCGAGCGCGTCCTCGGTGAACTCCAGCTCCACGCCGTCGAGCTCGAACAGCTTCCGGTACTGGCGCACCAGGGCGTTCTTCGGCTGGGTCAGGATGTTGATCAGCGCCTGACGGTCCAGCTTGCGGACGCTGGTGATGACCGGGAGCCGGCCGATGAACTCGGGGATCATGCCGAACTTCAGCAGGTCCTCGGGCATGACCTCGGCGAAGGCGTTGGCGTCCTCGATCTCCTGCTTGCCGCGGATCTCGCCGGCGAAGCCGATGCCCTGCTTGCCCGCGCGGGCCTCGATGACCTGCTCCAGGCCGGCGAAGGCCCCGCCCACGATGAACAGCACGTTCGTGGTGTCGATCTGGATGAACTCCTGGTGCGGGTGCTTGCGGCCACCCTGCGGCGGCACCGACGCCGTCGTCCCCTCGAGGATCTTCAGCAGCGCCTGCTGCACGCCCTCGCCCGAGACGTCGCGGGTGATCGACGGGTTCTCGCTCTTCCGGGCGATCTTGTCGACCTCGTCGATGTAGATGATGCCGGTCTCGGCGCGCTTGACGTCGTAGTCGGCGGCCTGGATCAGCTTCAGCAGGATGTTCTCGACGTCCTCACCGACGTAGCCGGCCTCGGTGAGGGCGGTGGCGTCGGCGATGGCGAACGGCACGTTGAGCATCCGCGCCAGGGTCTGCGCGAGGTGGGTCTTCCCGCAGCCGGTGGGGCCGATCAGCAGGATGTTGGACTTCGCCAGCTCGACGGCGTCCTCGCGGGAGGCGCGGTCGCCGCCGGCCTGGATCCGCTTGTAGTGGTTGTAGACCGCGACCGAGAGCGTCTTCTTGGCCTTGTCCTGGCCGATGACGTACTGGTCGAGGAAGTCGTGGATCTCCTTGGGCTTGGGCAGCTCGTCGAACTTGAGGTCCGAGGACTCGGAGAGCTCTTCCTCGATGATCTCGTTGCAGAGGTCGATGCACTCGTCGCAGATGTAGACCCCGGGGCCAGCGATGAGCTTCTTGACCTGCTTCTGGCTCTTCCCGCAGAACGAGCACTTGAGCAGGTCACCGCTCTCACCGATTCGTGCCACCTGCTGACCTCCACCTCGACAGTCGCCGGTCCTGGTGCCAGGTACCCGCGGGTTGGACCCTGCTTGGTTGTCTTGCGCCGCTGCTCGGCTTCGCTGACAGGCTGCCCCGCGAAGCTCTCCTCCCGGCGATGCAGGCCGGGGATCGGGCGTTCGCCGAACGTACCCGCCGCCTCCGATGCGGTCGGGCAATGACGCACCCGGATCGCCGGAGGCCGTTCCACTTCTGTCCCGTCGTGCCCTCGGACCCCCGACGGTACGGGCCGAACACGCGTCCCGCGCGTCCCCGGCCCGTACCGGATCACGAAGTCGGCAGGGCGTTGAGCTTGCGGCTCTGGATCACCTGGTCGACGATCCCGTAGTCCTTGGCCTCGGCGGCCGTGAGGATCTTGTCGCGGTCGATGTCCTTGCGGACCTGCTCCTGGCTGCGGCCGGTGTGCCGGGCCAGGATCTCCTCCATCTGCACCCGCACCCGCTCGATCTCGGCGGCGTGGATCTCCAGGTCGGAGACCTGACCGCCGGACTCGCCGGAGGGCTGGTGGATCAGCACGCGGGAGTACGGCAGCGCCAGGCGCTTGCCCGGCGTGCCGGCCGCGAGCAGGACGGCGGCGGCCGAGGCGGCCTGGCCCATGCAGACGGTCTGGATGTCGGGCCGGACGAACATCATCGTGTCGTAGATGGCCATCAGCGAGGTGAACGAGCCACCGGGCGAGTTGATGTAGATCGTGATGTCGCGGTCGGGGTCGGCGGACTCCAGCGTGATCAGCTGGGCCATCACGTCGTTCGCCGACGCGTCGTCGACCTGGACCCCGAGGAAGATGATGCGTTCCTCGAAGAGCTTGTTGTACGGGTTCGACTCCTTCATGCCGTAGCTCGTGCGCTCCACGAAGGAGGGCAGGATGTACCGGCTGGAGGGCATCTGGAAGCTCATCTGTGTCTGTCCTCGGGAGCTCAGTTGTCGGAGACCGGGTTGGCGCTGTCGGTCATGGTCGCGCGGCTGACGACGTGGTCGACGAAGCCGTACTCCAGGGCCTCCTGCGCGGTGAACCAGCGGTCGCGGTCGGAGTCCTCGAGGATCCGCTCGACGGTCTGCCCGGTGAGCTGGGCCTGCAACTCCGACAGCTCCTGCTTGGTCCGCCGGAAGAGGTCGGCCTGGATGGCGATGTCGGAAGCCGTGCCGCCGACGCCGGCCGAGGGCTGGTGCATGAGGATCCGCGCGTGCGGCAGGGCGTAGCGCTTGCCCTTGGTGCCGGCGGTCAGCAGGAACTGGCCCATCGAGGCGGCCAGGCCCATGCCGTAGGTGGCGACGTCGCAGTCGATGAACTGCATCGTGTCGTAGATGGCCATGCCGGCGGTGACCGAGCCACCGGGCGAGTTGATGTAGAGGTGGATGTCCTGCTTCGGGTCCTCGGCCGAGAGCAGCAGCATCTGGGCGACGAGCTGGTTGGCGATGACGTCGTCGACCTGGGTGCCCAGGAAGATGATCCGCTCACGCAGCAGGCGCTCGTAGACCGAGTCGCCGAGGTTCATCCCCCCGCCGTTGGCGCGCAGCAGCGGCGCACTGGCCAGGTTCGGGTCGGTGGTGCTCACGGGTGCGGTGACCTCCGTAGGACGCGTGTCGTGGCAGTCGGTCTCGTGTGGTGCGGGGCCCGGAACGGCCCTCCGGGAGGGGCTACCCCCCGGTGATCGCCTGAGTCCTGTCGACCCTAACGCGGACCTGCGACGGGACACTCCCCGTGCGGCCGGTGTTCGCCGTCGGCGCAGCGAGGGCCCCGGAACGGCGACGACGCCGCCCCGCCCGGGTGGGCAGGACGGCGTCGCCGATGCTGTTCAGCCCCGTCCAGGGCCCCGCGGCGAGCTCGCGAGTCGCGGGGAGGACGTGGGCTTCTCTCAGGCCTTGTTGACGTCCTCGGTGTCCTCGGTCGCCCCTTCGGCGGCCTCGGTGGCGACGGACTGGACGGCGATGTCGTCGCCCTCGGCCGCGGCCTCCTCGGACTCCTCGGAAGGGGTCTCCTCGGCGGCCGCCTGCACCGTCTTGGGCCGCAGGGCGTCGAGGTCGACGGTGCGGCCGGAGGCGTCGGTGATCGTCGTCTGCTCGAGCAGCTGGGCGAGCGTCTTGGTGCGGCGGACGTCGGCGACGAACTCCGCGATGTTGCCGCTCTGCTGGAGCTGCTGGGCGAACTGCTCCGGGCTCATCCGGTTGCGCTGGGCCTGCGCCATGATCTGCGCCGAGAGGTCGTCGTTGCCGACGGTGACCTCACGGGCGTCCGCGATGGCGTCCAGGATGAACTGGGTCTTGACCGCCTGCTCGACGTTCGTGCGCTGGTCGGCCTCGTACTCCTCGCGGCTGTCGACGCCGGACATCTGCAGGAAGGCGTCCCAGTCCATGCCGGCCTGGGCGAGCTCCCGCTCGAACGCCTGGTTCCGCCACTGCACCTCGCGCTCGACCAGCGTCTCGGGGATCGGCACCTCGATGGTCTCGATGAGGTGCTCGACCAGCTTGTCGCGCGCCTGGGCGCCCTGCTGGATCACCTTGGTGCGGGCCAGCCGGGTGCGGGCGTCCTCGCGCAGCTCCTCGAGGGTGTCGAACTCGCTGGCGGTCTGGGCGAAGTCGTCGTCCAGCTCCGGCAGCTCCTTCTCCTTCACCGAGCGGACGGTGACGGTGACGTCGGCCATCTTGCCGGCGTCGGGGCCCGAGAGCAGGGCGGTCTGGAAGGTCTTCGACTCGTCGGCGGAGAGCCCGCGGACGGCGTCGTCGAGGCCCTCCATGAGGCTGCCGGAGCCGACCTCGTAGGACATGCCGGTGGTCGAGCCGTCCTCGAGGACCTCGCCGTCGAGCGTGGCCTCGAGGTCGATGGAGACGAAGTCGCCGTCCTGCGCGGCGCGCTCGACGCCGGTGAGCATGGAGAACCGCTCGCGCATGACCGAGATCTGCTGGTCGATCTCCTCGTCGGTGACCTCGACGTCGTCGACGGTCACGGCGAGGGAGTCCAGCTCCGGCAGCTCGAGCTGCGGAGCGACGTCGACCTCGGCGGTGAAGGCGAGGGTGTCGTTGTCGTCGAGGCGGGTCACCTCGATGTCGGGCTGGCCCAGGACGCGGACCTGGTTCTCGCGGATGACCTCGGAGTAGATCTCCGGGACGGCGTGCTGGACGACCTGCTCCAGGACCACGGGGCGGCCGAGGCGCTGGTCGAGCACGCGGTTGGGCACCTTGCCGGGACGGAACCCGGGAACGCGGACCTGCTTGCCCAGCTCCTTGTAGACCTCACCGAAGGCGTGGTCCAGGTCCCCCCACGGCACCTCGATCGCCATCCGGACCCGCGTGGGGCCCAGTTCCTCGATGGTGCTCTTCACAGCGGCAGTGCTCCTCGGTGAGACAGTGGATTGCATGCGCCCGCTCGATCTCGGTACGCCGGGTCGACCCCCGAGTCTAGAGACGTCGGGGCACGGTCGGGGTGGCGGGATTTGAACCCACGGCCCCCCGCTCCCAAAGCGGGTGCGCTACCAAGCTGCGCCACACCCCGTGGCCGCCCGAGTCTAGGCGGACCGACCGGACGCCGGGTGGGCGCGGTCGGGCGGTCACCCGTCGTCGACGACCAGGTCTGGGTCGACCAGCCGCAGGTCCACCCCGACGAGGTCCCACGACGTGACGGCGGCGGTGCACGCGCCGGAGGTCACCAGCGGGTCCGCCCCGACCACGTCGCGCGCCTCGTCCAGGGAGCCGCAGCGGAGGACGTAGGCGGCGTCCCCCTCCCCGAGCGGGCCACCGAGCAGCACCAGCTGCCGGTCGACGAGCGAGTCGACGAACGCCTCGTGGTCGGGCAGCGGCGCCTCCCCGCCCGGTGCCGCGGTCAGCAGCACCAGGAAGTACGGGCCGCTCACGCCGACACCGGCGGACGGCGGTCCGTCCACGGTGCGGCCTCCTCGAGGGCGGCGGCCACGCGGACGAGGAGGTCTTCCCGGCCGACGGCGGCGACGAGTTGGACTCCCACGGGCAGCCCCTCCGCCGTCCGGTGCAGGGGCAGGCTGACCGCCGGCTGGCCGGTGACGTTGAACTGCGCGGTGTAGGGCATGAGG
The DNA here is from genome assembly GCF_054050875.1 of Blastococcus sp. SYSU DS0541. Classification (NCBI taxonomy): domain Bacteria; kingdom Bacillati; phylum Actinomycetota; class Actinomycetes; order Geodermatophilales; family Geodermatophilaceae; genus Blastococcus; species Blastococcus sp. SYSU DS0541. The sequence goes on along the minus strand of NZ_JBJHAD010000018.1, from coordinate 49,795 downwards.
CTGTTGATCCGCCGCCCCTCCTCCCTGGGCCCGGCCGCGGTCATCCAGCCGAGCTCCGGCGGCGGCGCCGCGATGGTGGGCGTGACCAGCAGGTCGTAGCCCTGACCACCCAGCTCGGCCGGAGCCCACCACCCCGCCATGCGGCGGCTCCACGACCCGAGCCACGTGCGGGCGCCGACGTACTCCTCGGCCGACAGCTTCCGCCCCACGGCGCGGTAGAAGACGTTGCGCGGCTCCAGTTCCCCGTCCTCGATCGGCCGGCCCAGCGACCGCTCGAGGGCCGAGAGGGTCAGCGCCACGTCCGCCGCGATGGTGGTCGTGAACCGGCGAGGGAACTCGGGCTCGAACATCGCGGCCGGCGTCCCGGGCCCGACGTCGCAGCCGAGGTCGGAGAGCAGCCGCCCGGTGCGCTCCACCGCCTCCCGGCACGCGGGGTCGTCGAGGTACTGCTCCCCCGGCTCGGCGTCCAGCAGGCCGACGCGGAGCCGGCCCACCGGCGCCCCGACCTCCTCGGCGAGCGGACGAGCCAGCGGCGGGGCGGCGTACGGGTCGCCGGGCATCGGTCCGGCGATGCAGTCGAGGACGGCGGCGGTGTCGCGGACGGTGCGGGTGACGACGCCGTCGATGGTCGCGCCGGCCCAGCCCTCGCCCACCTCGGGGCCCTGGCTGACCCGCGCCCGGGTGGGCTTGAGCCCGACGAGGCCGCACTCCGCCGCCGGGATCCGGATCGAGCCGCCGCCGTCGTTGGCGTGGGCCACCGGGACCAGGCCGGCGGCGACCGCGGCCGCCGATCCTCCGCTGGAGCCACCCGCCGACCGGTTGGTGTCGTACGGGTTGCGGGCCGGCGGGTGCGCGGCCGGCTCCGTGGTGATCGTCGTGCCGAACTCCGGCACGTTGGTGCGGCCCAGGACGACGAAGCCCGCCGCGCGGAACCGCTGCGCGAGGTGGCTGTCGACGGACCAGCGCACGTCTGCGTCCCGCAGGAAGGAGGTGCCGTAGTGCGTCGCCTCGCCGGCGACGTGGCAGCCGAGGTCCTTGAGCAGGATCGGGACGCCGCGGAACGGCCCGGCCGGCAGGTCGCCGGCGGCCTCGGCGCGGGCGGCCTCGAACCGCTCGCGGATCACCGCGTCCAGCCGCGGGTTCACGCGCTCGATCCGCTCGATCGCGGCGTCGACGAGCTCGGCGGCCGTGGCCTGGCCGGTGCGGACCAGCTCGGCCTGCGCGGTGGCGTCCATCCAGGTGGTCTCGATCACATCGGGCACCGTAGCGGCGAGGGCCGCCGGCCTGCCGGGGAGCCGGCCGGGCCCGCGCACCCGGCCCCGACGTACCACCGGCCCGACAGGGAGGCCCCGCCGTGGCGACCGACGACGGCCTCGGCCCGGCCACTCCCCCTCCGCCGCCCAGGTTCGGCCTGCTGCCCGCGACCACGGCGCTGCTCCGCCTGCCGCTCGACCTGGCGGTCCTGGTCGGTTGCACGGTGCGCGAGCTCCCGCTGCTGGTGCAGGACGTGCGCAGCACGGTCAACGACGTCGCCCGGCTGGTGCACCACGGTGAACGGGGAGGCGCGCTGCAGGAGCTCCTCGACTCGCTGGCCCGCGCAGCCCGGGCGGACAGCGCGGGGGCGCTCGCCCATGCGCTGCGGTCGGCCGGTGACCTGGCCGCCGTGCGGGCCCAGGTCGAGCGGCAACGCCTCCTGACCGTCGACCTCGACCCCGCGGAGGACCGCGGACCCGGCTGACCGCGCGCCCGGGACCGTCCGACGGCCGGCGGAGGACCCGTCCCTGGTACGGAGGCTCAGCTCAGGGCGCGGCGTCCACGGGCTCCCAGTCGACGACGCGGGCGCCCACGGCGTCCAGGAGCGGCCGGTCGTGGGAGACGGCGAGCAGCCCGATCCCGGCCGCCCGGCAGTGCCCGAGCAGGAAGTCCCAGATGCCCACCTGCGTGACGGCGTCCAGGCTGGCGGTGATCTCGTCGGCGACCAGGTAGCGCGGCCGGGCCAGCAGCGCCCGGGCCAGGTTGACCCGCTGCAGCTCGCCGCCGCTGATCTCGTGCGGGTGGCGGTCCAGCCAGCTCGGCGCGACGAGCCGCCGGTCCAGCGCGGCGACGTCGTCGTCCGGAGCGCCCGTGGCGGCGAGCACCTGGCGCACCGTCCAGCGGGGATCCATCGCGCGCTCGGGGTGCTGGAGCACCAGCTGCACCGGGTGCGGCCCGCGCCCGGCCCTCGGCAGCTGCCCGTCCACGGTCACCCGGCCGCGGACCGGCTCGGCGAAGCCGGCGAGCACCCGGGCGAGGGTGCTCTTGCCCCCGCCGCTCGGCCCGCACAGCCCCACGACCTCACCGGCCCCGACGCGGAGGTCCACCCCGGCCAGGACCCATGGCTGCCCGGTGCCGTAGCGGAACCAGACGTCGTCGGCGTGCAGCATCAGGCCTCCATCGCCGCGGGCGACCGGAAGCCGTTGACCGGCAGCGCCTGCCAGAGCGCGCGGGTGTACGGGTGCTGGAGCTGTGCGCCGTCACCGGTGAAGGCCTCCGGGTCGGCGACGTCGACGGTGCGCCCGTCGCGGCAGATGACCACGCGGTCGGCCACCTCGAGGGCGGCCAGCAGCTCGTGGGTGACCAGCACGACCGCACCGCCGTCGTCGGCCATCGCGCGGAACTCCGCGAGGGTGGACCGGACGGTCGCGGCCGGCAGGCCGCTGGTCGGCTCGTCGGCCACCAGGAGCCGGGGGCGGCCCATCGTGGCCATGGCGACCAGCACGCGCCGCGCCATGCCGCCGGAGAGCTCGTGCGGGTACCGGTGCAGCACCTCGGGCCCCAGGCCGCGGCGGGCCAGCGCCGCCTCTGCGGCCCGGCGCGCGTCCGGGCGGCCGGCCAGCCGGGCCGACCGCTGCACCTGGCGGCCCACCCGGCTGAGCGGGTCGAGGAAGCTCACCGACTGCGGCAGCAGCGCGATCTCCCGCCCGGCCAGCTCCCTGCGCCCGGCCGGGTCGACCTCCACGCCGTCATAGGTCACCGTCCCACGCTCCAGCGCGTTCGGCGGCAGCAGCCCGAGGACGGCGTGCGCCAGCAGCGACTTGCCGGCGCCGCTGGCCCCGACCAGCGCGACGACCTCGCCCGGCGCTGCGGTCAGGTCCATGCCGGCCAGCGCGGTCACCGTGCGGCGGCGCAGGCCCCGCTCGTACTGGACGAAGTCCACCTCGAGGTCGCGCACCTCCAGCAACGTGCTCACAGGTGGGCGCTCCGCGGGTCCAGCAGCGCCCGGGTGTTCTCGCCGATCGTGTCGACCAGCTTGACCACGACCAGCAGGCACAGGCCCGGCAGCACCGCCAGCCACCAGGCGCCGGCGCTGAGGTAGCGCATCGACTCGGCCAGCAGCACGCCGATCGAGGGCTCGCCGGGGTCGACGCCGAGCCCCAGGAAGGAGAGCGCCGCCTCGTGCAGGATCGCGTGCGGGAAGAGCAGGACGGCGCCCACGAGGAAGTGGCCCGTGAGGTGCCCGGCCAGGTGGTGGCGGGCGATCCAGCCGCGGCCGCGCCCGAGCTGCCGGGAGACGGCGACGTAGTCCGACGAGACGATCTCCCGCGCCCGGCCGCGCAGCACCCGGGTGAGCGTCGGCCAGTGGGTGAGGGCGACGGCGAGGACGGCGGCCTCGGTGCCGCCACCGAAGACGAACGCCAGCAGGATCAGCAGCACCAGGTGCGGCAGCGCGAGGAAGAGGTCGACCAGCCAGCTCACCGCCCGGTCGACGACGCCGCCGAACACCGCCGCCGCGGAGGCCAGCACCAGCGCGATGACGGCGGAGATCAGCGCCGCCGTCGTCCCCACCACGAGGCTGAGCCGCAGCCCCGCCAGGACGCGCGCCAGCAGGTCGCGGCCCAGCGGGTCGGTGCCGAACAGGTGCGCGGTCGAGGGACCGAGGTTGCGGTCGGCCAGCGCCGTGGTCGAGGCGGCGTCGCCCGCGAGGCCGCCGGCGACGAAGACGCCGAGCACGACCAGCGACGAGACCGCGACCCAGGCGAGGGTCCGGCGGCGGCGGTCCCCCAGGAACCGGGCCCGGGCGGCGGGCTCGGCGACGACGGCGCTCATCGCACCGCCTGCCCGACGACGGCGGGGTCGGACGAAGCAGCCGGCCGGTGGTCCCCGACCTCCGGCGGCCCGTACGGGGCGGCCTTGGCACGCCGACCCCGCCGGGCGGCGGCGAGGTCCGTGGTGACCCGCGGGTCGAGCCGGGCGTGGACGAGGTCGCCGAGCTGGTTGCCGACGAAGACGAAGACGGTGGTGAACAGGACGATGCCGAGGAGCAGCGGGACGTCCTGGCCGAGTGCGGCAGCGGTGGTGGCGGCGCCGAGCCCGGGATAGGAAAAGACCTGCTCGGCGAGGACCGCGCCGCCGAAGAGCTCGCCGAGCGAGCTGAACTGCAGCAGCACGGCCGGGGCGGCGGCGTTGCGCAGCACCCGGTGGAGGACGACCCCGGGCACCGACTCCCCCTGCGCGCGGGCGAAGGCGACGTAGTCGCTGGCCAGCGCCTCGACCACGGCGTACCGGGTGTGCAGCACGACCGGGGCGACGCCCACGATCGACAATGTCAGCGCCGGGAGGACCAGGTGGTGCAGCCGGTCGAGGAGGGTGACGTCCTCGGCGAGCGTGCCGACCGGGACCGCGCAGCACACCGGTGTCCAGCCCAGCTGCACGGAGAAGACGTGGAGCAGCAGCAGCCCCACCCAGAACGTGGGCGCGGAGGCCAGCGTGTAGGCCCACCAGCAGATCGCCCGGTCGGTGACCCGCCCCTGGCGGACGCCGGCGAGCACGCCGAGCGCGAACCCGAACAGCCCGGAGAGCAGCCACGCGGTCGCCATCAGCGCCAGGCTGGCGAGGAAGCGCTCTCCGATGACCTCCGCGACCGGCTGGTTGAAGGTGAGCGAGCGGCCCAGGTCGCCCTGGACGAGGTTGCCCAGCCACGCGCCGAACCGCACCAGGGGCGGCTCGTCCAGCCCCCAGCGCTCGGCGATCAGCGCCCGCTGCTCGGGCCCGACGGCAGCGATGTCCCCGCCGACGTAGGCGTCCACCGGGTCGACCGGCGAGTTGACCATGAGCGCGAAGGAGGCGGTGGCGACCGCGGCGAGCAGCAGGGCCAGCCGCACCAGCCGGCCGGCCACCCCGCGCACGGCCCGGCTCAGCAGCTCCACTGCCAGTCCGCGATGCCCGCGGTGATCGGCCAGCCGTGCCCGTGCGGCTCGATCCGCGGGGTGCCCAGGTCGAGGCACTCGTCGACGAAGTAGGTGTGGTCGAGGTTGACCAGCCACGCCCAGGCGGCGTCCCCGGTCGGCCCGAAGCCGGTGCCCTCGCCGTCGTACTGGGCGGCCTTCCAGTGCGGGATCGCGGCGTCCCGGTCGGGCGCGGTCATCGCCGCTTCCAGGTCTGCGTCGACCTCGGGGTTGGCGTAGTAGCCCGGGTTCCAGTACTCGACGCCGGCCTGCGTCGACGAGTAGAGGTTGTACATCTCGGTCGGGTCGAGGCTGCCCCACCCGAAGAGGACGGCGTCGGCGTGCAGCCGCTGGTCGATGACGTCCCAGCTGGCGCCGTCGGCGGTGACGTCGACACCGACCGGGGCGAGCATGTCGACGACGGCGAGGGCGAGCGCCTGCCGCAGCGTGTCGCCGGCCGGGTAGAGCAGGGTGAACGCGGCCGGGACGCCGTCGCGCTCGCGGACGCCGTCGCCGTCGCCGTCCACCCAGCCGGCCTCCTCGAGCAGCTGCGCGGCGCGCGCCGGGTCGGCGTCGGTGATCGCCGCCGCGGGCTCGTCCCAGGGCAGCCCGTCCACCGGTCCGGTCGCCGGCGAGCCGTAGCCCTCCAGCACGCCGTCGACGAGGGCCGCCCGGTCGACCGCGTGGTTGACGGCCTGGCGCACGGCCCGGTCGGAGGTGACGTCGTTGCCGATCGGCCGGCCGTCGTCGGTGGTCCGGCCCTCGTCGGGCGGAAACGGGAACATGATGCCGCGGTTGTCGACCGACTGGACGGCGACCAGCTCCATGCCGGGGACCTGGGTGGTGGCCAGCTGCGCGGGGACGGCGGCCATGTCGACCTGGCCCGCGGTCGCGGCTGCCAGCGAGGTGTCCTCGCCGGTGAACTGGAAGACGAGGCGCTCGAAGGCCGGCTGCTCGCCGTAGTAGTCGTCGTTGCGCTCGACGATGAGCTGCTGGCCCTCGTCCCACTGCACGAGGGTGTAGGGGCCCGAGCCGACCGGGTTGCGCGCGTAGTCCGGGCCGTGCGCGTGCTCGGGCACGATGCCCAGCGAGACCAGCCGGTTGACGAAGGTGCTCTGCGGCCGCTCCAGGCGGAGCTCGACGGTGTCCTCGTCCACGGCGACGGCCTCGGCCAGCGCGGTGACGTCGGTCAGGCCGCCGCTCTCGCTCGCGGTGGTGAAGGTGTGGGCGACGTCGTCGGCGGTGACGGGCTCACCGTCGGTGAAGCGGGCGTCCGTGCGGAGGTCGACGGTCCACACCAGGCCGTCGCCGCTCACCGACCAGCCGGTGGCCAGGTCGGGGACGACGTCGAGGTCCGCATCGCGGGTCAGCAGCGTGGAGTGGAACAGCGGCGAGCCGTACCGGCCCCAGCCGAGCGTGGGGTCGTAGCCGTCGTCGGGCTCGCCGCCGATCGCCAGCCGGAGTTCGGTGGGCGCATCCTGGCTGCCGGCCGCGCCCTGACCGCCGCCGGCAGCGCCGCCGCAGCCGGCGAGCAGCACCGCCGATGCGCCGACGGCCACCGCGTTCCGGACCGCTCCCCGCCGTGCGCGCACGCGACGTCCTCCCGCTCCGACGGCGAGCCGCGCCGGGTGCGCGTCCTGCCGCAGCCGAGGTTATTGCAAACTGCTCGCAAGAGGCCATCCAGGGTTGCGGATCGCAACCGATGACTGAGCTGGGGCCGCTTGCCGACGGCGGAGCGAGGCGGCGGAGGCGGCGTACATCCGGCCGCTACGACGGCAGGGGCAGCGGGCGCGCTACGCTCGTCGCGGCTCGGCAGCCCGGTCGGTCTCGATCCCCGCGGCTCCGATGTCGAGGGAGCAACTCCCTCGCGCCGCCACGCGGGTGTAGCTCAATGGTAGAGCCCCAGCCTTCCAAGCTGGCCATGCCGGTTCGATCCCGGTCACCCGCTCCACGTCCTGACCAGCTTGGATGCCCGTTTGCGCAGCTCAGCCGGACAGCGCTGCTCCTTCCGTGCCTTACCGATGCCGCCCCCTGTTGACCGCTGACCACCGGCTTTGGCCGGTGCTTAAGGCACGGATAAGGCACGAAGCTGCCGTCCGCGTCGCTACGCCCTCGGGCCTACGGCCGTCCCGTCCCGCCCATCTCCCGGGAATGGGCCCGGATCCGACGGGCGGGCCCTGCAGCAGTGCGAGTGCGTACTGCCGGGTGCCGGGTGCCGGGTGCTGCTGCGCAGGGTCTCGGGGTCGATGCCCAACTGCGTGCCGATCCGGGCCGGCGCCGGCGCGGTTGACCGAAACACACCGGCTGTCGACTGCCATCGGGGTGGGCCCGCTTCCGCAGCTTGTCGGGGCACTTCTTCAGTGCCGCCTTGACTCTCATCCTCCAGTGGCCTGAGAGCCTCCATCACCCCCGGGGCGGCTCTGTCTCCCGCATGCGCTGCCGGTCCGCCGTCGGTCAGTCCCGCGGCGTACTGGGCAAGCAGTCGCAGCCACACGTGCACTCCTGGCCGGGCTTCGGTGACTCAACCCCGCGTCGGGCGCCTGACACCAACCTGATGGCCGGGTACACCTCGTAGGAGCGTGTGGTGTCGCTGGGCGCACGTGGCCGCTATGCACCGCTCGTCTCGATGCGCCCGGCCGGTGCCCGACTGACTGGCGCCCGACTGGCTGGCCCAGTCCAAGGGAGTGGCCGCGACCGATCGGCACCGGGCCCACCTCTATCACCTGCGCTGGTTCTCAAGCCAGCGACCTTCACGACGATGTTCGGCCCGCTCACGCGTACGACGGGTGCCAGTGGCGTGCCGCGGCCTGCGAACTCGCCCGCCGACTCCAAAACGACTGGGGCGTCGGGCGCCAGGGCAGCAAGCTGGGCGGCAGTTAGCCCGCTCCCAACCCCCACGACGCGCTCCTCCTCTGCGCCGATGCCCGACGGGAAGTCGTGGTGCCTAACGCAAAGCCGACGGGCCGACGGGCCGACGGGCTGGACGTCCCGCCCGTGTAGCCGCGATAGTCCCTGAGGTGAGCTACAACGTGCCTCAAGGTCCCGAGATGGTCCCTCCTCCTAGGGGTTCATGGAAAGGCGCCGACCGGCCTGCGTCGTTCGACGAGCTGCTCGAGCAGGGGAAGAACCTTGCCAAGACCGGAAACGTCCGTCGGGATGAGGTCACGGCCAGCGCCCGCGCCAAGGCCGAAGAACTCGAGGAGTGGCGGGCGCACCTGCGCGAGCTGGGCCGTTGGTTCGCAGGAGAAGCCCGCGCCAAGGGGCTTCGAACATCAGCCGTGGAGCTTTCGGAAGCAATCCGCCCCGCCCCGGAGCCGCCAAAAAGGAAGCGGTCGTTTAGTAGGAGCGAGGCCGTCTCCCAGCCACCCACACGGAGAAGTGTCGTTCGCAGAGGGTGGGCCCTTTTTCCGCTTGACCGATCGACAGGCGAAGCCTCACGGGCCGGGTGGACGCACTACGGAGGAACACGGTCGTTCGATACGATGATTAACCAGAAAATCGGTTACTACTGCCTCGCCGTTGACGAGACTGGAGAGGTCCGGGTAGGCCTCGAGGAGGCCGACCGCATCCGCACGTCAAGGGACAACAGTGGACTCGTCGGAGCCACTCCAGACGAGCTAACACCCGCGCACCTGGCGATGGTCGTGAACCGCATGTCAACGAGCAACTCGTGGAGGCATTCGGGCGACGTGCTGAATGATCCTGAGCTCTTACGATCGGAAGTCTCCGAAGGTAGGGCCATACAAGATGGAATCCTGGGCCTCTACGTGGCATACGCACACCACTTGTTGGAGAAGACCTAAACGATTGCCTCTTGGCGCGGCCACCCTCCTTCGTGTCGCTCATCTCGGGGGCTCGGACCTAGCCGACGGCCACCTCTCCGGTGCGAGCCTGTCCGGGGCCTACCTCGACCATGCCAACCTGACCGGCGGCGAGCTAGCCCGCGCCAACTTGACGGACGCCCAGCATGTCGACACGGATCTGACCGGAGCCCTTCTTGACAGGGCGAACCTGAGTGCGGCAGACCTCGCCGAGGCGAATCTGACCGGAGCCAACCTTACAAAAGCAAAGCTGACAAGGCCGTCTTTCCCGGGGCGCGTCTGACCGGGCGCTTGACGACTAGGTCGTGAAGTCAGGAGGCTCGGCGGACGCCCGCGTGGCCGTCATCGGTGAACCACCGCAGAGCATTTCTCCGAGGTACGGACGACCGTCCGGCATGGCCGGGTGCCATGCTCCAGCCTACCGCCGGAGCGTCTGCTTGGTGCCCGCAAACTGACAGCCTTCAGGCAGGTCCACTGGCGCCGCGCCCGTGTAATCCCCCAAGGTATGGAGGTCCGCCCTGTCGCTAGGCGATCGCCGCGTGGGACGCGGACACGGGGAGGCCATGTCCCCTTATCTTCGGGCCGTCAGCCAACGTGGAAATCGCGTTGCCTATTCTCGCCCATTCTCTGTCCAATGAATGCGGAGAATGTCGGGATCGCTGCCGCCCATGGACATGGCAACATTTAGGCGACGGGTCTGGCCAGCGTGCACCGTCGTCGGCGTGCCGTCTGTAATCAGATGCATGCTGCTGTGTTCCCCAACGGGCTCGAACACCACTTCCTCGGCATCCTGGTCACCGGTGTTGGTCATCTCGATCCAGTGGCGGGTGGAGTACCGCGGCCTGCCCTTCTTGTCGTACTCGCGGATCTCGCGTTCTTGCTGAGGCCTGTACGGAGAAGCGCACTTCGCGTGCTCCTGGCCTCAGATACGGGACTCCGAGTGAGAGGTTCGCGATGTCGAACTCAATGGCCTTCCACACTTCATGTTCGAGCTGGCTGACGTTGCTGAACTCGCCGAGGAGGCCGCGCTGACTGACTTCGGCCCTGAAGGCGCGAAGCCCTTTAAGCTGCGCCGTATCGATGTCGTTGGGCAGCGGAGCGGTCGAGAAGTAGAGATGGACAGGCTTCTGCTGTTCGATAGCGCGCTCGATCTCTGCCACGGTGCCCGAAACCGCGTCCGGCGTCGGAGAGCCGAGCCTGCTACCGAAGAGCGCAAAGCCCGCATCAGACTCATCGACGCCCTGCGAGTTAATCAGCGACTGCGGGTGATCGCCCAACATGGGTACCGAGGCCGTCTCCCAGCGCCACGGTTGCAGGATCGTCCGCTTGGTCTGGGCGTTGGCGCCGTTCCAGCCGTACACCGCGGACTCCACAGCGTCACGCGCCTCGATGGTGTCCGACGGGGAGGCAATCATCACGCGCAGAACGTTCGCTGTGTAAGCCATACTCCGACGGTAAGCCAGCGCCCCGACATCTCCGGGTGCGTGGAACACCTGCTCGGCACCACCTATCACCGTTGCCGGGTGACCGATCCCCTTGCGCGCGTCCCGCGCGACGATCCCCGCCGCCAGCAGCCCACGTGTCGATGAATCGGTCGCGCAGCGGCCGCAGCACGAGGCTGTCCGGGCCGGCGTTCAAGTCGCCACGACGATGACCGGCAGCGCGACGCCGTACGCCTCGCCGTCCGCGAGGGATCTGCATGCCCTCTATGTCGAACGGATCTCCGGCCGCGTGTCGGTGCCCGTCGTCGGCAAGGTCGGAAGCCGGCTGCCCCTGCAGGCGACCGGCGTGGGCAAGGCGACGGCGGGCGGTACGAGCCCGGCCACCGCGACGCCGGTCCCCTCGAGCTGCGCCCGCACGCTAGCCGCTGAGCGTTCCTGACAAATCACCGCCACGCTTCGGCGCCGCCCCTGCCCACCGACCCGGCGGTGCAGTAACCCCGTCCGGCCGACAAGGTCCGGGATGAACGAATCACCTCATCGGCCGGAGCGCCGAGATGTAGCGCCTTCCCGGCGACATCCCCAGTGCCAGGGTGTTCACAGGTGTCGCGCAGCCGCATTCACAGTCGGGGCCGCCAGCCTCCCCTGGCACGCCCTAGAAGAGGGCCTGAACAGAAGGACGACGATGCTGCTGAGGTACGCCCGACGTGAACTAACCCGGCGTCGACGCCAGACGATCATCGTGGCCGCGGGGCTCGCCCTCGCGGTGGCGCTGGTGTTGGTGGTCAACTCGGCGTCCACTGGCGTGCGCGACGCACAGTCAGGGGTGCTGGAGTCGATCTACGGAGTCGGCACGGACGTCACCGTGACGCAGGCCGCGGAACCGGGGCAGGGCGGCCGTCAAGGGTTCCAGTTCGGCGCCGAGGACGGCGCCGACGGGGGGGACACCACTCGGATTCAGCAGCAGAACCTCCGGGTCGGGATGGGCACGGCAGCCATGGACGCCTCCGTGCTCAGCGCGATCGAGAGCCTCAGCGGCGTGAACGCCGCGGTGGCGACTCTCTCGCTGACGAGCACGTCTCTCACGGGAGAGCTCCCCGAGGAAGCCGCGCAATCCGCCGAGCCGCCCGCTAATGGCCCACCGGGCGGCGGGGGATTCCGTGGCGGCAACTTCGGTGTCAGCACGTTCTCCATCGACGGGGTGGAGCCCGGCGCCGCCGCGCTCGGGCCGCTCTCGTCCGCGGAGGTGACCGACGGGCGAGGGTTCACCACCGACGACCGGGGGCAGGCCGTGGCCCTCGTCTCGCAGTCCTACGCCGACAGCGAGGCGCTCGCGGTCGGTGACGCGGTGACGATCTCGGGAACCGAGGTGGAGATCGTCGGGGTGCTGACGTCGGACAGTTCCGCCGGCACGCTCTCCGACGTCTACCTGCCGCTCGACATGGCCCAAGAAATGGCCGGTCTCGGCGACCAGGTCACCGACGTCTACGTGCAGGTCGCGTCCGCTGACACCGTGGACCAGGTCGCCGCGGACATCTCTGCGGAGCTGCCCGAAGCGACGGTGGCCACGCAGTCGGATCTGGCGTCGAACGTCTCGGGTTCGCTGTCGTCCGCCTCTTCGCTGGTGAGCACGTTGGGCACCTGGCTGTCCGTGGCGGGGCTGGTCCTGGCCTTCGCCCTGGCTGCCCTGTTCACCATCTCCGGGGTCACCCGGCGTACCCGTGACTTCGGCACGTTGAAGGCGATCGGCTGGAGCAACAGCCGCATTGTGCGCCAGGTGGGCACCGAATCGCTGATGCAGGGCGTTCTCGGCGGCGTCGCTGGTCTGGTGATCGGCCTGCTGTCGATCATGGCCATCAACGCGGCCGGCATCACGCTCTCCGGTGAGACAGGAGGCTCCGCTGCGCCGGCGGCCGCCGATGGTGGCGCGGCCGCCGCGCAGATGCCCATGGGACCGGGCGGCGGTGGCGCCTTCGGCGGTGGAGGTGGCCGAAACCCGATCGCCGACCAGACGAGCAGCGTCGACGTCGTCCTGAACGCGCCCGTGAACGTGACCATCGTCCTGCTCAGCATCGGGCTGGCCCTGGTCGGAGGTCTCGTGGCCGGCGTTCTGGGGGGCTGGCGGGCCGCCCGGCTGCGTCCGGCAGCGGCCCTTCGCAGCATCGACTGACCCCCTGACCTGACCTGATCGGAGACCGACGATGTACGTGCTCACAGACGTCAGCAAGACCTACTCGTCTGACAAGAAGACCATCACCGCCCTCGACAAGGTGAGCCTCACCATCCCCGCAGGGCAGATGGTCGCCGTCGAGGGCCCGACCGGCGGAGGGAAATCCACGCTCCTCCAGATGCTCGGTGCCGTCGACCGACCCACGTCCGGCTCGGTGCGCCTGGGTGACGAAGACCTGTCGAAGGCTTCCGAGCGGCGCCTCACCGAACTGCGCGCCCGCGAGATCGGAATCGTCTTCCAGTCGTTCAACCTGATCTCGACGTTGAATGCTCAAGAGAACGTCGAGACGGCGTTGGTCCCGCTCCGCATCTCCTCGTCCGAGCGGCGGGAGCGCGCCGCCGCGGCCCTGGCCGAAGTAGGACTCGCCGACCGGCTCCACCACTTGCCGCCGCAGATGTCCGGTGGGCAGCAGCAGCGCGTGGCCATCGCCCGGGCGATCGTGAAGCAACCGCGCGTCCTGCTCGCCGACGAGCCGACCGGGAACCTGGACGAACCCACTCGCGACGAAATCATCGCGATCCTCGAACAACTCTGTCGGCAGCAGCAGCTGACGCTAGTGCTCGTGACACACGACTCCGCCGTCGCGGCGCGAGCCGAGCGCCGGCTGCGGATCGTGCGGGGCCAGTTGCAGGAGCGTGCGGTCGTATAACAGCCCGCCAGACGTGATATCGGTGCAGACCGAGGGCTCACCGATATCACCATGGTGACCTGACCACGCCCACGGGCGCCGGCATGGCCCTCGTGCCGACGAAGCTGCTCACCGAGGGAGCGCTGATCGGCGTGAGCCGCCTGGCCCACCGCCACCTCCGGCGGCGCGGTGACGCCGGCTGTCGACTCGCTGGCCGGCTACCCGGGTTTGGTCGACCAGCGGGATCCGACCACCGGGTGCACGCGGTGCCGCATCCAGCTCGGTCGCAGGGGCGGCCGCCGGGCGCCACCAGGACCAGTGCCAGAGCGCCGACCGTGAGCGTCGAGCATGCGAGCGCCGCGATCGGAGCGCCGGCCGACCGGACGGCAGTCAGATCACCGCGTGACCTCAGCGACCGGTGGGCGACGCCGTACCGGCGGCCGGCGACCGCGGCCACCGCCATCGCCTGGACCAGTCCCACCGCCGAAGAGCATCCCGGCCAACCCGAGCACCGGGACGATCAGCCATGAGGAACCCGGTGACCGTCGTGCCCACTGCGAGAACCGGCCCCAGCCGCGGCGACGGCAGCAGGCGCGACGAGCCAAAGCGCGTTCGGTCGTCACCCACCCAGGATGCCGCTCAAGGCACGTGGAAGGCACGACGTCCACTTCATCAGGGTCTTACCAGCGCATTACTGGCTCGAGCCACCCAGCGTTCCAAGCTGGCCATGCCGGTTCGATCCCGGTCTCCCGCTCCACGCCTTCTCGCAGGTCAACCGGCCCGCAGGCCTACTGCAGAAGGCAGACCGCGCGGGCCGGTCACGCGGACAACTCGTGGAGCACCGGCGCGAGCGCGTCCGGGAGATGTCTCCCTGGCCGAGCATGGCGTGGGGTGGCGACCGTGGGTCAGCGCGCATCCGACCTGCGGGCGGGGACCTGCGCGGAGATCTACCGGCGGCCATCGGGGATCCTCGCCGGGCGGAACGGACGAACGCCGGCCGACGGTTCCGGGTGCAGCAGCGACCGGCCCTCCGGGAACTGCGGCACGCCCCTATGCGCCCGGGCCGGGCCGCGCGGTGAGGACCACGTCGACGTCGCGCTCCTCTCCGTCCGGCGAGCGGACCGTCACCGTGACCCTGTCTCCGGGATCGCGGGCGCGCAGCGCCGCCAGCACGTCCTCGGGGGCGGTGGTGGGCGATCCGTCGACGGCGACGACCAGGTCCCCGGGCGCGATCCCCGCCTGCGCTGCGGGACTGCCCGGCACCACGGCCGCGACGATCACGGCGTCCGTTCCCGGGACACCGAACTGCTCGGCGATCTGCGGGGTGAGCGGGGCCGGAGCGATCCCCAGGAAGGCGTGCTCCGCCTGCCCGTCCTCCCTCAACTGCTCCACCACATCGGTAACGGTGGCTGACGGGATCGCGAACCCGAGGGACACCGCCCCGGCTTGCGGAGGGATGTACGCCTCGTTGATCCCGATGACCTCGCCGTCGCCGTCCACCAGCGCGCCGCCGCTGTTGCCGGGGCTGATCGCGGCGTCGGTCTGGATGAGGTCCACCAGCGCCTGGGTCCGGCCCGCACTGCCGGGGATCTCCCGTTGCAGCCCGGAGACCACCCCCGCGGTCACCGTGCTCTCGAAGCCGAGCGGGCTGCCGATCGCGATCACGAGCTCCCCGATCCGGGGCAGCTCTGACTGGAACCGGGCCGCGGGGAGGTCACCGCGGTCGGAGCGGACGAGCGCGAGGTCGGTGACGACGTCCGTGGCCACCACCGTGCCGGGTGCGCGCTGACCGTCGGCGAACGCGACCTCCACCGTCGTCGCTCCGCGCACCACGTGCTCGTTCGTGACGATCAGCCCGTCCTCGTCGTACACGACCCCGCTCCCGTTGCCGGTGGCGGTCAGGATGGTGACCACGCTGGGCTGCACCCGCGCCGCCACCTCGGGCACGACCGCGAGCGTGCCGGCCTGACCGGCGGGTGCCACGGGGGCGGCGCCGCCGCCCGCGACCTCGGCGGGCGTGCCGGTCGGTCCGGTGCAGCCGGCGCCGACGACCGCCGCCACCACCAGGAGGCAGGGAACCCGCCGGCTCCGCCTCGCCATGTCCTCGCACCTCCTCGCCTGCCGGCGCGCCGGAGGGCCCGCCGCCGCAGCGTCGGCGAACGGGGGTGCCACCCTCCGCTCCGACGTCACGGCGGACCGGTGGGGAGCAACGCCGCTCCGCGCCTGCGCCTCTACGGATGCACCGACAAGGATCGCCGATGCGCCGGAGGCAGGAAAGCCCACCGCGAGGAGGACGGCGGGACGGACACCACCACGCTCGTGCCCCACCGCTGCCGTCCCCCGGCGGGGCGCCGGCGGGGACGGGAGGTCACGCCGGGTGCGCCGCCCCGCGCCGACCGACGCGGTGACAGCGGATGTTCCGGCGAGCCCGGAACGCCGTCGAGGCGTCGGCCGGAAGGTCACCTCGCCCGGTGCCTGGAGGGCGTGACGGGAGCCGAGCGGCGGGCGCGAGAGGTGTGGGGCGCCGTCGCGGGACCTCGTGCCCGACCGTGCACGCCCGCCGACGGGTCTCCCGTAGCGTGAAGGTATGAGCCACGCACACCCTGAGCTGCGCCCGCCTCGGCCGCTACCCGACGGAGGGCTGCGGGTGGTGGCCCTGGGTGGTCTCGGTGAGATCGGCCGGAACATGACCGTGCTGGAGCACGCCGGTCGCCTGCTGATCGTCGACTGCGGCGTGCTCTTCCCCGAGGAGCACCAGCCCGGGGTCGACGTGATCCTCCCCGACTTCACCGCCATCCGGGACCGCCTGGACGACGTCGAGGCGCTCGTGCTGACCCACGGGCACGAGGACCACATCGGGGGCGTGCCGTACCTCCTGCGGGAGCGTCCCGACATCCCCGTGGTGGGCTCGCGGCTCACCCTCGCGTTCATCGAGGCCAAGCTCAAGGAGCACCGGATCCGGCCGGTCACCCGGCAGGTGAGCGAGGGCGACCGGGCCGCGTTCGGCCCCTTCGACTGCGAGTTCGTCGCCGTCAACCACTCCATCCCCGACGGGCTCGCCGTCGCGATCCGCACCGGCGCCGGCCTGGTCGTGCACACCGGCGACTTCAAGATGGACCAGTTCCCGCTGGACCGGCGGATCACCGACCTGCGCGCGTTCGCCCGGCTGGGCGAGGAGGGCGTGGACCTCTTCCTCACCGACTCCACCAACGCCGACGTCCCCGGCTTCACCACGTCCGAGGCCGAGCTCACCCCGGCCATCGAGACGGTGTTCCGGACCGCGCCCCGCCGGGTCATCGTGTCCAGCTTCGCCAGCCACGTGCACCGCATCCAGCAGGTCCTCGACGCCGCGCACGCCCACGGCCGCAAGGTCGCCTTCGTCGGCCGCTCCATGGTCCGCAACATGGGCATCGCCAAGGACCTCGGCTACCTCACCGTGCCGCCCGGCCTGCTGGTGGACATGAAGGAGCTCGAGAAGCTGCCGCCCGAGAAGGTCTGCCTGATCTGCACCGGGTCGCAGGGCGAGCCCATGGCGGCCCTGTCGCGCATGGCCAACCGCGACCACGTCATCCGCATCGCCGACGGTGACACCGTGCTGCTGGCCAGCTCGCTCATCCCCGGCAACGAGAACGCCGTCTACCGGA
The DNA here is from genome assembly GCF_054050875.1 of Blastococcus sp. SYSU DS0541. Taxonomy (NCBI): domain Bacteria; kingdom Bacillati; phylum Actinomycetota; class Actinomycetes; order Geodermatophilales; family Geodermatophilaceae; genus Blastococcus; species Blastococcus sp. SYSU DS0541. Next base: position 32,829 of record NZ_JBJHAD010000018.1, on the reverse strand, counting down.
TCATCAACGAGCTGACCCGGTGGGGCGCCAACGTGGTGCACAAGGGCAACGCCAAGGTGCACGTCTCCGGGCACGCCAGCGCCGGCGAGCTCTCCTACGTCTACAACCTGGTCAAGCCGCGCAACGTCATGCCCGTGCACGGCGAGTGGCGGCACCTGAAGGCCAACGCCGAGATCGCCGTCCGCACCGGCGTGCACCCGCGTGGTGTGGTCATCGCCGAGGACGGCGTCGCCGTCGACCTCCACGAGGGCAGGGTGCGGATCGCCGGCAAGGTCCCCGCCGGCTACGTCTACGTCGACGGCACGGACGTCGGTGGCGCCACCGAGGCGCACCTCCGCGACCGGCGCACCCTGGCCCAGGAAGGCGTCATCACGGTCGTGGCGATCGTCGACGCCGACACGGGCCGCCTCGCCGAGGAGCCCGACTTCCTGGCCCGCGGCTTCGTCCACGACGAGACGACGTTCGACGGCGTCGTCCCGCTGATCGAGAAGGCGCTGGCCAAGGCCGCCGAGGAGGGCGTCGGAGGAGCCGTCCAGCTCGAGCAGCTGATCGCCCGGGCCGTGGGCCGCTGGGCGGACAGGGCCTTCCGGCGCAGCCCGCTGGTCATCCCGATCGTCATCGACGCGTAGGAGGACCCACCTGGGCAGGCGGTGGCGGTCCGTCGGCCCGGTCACCCGTGGTCGGGACCCGGAGGATCGCCCGCCCCGGGGCGGTCGCTGCTGCGCGCGCGGCCGCCCCGGGTCACCACCGAACTAGGGAGTCAGGCCGGCCGGCCCCGCATCCGCCGGTACTCCGCCACCAGCGCCGCCGTGGACGCGTCCTGCTCCACCGCGACCGGCTCCCGGCTGGTCAGTGCGGGTGCCAGCTCGCGGGCCATCACCTTGCCCAGCTCGACCCCCCACTGGTCGAAGGAGTCGATCTGCCAGACCACGCCCTGGGTGAAGACGACGTGCTCGTACAGGGCCACCAGCTGCCCCAGCGCTGAGGGAGTCAGCCGCGGGGCGAGAATCACCGTGCTCGGCCGGTTGCCGGGCATCACCTTGTGGGGCACCAGCGCCGACGGGGTGCCGTCGGCGGCCACCTCCTCGGCGGTGCGGCCGAAGGCGAGCGCCGCCGACTGGGCGAACATGTTCGCCATCAGCAGGTCGTGCATCTCGCCGATGTCGTGGCTCGGCTCGCCGAAGCCGATGAAGTCGGCGGGGACCAGCGTCGTCCCCTGGTGCAGCAGCTGGTGGAAGGCGTGCTGGCCGTTCGTCCCCGGCTCGCCCCAGTAGACCTCACCGGTCGCGGTGTCGACCGGCTGCCCGTCCGCGCGCACGGACTTGCCGTTGCTCTCCATCGTCAGCTGCTGCAGGTAGGCCGGCAGCCGGGACAGGTACTGGCTGTAGGGCAGGACGGCGTGGCTCTGGGCGTCGAAGAAGTCGCGGTACCAGACGTTGAGCAGGCCCAGCAGCACCGGGACGTTGGCCTCCAGCGGAGCGGTGCGGAAGTGCTCGTCGACGGCGTGGAAGCCGGCGAGCATCTCGTCGTACGCCTGCGGGCCGATCGCCACCATCAGGGACAGGCCGATGGCGGAGGTGAAGGAGTACCGCCCGCCGACCCAGTCCCAGAACTCGAACATGTTCGCCGGGTCGATGCCGAACTCCCGCACGGCCTCCGTGTTCGTCGACACGGCCACGAAGTGCTTGGCGACCGCGGCGTCGTCTGCGCCCAGCCCGCGGAGCAGCCAGTCACGGGCGACCGTGGCGTTGGTCAGCGTCTCCAGCGTCGTGAAGGTCTTGGAGCTGACGACGACCAGGGTCTCCGCGGGGTCCAGGTCCCGAGTGGCCTCGGCGAAGTCGGTGGGGTCGATGTTGGAGACGAAGCGGACGGCAAGATCCCGGTCGGCGTAGGCCCGCAGCGCGGTGTACGCCATCGCCGGGCCGAGGTCGGAGCCGCCGATCCCGATGTTGACCACCGCCCGGATCGGCCGCCCGGTGTGCCCGCGCCACTCCCCCGAGCGCACGCGCTCGGCGAACCCGCGCATCCGGGCCAGCACCTCGTGCACGTCCCGCACGACGTGCTGGCCGTCGACCACCAGGTCCTCGTCCGCCGGCATGCGGAGCGCGACGTGCAGCACGGCGCGGTCCTCGGTGGTGTTGACGTGCTCGCCACGGAACATGGCCGCGATCCGCTCGGGCAGCCCGGCGCGCTCGCCGAGAGCGATCAGCAGCCGCAGCGTCTCGTCGGTGACGCGGTGCTTGGACCAGTCGACGTGCAGGTCGCCGACGCGGCCGGTCAGCCGCCGCCCGCGGCCGGGATCGTCGGCGAAGAGGTCGCGGAGGTGGGTGGCGGCGAGCTCCCGGTGGTGCTCGGTGAGCGCACGCCACTCGGCTGTCGCGGTGATGTCCATGCTGGCTCCTGCTCCTCAGGACGACGTGGGTGGTGCGGTCGTGGTGCCCGCCGTCGCGTCGGGTGACGCCACCGCACGGCCGGCTCACCGCGCGACTGCTGCCGCGGCCTCACCGGATCGGCGTCGCGCACTCCCTCCGGCGGGGCCGGCACCGGTTGCATGCTCTATGAAGGGGACGTGACAGCAACTCCTCGAGGCGACCTGATGCAGATCGGGCAGGTCGCCGAGCGCACCGGCCTGAGCCTGCGGACGATCCGCTTCTACGAGGAGAACGGTCTGGTCGTCCCCACCGCGCGCTCCGACGGCGGGTTCCGGCTCTACAGCGCGGCCGACGTCGCCCGGCTCGACCTGGTCAAGCGGATGAAGCCGCTGGGCTTCACGCTGGAGGAGATGCAGGAACTGCTCGAGCTGCTGCACGACCTCGAGGACGACGGCGCCGGCCGCCCCGAGCTGCTCGACCGGTTGCGGAGCTTCCACGAGGCCGCCACCGCGCGGGTGACGACGCTGCGGAAGCAGCTCGAGGTGGCGGAGAGCTTCGCCGGTGAGCTGGCCCAGCAACTCCGCTCCCGGACCGGGCCGCCATGAGCCTGCGGTTCGAAGAGCTGGGCTGGAGCCCCAGCCCCATCGGTGAGGTGAGCCTCCGCCGCCGCCGGGCACCCGGCAGCGACGTCGACATCTACGAGGTGAAGCTCGACGACGAGTTCCTCATGTCCTCGCTCTTCACCGTGGCCGAGATCGAGCTCGCGCGGCTGGCCCTCGCCCGCCTGCCCGGCTCCGACCTCGACGTCGTCGTGGGAGGTCTGGGGCTCGGCTTCACGGCCCGGGCCGTGCTCGCCGACGAGCGCGTGAGAGAGCTGCTGGTGGTCGACGCGCTCGAGCCGGTGATCCGCTGGCACGAGCGCGGGCTGGTGCCGGTGGGCCCGGAGCTCACCGGCGACGATCGCTGCCGGTTCGTGCACGGCGACTTCTTCGCGATGACCGACGGCACCGGATTCGACCCGGACGCGCCGGACCGGGTGTTCGACGCCGTGGTCGTCGACATCGACCACTCTCCCCGGCACCGGCTGGCCCAGGGCGACGCCGGCTTCTACGACGTGGACGGGAGCCGCCGCCTGGCCGCGCGCATCCGGCCGGGCGGCGTCTTCGCGCTCTGGTCGAACGACCCGCCCGACGACGACTACCTGGCCGTGCTCCGGCGGGTCTTCGTGGACGTCTCCGCCGAGGTCGTCAGCTTCCCCAACCCCCTGCAGGACCGCAGGGCGACGAACTCCGTCTACCTCGCGACGACGGCCTCCTGACGCCCGGAAGCTCCATCCTGACGCGAGGGCAGGGTGGATGAGTGGCGCGCCACCGCTGGTCCCCGCCGCCGCTGTGATGCACCACGTGTCGATCGTCGGGAGCTTCTCGCGTCCGAGGCCGAACTGCTCGCCGCGTCGACGTACCAGGACCGCGTCCGGGGGGCGGGGCAGCCTAGAGCGACGGGTCCCCTTCGGGCACCTCGGTGTCGATCACCTCGGCCACCTCCGCGTCCTCGCCGGACAACCCCTCGGCCTGCTCGTGCTCGTCGTGGAACGCCAGCCACTGCATGCCGAGGGCTTCCCGCTGCTCGTCGTCGACGGCTTCTCGGAAGGGAGGGAAGTACTCCGTCTCCTCCTCGGCCATGTGGTCGGCGTTGACCTGTCGCGCGTTCCGTACCGCCGCCCACCACCCCTCGCTGCCGACCACGTGCTCCCCGACGGCGGCCGCGGCGTGCCGGATCTCGTTGTGGTCGTGCACGCCCTCCGCCGTCCCCTGCTCGTCGTCCGCCTCCTGGGCGAGCAGCGGGTAGAAGAGCCTCTCCTCGGCCACCGCGTGCACCTCGAGCTTGGCGTGCAACGCCTCCCAGGCGGCGGCGAGCTCGTCGGCGGGCAGGTCGTCGAGCGCGGTGAACTCCCGCCGGAAGACCTCGTGCTCGGCCAGGACCAGGGCGGTGATCTCGAAGTCGGACATGCCGGGCCTTCTACCCCCATCGACGGCAGCCACGCCGTTCACAGGGTGTACGCCCGCGCCGACACCGCAGGACGCGGACTTCGACCTCTGGAGCCCTCGGCACTCCATCGCTGCACCGCGGCGCATCGGGCGGCCGGGCCCTCGTCGGCTCGCGTCACGGCACCCGGGGCAAGCCAGGGACAAGTCCGCCACAAGGGGCACCACCGACGCTCGTCCACACAGCCGGGACGGACCCGGCCCTGCACCCGAGAGGCATCCGCCGTGGCACCGTCCCGCACACCCCTCCCCGTCCTCACCGGCCCGCTCCCGGCCGGCACGCCCGTCCTCGTCGTGGGCGCGACCGGCCAGGTCGGCCGTGAGGTCGTCGCCGCCCTGCTCGCGCGCGGTGCCACGGTCCGTGCTCTCCTCCGCGATCCCGAGGGCGCCCACGTGCCCGCCGGCGTCGAACGCGTCCGCGGCGACCTCCGCGACCCCGCGTCCCTGCGGGCGGCGCTGCGCGGTGCCGGGGCGGCGCTCTACGTCTCGCCGCACGAGACCGACGAGCGTGCCCTCGCCGCCGGCTTCGTGGCCGCGTGCCAGGCCGAACGCGTCCGGCTCGTCTTCGTCGGCGTCCACGTCCACGCCCGCAGGCGCTGGCAGGAGGCTCTGCTGCGCGTCGTCTTCGGTCGGATCCTGCCGCACTACCGCGGCAAGATCGCCCTCGCCCGCGACGTCGCCCGCTCGCCGCTGCGCCCGATCATGCTGGCCCCGTCCAACTTCATGCAGAACGACGAGGTGTTCGCCGAGGAGATCCGCGCCGGCCGGTTCGTGACGCCGCTCAGCGACAAGGGCGTCAACCGGGTCGATCTGCGTGACGTCGGTGAGGCCGCCGCCCGGGCGCTGGTCGACGGCGACGTGGCCCCCGGTTCCTACGACGTCGCCGGACCGCGCTCCGTCGGCGGCAGGGAGTCCGCAGCGGTGTGGGCGGAGGCCCTCGGGCGACCGGTGGTCTACCTCGGGGACGACGACGAGGTCATGGTGCGGACCTTCGCCCGCTACCTCGACGGGCCGCGTCTCGCCGACTGGACGGCGTCCTTCCGCGTGCTGCGCCGCATCTCCATGCCCACCTCGCGCCGGGGGCTCCGGACGACCCGGCAGCTGCTCGGCCGGGAGCCGCGGTCCTTCGACACCTACGTCCACGACACCGTCGCGGCGTGGCGGGCCGCCGGTCTGCTGGAGAGCTCACCGGACACCGCTCACAGCGTGGGCGCGTCCCCGGAGGTCGGCCTCACCCGGTAGCGCGGGCCTCCACCGTGGGGCGGCTGTCGTGGCCACTCCGCAGCACCTTGGTCATCGGCCGCCCCTTGGCGATCTCGTCGACGAGCTTGTCGAGGATGCGGATCTTGCGCATGAGGGGGTCCTCGACGTCTTCCACGCGGACTCCGCAGACGCTGCCGGTGATGAGCGCCGCGTGGGCCGTCATCGCCGGTGCGTGGTCGAAGAAGGTCGCGAAGTCGACCTCGTCCTCCAGCGCTGCGGCGAGGCCCGCGGCGTCGTAGCCGGTGAGCCAGCAGATCGCCTCGTCGACCTCCTCCCGGGTACGCCCCTTGCGTTCGACCTTGGCCACGTAGTGCGGGTACACGCTGGCGAACGGGGTGGTGAAGATGCGGTGTGCGGGCACGGCGGGGCTCCCGGTCTGCAGTCGCAGCGGCCTGGTGCCCCGGACGCTAGCCCGCCACGCCCCAGCTGGCCAGCAGCACGACCGGCGACGACGAGAGCCGCCCCAGCGAGCGGGAACACAGCCAGACCGCGTCGAGGTGTGGCGACCACGCCGCAGTGCTCACATGGCGACGTCCCGCCACGGAGCGCCGACAAGGACCTGGACGCGCGACGAAGTGCTGCCGCTGAGCCCACGGCAAGGCCACCCTCGGGCCTCGCCCCGGTGACATCAGCGGGGCCGCCTTCCCGGGCCGGGCCAGCGGGGAGGTCACGGCAGATCAGGAGGGATCCCAGCATGCCGAGCATCCGCGCAGCCATCGCCGCTGCCTTCGTCGCCGTCCCCTTCCTGACCGCACCTGCCCATGCCGGGGACGACTTCCCCGACGTCGTCTACACCAGCGACCGCGACGGCGACAACGAGATCTACCGGCTCCTCCCGGACGGCCGGACCGTGCAGCTGACCCACAACGACGTCCACGACGACGACGCGGTCTGGTCACCCGACGGCCGGCGCTTGGCGTTCGTCAGCGACCGGGACGGGGACCTGGAAGTCTTCGTCATGGACGCCGAGGGCCGGAAGGTCCGCCAGCTGACGAGGAACAGCGCGACCCCGGGCACCCCCGCCGGCGACTTCTCCCCCGCGTGGTCGCCGGACGGGCGGCACATCGTGTTCGCCTCCGACCGGGACGGCGGGGAGACCGAGATCTACCGGATGCGCGCCGACGGCACGCGGCAGACCCGGTTGACCGAGACCGACCCGACCGTCAGCGACTACAGCCCTGCCTGGTCACCGGACGGCCGGCACATCCTGTTCGGCTCGACCCGGGCCGGCTTCTTCAACGCCGAGGTGTACCGGATGCGGGCGGACGGCACGCATGTGCGGCGGCTCACCGACACCCCGGACGGCGTCGACGACGACGGGGCGGAGTACTCGCCGGACGGGCGGACGATCGTGTTCAGCAGCAACCGCGGAGGCGACCGCGACCTCTACACCATGCGGGCCGACGGCCGCGACGTGCGCCGACTCGCGGGAGTCCCTGCCGTCGACGAGTGGTTCCCGGCGTGGACGCCCGACGGCCGGCAGGTCGTGTACTGGTCGCTCTCCCTCGAAGGCACCTCCCCGGACACCGCGTGGATCGTCGAGCGCGACGGAGACGACCCGCGCCGGCTGACCGAGGGCGAGGCGAACGACAAGTTCCCGAACGTCGGGCCCCAGCGCGGTCGCTGACCGGCGCGGCCTTCCCTGCCACGCTGCGTCGGGCCGCACGACGTGAGGCGGGAACCGATGTGACCAGGCGGGAGTCCCTACGTGGATGTACGACCAGGACCGACAGGCTCGGGCGTGGCCTGACCGCGCCGCCGGGCCAGCAGGTGCATGCCGATCAGGGCGGCCGGCCAGAGGGCGGCCGCGACCACCGCCGGCGCCACCTCGGGCTCGCAGACCGTGGGCGCCAGCAACCGGGTGCCCAGCCGCTGCGCCAGCGCCTCCCCGCCCTCCTCCATCAGCTCACGGTGGTTCCAGACGAACACCGGGCGCCCGAGTGGCGAGAGCACCCGCATCCAGAGCAGCTGCGGGCGCACCTGCCAGTCGAAGGCCACGACCGAGCCGCCGTCGACCTCCCCGACCTCCCACCGGCCCTCGCCCTCGACCCGGCCGGTGACCGTCGTCCGCACGCCGCGCAGCGGATCGTCCCGCAGCACCCGGGCCTCGAACTCCATCCGGTACGGCAGCCGGGTCCGGAACACGAACCGCCAGACCTCGCCGTCGCCGGACGGCACCCGCGTGACGCTCTCCACCGACGGCCACCACTCCGGCCACGACTCGACGGCGCGCACGACCTCCCGCACCGCGGCAGGCGGCGCGGCGACCCGCCACTCGTCCCGGAACACGAACTCGGGCACCGGGGTCACCCGCCGACGGCGGCCGCGGCGGCCCAGGCGAGGTACTGGTGCACCAGCGCGACGGCGATCGCCCCCGCCCCCACCCCGGAGGCCACCCGCTTGACCGAGCCCGCCCGCACGTCACCAGCGGCGAAGACGCCCGGGACGCTGGTCTCCAGCAGCATCGGTGGCCGCTCCAGCGGCCACGCGGGGGAGGCGCCGTCGAGGTCCGGCCCGGTGAGCACGAACCCCGCCCGGTCCTTCGCCACCTCCGGCCCCAGGCACCCCGACGCCGGCTTCGACCCGATGAGCACGAAGACCGCGTCGGTCCGGAGCGTCTCCCGCTCGCCCGTGTCGAGGTCCTCGACGACGACCTCCTCCAGCACCTGCTCCCCGGACCCGTCCACCAACTGCACCCGGGAGCGGACGTCGATGTTCGGTGCCTCGTCGATCTCGTGCACCAGGTACTCCGACATCGTCGTGGCGAGCCCGCGGCGGACCAGGACCGTCACCCGGGCGGCGTACCGGGCCAGGTGCACCGCCGCCTGCCCCGCGGAGTTGCCCCCGCCGACCACCAGGACGTGCTTGCCCGCCATGGCCCGTGACTCGCTGACGGCCGCGCCGTAGAAGAGGCCGCGGCCCTGCATCGCCTCGAGGCTCGGCACCTCCAGGCGCCGCCACTCCGCGCCGGTGGCGACCACCACCGTGCGTGCCCGCAGCGTCGCGCCGTCGGAGAGGTGCACCCGGTGCTCCCCGTCCGTGCTCGACAGCCCGACCACGCTGCGCGACCAGACGAAGGTGGCGCCGAACGACCACGCCTGCTGGTACGCGCTGGCCGCCAGCCGGTTGCCGCTGATCCCCCGCGGGAAGCCGAGGTAGTTGCGGATCAGCGAGCTGGTGCCCGCCTGCCCGCCCATCGCCAGCGGCTCCACGACCACCGTGCGCAGGCCCTCGGAGGCGGCGTACACGGCGGCACTGAGCCCCGCGGGCCCGGCACCGACCACCACGACGTCGGCGAGCGTGCTCTCGTCCACCGCCTCCAGGACCCCGAACGCGGCGGCGATGTCCATCGCGCTGGGGTCGGTCAGCGCCGGCAGCTCCGGCCGGAACCGGAGGACGACGACCGGCAGCGCGGGCTCCTCCAGCCCCAGACCCGCCAGCAGTTCCTGCCCGTCCGGCGCGGCGGCGTCGTAGAAGCCGACCGGCACCCGGTTGCGGGTGAACATGTCGCGGAGCTCCTGCGAGCGGGCCGACCACCGCTCGCCGATCACCTGCACCGCCTCGTAGCCGGTGCCCTGCCGGCTGTCCCACTCGGCGAGCAGCTCGGTCACCGAGAGGTGGAAGTCCTCGTCGCCGGGGCGCTCCGGGCGGTAGAGCCACCCGTCCAGCCGGCCCAGCGTGATCGCCTCGAAGATCGGCGCTGCCGTCGCCAGATCGCCCCACCGCACGATGCAGGCACGCACCGCACCCGGCGCCAGGCCACCCGCCCGCGCCAGGACGTCGAGGCCGTCGGGGTCGGCCGGGCCCAGGCCCGCCAGAACCGCCGCAACCGGGATGCCCTCCTCCTGCAACTGCGCGACCCGGGGCCCGACGTGGTCCTCCGCGTCGCAGACCGCCACGGCGTAATCGGCCCCGTAGCGTCTGTCCAGCTCCGTCCCGACCTGGTCGCGCACCGGCGGGTCCCGGCTGACCAGGACCAGTGCCGCTCGCGGGGCGAAACCGCTGTCGGGCTCGTCGGCAGCCACATAGCATGCCTAGGGCGTCACCGCACGGGGGTCAAGGGACGTAGGGCTCGACGCCCGTCCGGTACTCCACCGCACCGAGGCCTGGTCATGACCGATCCGCTCGGCTCCCGCGCCGTGCTCCCCGGCACCCGCCTGATGCTGCAAGCCTTCACCGTTCTCACCCTGCTGGCGTTCGTCGCGCTGTTCCTCGGCTCGTCGCGCACCACCGACTACTTCGCCTGGACGATCGACCCACCGGCGACCGCAGCGTTCCTCGGCGCCGCGTACGCCGCCGGGTGCGTGCTCGTCGTGCTGTCGCTGCGCACCCCGGTATGGGCGCACGTCCGCATCCCGTTCGCCACGGTGCTGGTCTTCACCGTCCTCACCCTGGCGGCCACCCTGCTGCACCTGGACCGCTTCCACTTCGGGGCACCGGGCCTGGTGGCGAACGCGGCCGCCTGGTTCTGGCTCGCCGTCTACCTGGTGGTGCCGGTGGGGATGCTCGCGATGCTCGTCGGGCAACAGCGGCTCCCGTACCCCGATCCGCCGCTCCGGCTGGCGTTGCCCTCGGGTCTGGCCGCGGTGCTCGCGGTGCAGGGCGTGGTGTTCCTGGTCGTCGGCGCGGCCCTGTTCGCCGCGCCGGGCACGGGGTCCGCGCTCTGGCCGTGGGCGCTCACCCCGCTGACGGCCCGGGCGGTCGGGTCGTGGCTCCTCGCGTTCGGCGTCGGCATCGCACTGGCGCTGCGCGACCGCGACCTCGACCGGCTCCGGCTGGCCGCGGTGGCGTACGCGGTGTTCGGCGCGCTCGAGCTGGTCGTCCTGGCCCGCTACCCCGACGCCGTGCGGTGGGGTTCCCCCGCGACGTGGGTGTTCGTCGCCCTCATGGTCTCCACCCTGCTCAGCGCGGGGTACGCGCTGCGCCGCCTGCATGCGGCGTATCCGGTCGCGGCGAGGTCGGCGTGAGCCGGGCCCACCTGTGGCGCGGTGCGCTGGCGGGCTATGCCGCGAGCCGCACCATGGACGCCGCGACGGCGTGGTTCCACCGCCGGCAGGACGACGCCTCCCGGGCCCGGGAGGAGGAGATCGCCCCGGGCGGGGCGCTGGTGCAACTGGGCAAGCGGCTGGGCGCGGCCGCGGGCCGCGACCTCGACGACGAGGCGGCGGGCCGCATCGGGGTGGCCGTGCACCGGACGTTCGGGGTGGTCTACGGGATCACCGCCGCGGCCCTGGTCCGGCGGGGGGTGAGCCCGCTCGCCGCCGGGCTCGCCGTCGGTGCGGGGGCGTTCCTGCTGGTCGACGAGGGGACGTCGCTGCCCACGCTCACGGCCTACCCGCCGGTGAGCCACGCGCGCGGGGTCGTCGGGCACGCCACCTTCGGGCTGACCGCCGGCGTGCTGCTCGCGCTCGTCGAGGACGGCCGGCGGTGACCGGCCGGTGACCGCCCCCGCGCTACGCCGCCGGCCGCCCGAGCAGGGCGCGGCACACGAGGGTGAGGTCGACCAGCCCGACCAGCCGCCCCTCCTCCACCACGGGCAGGTGCTGCAGCCCGCCGGACAGCATCAGCTCCGCGGCGTCCACCACGGTCACGTCCGGGCCGACGGTGGCGGGCACGGGACGGTGCAGGTCGGTGATCCGGGTCTCCTCCGGATTCCGGCCGTCGGCGACCGCCTGCGCGATGTCGGCGTCGCAGAGCAGCGCCACAGGATGGCGGCTCTCGGGGTCGCTGAGCACCACGAGGGCGCTGTCCCGCGCCCGTTTCATCAGGTAGGCGGCGCCGGCGAGGTGGGCGGCGCTCTCCACGGTCGTGACCGGGGGGCGCATCACCTGGCCCACGGTGAGCCGTCCGGGGGGTGCGACCTCCGGTGGACGTGCGGCGGCAGGCTGCTCCGACATGGCGGCCCCTTCCAGGAGAGGTGGGGACGTCGGCATTGTGCCGTTGATGACCGGCCGGCGGGAGCCGCTCGTCGTGCCCGGCCCCGGGCGGAGGGAGAGGCGTGACCACCAGTGCACCCGTCGTCGTGGACAACCGGGGGGCCGGCCGCTTCGAGGCGCTGGTCGACGGCACGGTGGCCGGGTTCGCCGAGTACCGGCGACGGGGGTCCTCCGTCGCCTTCACCCACACCGTCGTCGACCCGGCGTTCGAGGGCCGCGGTGTGGGATCGGCGCTCGCCCGGGGAGCGCTCGACGCCGTGCGGGCCGACGGCGCGTCGGTCCTCCCGTTCTGCCCGTTCATCCGGGGCTGGATCCACCGCCACCCCGACTACGCCGACCTCGTGCCCGCGGAGCGCCGGGCGCAGTTCGCCCCCCGCTGACCGGCGGGAACCGATCCTCGCCGCCACCCCGTCCACCGGGCATGGACACCGTTCCTGCCACGCGCCTCCTCGCCTCCGCCGCGCTGATCCTGGTGCTGCTCGTCGGCTGCACCGGTCCCTCCGGCGGGGAATCGGACAGCGCGGACGGCGCCGGGGGCGCGGTCGCCCCCGTGACGGCCGTCCCGGGCAGCGACGAGGCCGCTCCCGACCGGGAGGTGGTCACCACCGCGGACGCCTCGCTCGCCGTCGACGACCCGGCGGAGGCTGCGCAGCGGGTGAGCGAGCTGGTGGAGTCCGCCGGCGGGCGCGTCGACGAGCGCGCCGTGCATGCCACCTCCGTCCAGGAGGGGGTCGAGGGCACGGTCGCCGCACTCGTGGTGCGCGTGCCGGCCGCGGCGCTGACCGGCGTCCTGGCCGACCTGGAGGAGCTCGGCGACGTCGGCAGCGTCTCGGTGTCCCGCTCCGACGTCACCGCCGCGGCGATGGACCTGGACGCCCGGATCACGGCGCTGCAGTCCTCCGTGGCGCGGCTGCTCGCCCTGATGGACGACGCCGCCACCACCGAGGCGCTGCTGGAGGCGGAGCAGGCGCTCTCCCAACGGCAGCAGGAGCTGGAGTCGCTGCAGTCCCGGCGGGCAGCGCTGGCCGACCAGGTCGAGCTGTCGACCCTGCGCGTGCACCTGGAGCCCTTCGGCGTCGCGCCCGCCGGCGGGCCGGACGGCTTCCTCGACGGGCTGGCCACCGGGTGGCGGTCGCTCGTGGCGGTCACCGGAGCGGCCGTCGTCGCGATCGGCGTCGTCCTGCCCTGGCTGGTGGTCGTCGCCCTGGTCGCCGCCGCCGTCCTGGTGCCCCTGCGCCGGTCGCGCCGGCGGGCGGCACCCCCGCCTCCGGCAGCGGCGACCGAGGGGTGAGCCACCTCACCGGCTCGTGAGCACGACGAGCTGCTGCGTCGCCCGGGTCATCGCCACGTAGCGGTCCACCGCTCCCCCGACTCCCGTCCCGAAGTCATCCGGGTCCACGAGGACGACGAGGTCGAACTCCAGCCCCTTCGCCAGCGACGGCGTCAGCGACCGCACCCGGGGACGCCCCGGAAGCGCCGGAGCCCCGATCACGCAGGCGACCCCCTCGGCGTGGGCGGCCAGCCACCCGTCCAGCACCGACCCCAGCTCCGCGAACGATCCGTGCGCGACCGGCACCCCGGTGCTGCGGACCGACGTCGGCACGTTGGCGTCCGGCAGCACCGCCCGGATCACCGGCTCCGCCTCCGCCATGACCTCCACCGGTGTCCGGTAGTTCACCGTCAGCGACATCCGGCGCACCTCGGCGAGCCCGACCCGGCGCAGCCGCTCCTCCCACGGCTCGGGGAACCCGTGCCGGGCCTGCGCCCGGTCCCCCACCACGGTGAAGCTCCGCGACGGGCAGCGCCGCACCAGCATCTGCCACTCCGCGTCGGTCAGCTCCTGGGCCTCGTCGACGACGACGTGCGCGAACGTGCCGGCCAGCGGATCGGCGTCCACCGCGGGGAGCTCGTCCTGGTCGACCAGGGCGTCGCGCAGGTCGCCGTGCCGCAGGCTGGTCATCAGCAGGAGATCGGAGTCGTCGGCCGCGATGAGCTCGTCGATGACCGCCGACATGCGCTCGCGCTCCCGCGCCGCGACGGCCGCCTCCCGCTGCCGGCGCCGCACGGCCCCCGCGTCACCCAGCCGCATCCGCGCCGCGTCCAGCAGCGGCAGGTCGGCGACCGTCCACGCCTGCGGCTCGGTCCGCTGCAGAAGGCGAATCTCCTCGGTGCTCAGCTCGGGCGCGCACCGGCGCAGGTAGGCGGGCACCGACCACAGGTCACCGACGACGTCGCCGGCGTCCAGCACCGGCCACGCCCGGTCGAAGGTCGCCCGCAGGTCGCGGTCCTGCTCCAGCGCGGCGCGCACCTGGTCGGGGTCGAGGTCGGCGTCGTGCGCATCCACCAGGATCTCCAGCAGCGCGCCCCGCACCTGCTCGCGTGCCTCGTTGTGCGGCGTGCCCGGCTCGACCGCCCCGAACGCCTCCGCCCAGTCCGCGGCGGTCAGCCGGAGGTCGTCCCACGGCGTCGTCACCGTCGTCGCCCGGGCCGGCGGATCCTCGTAGAAGCGGACGGCCGCCTCGATCACCGCGCCCATCCGCGCCGATGCCTTGAGCCGGGCCACCTCGGGGTCGGCCTCGGGCGCGGCGCCGGCCCCCTCGGGCACCAGGTCGCGCAGCGTGCAGGTGCGCACCCCCTCCTCCCCCAGGCCGGGAAGGACGTCGGCGACGTAGGCCAGGTACGGCTGGTGCGGGCCGACGAACAGCACGCCACCGCCGCGGTGCCCGAGACGCGGATCGGAGTAGAGCAGGTAGGCCGCGCGGTGCAGGGCGACGACGGTCTTCCCGGTGCCCGGCCCGCCGTCGACGACCAGCGCGCCGCGGGAGCCGGCGCGGATGATCGCGTCCTGGTCGGCCTGGATGGTGCCGAGCACGTCACGCATCCGGGCCGACCGGTTCCCGCCGAGGCTGGCGAGGAAGGCGGACTGGTCGTCGAGGGCGGCGTGGCCCTCGAGCCCGTCCGGTGCGAAGACCTCGTCCCAGTAGTCGGTGATCCGGCCGCGGGTCCAGCGGTAGCGGCGGCGGCTGGCCAGCCCCATCGGGTCGGCGTGGGTGGCGGCGAAGAACGGCTCGGCCGCCGGCGAACGCCAGTCGACGAGCAGCCGGCGGCCGACGCCGTCGGTGAGGCCCAACCGCCCGACGTAGACCGGCTCCCCGCCGTCCGCGGGCACCACCCGCCCGAGGCAGAGGTCCAGGCCGAACCGGCGCAGGGTGCGCAGGCGGGTGGCGAGCCGGTGCACCTCCAGGTCGCGGTCCAGCGCCGCCTGACCGGCGCCGCCGGGCGCCGCCCGCTCGAAGGCCAGCCGCTCGGTGAGCTCGGCGATCGACCGCGCGAGGCTCGCGGCGATCAGGGCGAAGTGCCGCTCGTCGGCGGCGATCAGCGCGGGGTCGGCCTTGGCGGCGAGGTGGCCGGGGAGGTCGAAGGCACGGGTGGACACGGTCACGGCAACGGCTCCGATCCGGGGACGCCGCCGCGCCCGTCCGCGCGCGGTCAGCCGTCCCCGGCGGGCGAGTGTGCGGCCCGACCGGGGTCTTGCCGCAAGCCCTGGGGTGCGCTATACGTTCGAGTGGGACGAGAACACGACGTCACTGCTGCGCGGCCGGGGCCTCCGCCTCCGGCGCGGCACCACCGGGCGCCGGCACGGTCACGTCGTCGACGAAGCAGTAGGCCCAGCTCTCCCCCGGTTCGGCCGAGGCGACGAGCGGGTGGTCGTCCGCGGCGGCGTGGGCGCGCGCGTGCCGGCGCGGCGAGGAGTCGCAGCAGCCCACGTACCCGCACCCCAGGCAGACGCGCAGGTGCACCCACTCGGTGCCCTCCCGCAGGCAGCCCACGCACCCGTGCGCCCACGGCACCACGGGCTGGGAGCTGCCGCCGTGGTCGCAGCCGCTGCCCTGCGGCCAGGCGTAGCGGACCACCCGCGTGGTGTCGACGGCGGTCCGCCGCGCGTCCGGGTGCGCCACCTGGTGCCCGAGCTCGGAGAGGACGGCGCGCTCCAGCGCGTGGCCGGAGATCCGGTCCCGGTCGAGGACGTGGTCGGCGCCGGCCTCCGCCAGCTCGACGACGTCGACGGCACCCAGCGGGCGCGCGACGATGGGGGCGGTCGTGACCGCCCGCGCCGCCGTGACCACCCGCACGGCCTGCTCCGGGTCGTCCTCGGCGACGACGGCGAGGCGGGCGGCGGGCACCCCGGCCAGCCGCAGGATCTCCGCCTTCGTCGGATCCCCGCGCACCACCGCGTGCCCGTCCGCCTCGGCCTGCGCCGCCCCGTCGGGGTTGAGCGTCGTCATCACCACGGCCACCCCGCGGTCGCGCAGGGTGGCCGCCAGGCCCAGCGCGGTGGGCCCCCACCCGATGATCGCCACGTGGTCCCGGTGCGCGCCGTCCTCGTCGGTCGCCCCGGGCCCTCCCGCGGTCGCGACGGGTGCGCGGTCGAGCCGCGCGGCCGCCGCGGCCAGCTGCGGGGTGCCCAGCATGAGCAGCACCGTGGCGGCGACGACGACCTGCGCGCCGTCGTCCGCGAGCCCGAGCGGCGCCAGCCCGGCCGCGGTGCCCACGGTGAGCAGCACGAAGGAGAACTCGCCGACCTGGGCCAGGAGCAGCCCGGTCGCGGCGGCGGTGCGCCAGCGGATGCCGACGGCGGTGGCGGCGACGGCGGTGGTGAGCGTCTTGAGCACCAGGGCACCGGCGGCGGCGCCCAGCACGAGCGGAAGGTTGGCGAGCATGAAGCCGACGTCGAGGAGCATGCCGACGGAGACGAAGAAGACCGCGCTGAACACGATCTGCAGCGGGAGCACCTCGGCGAGCGCCTGGGTGCTGGCCCGGCTCTCGCTCACCACCAGGCCGGCCAGGAAGGCCCCGAGCGACACGCTCACCCCGGCGAGGGCGGTCAGGTAGGCGGTGCCGAAGCAGACCGCGACGATCGCGAGCAGGAACACCTCGGGCGAGCAGGTTCGGGCGACCACGTCCAGCAGGGCGGGCATGACCCGGCGGGCCAGCACCAGGACGGCGACGATGACGCCCACCGCAGTGAGGACGGCCCACAGCAGCGCGCCCCCGGCCGAGCCGCCGCCCTCGGCGGTCGGGCCGAGCAGCGGCACGACCAGCACCATCGCCACTACCGCGAGGTCCTGGGCGATCAGCACGGCAAGCGCCAGCCGGCCACGGACGGTGGAGCTCTCCCGCCGCTCCCCCAGCAGCTTGAGCACGATCGCCGTCGACGACAGGGCGAGCAGGAAACCGGTGAACAGCCCGTCGCGCCAGTCGCCGCCGAGGGCGAGGGTCACCCCCAGCCCGGCGCCGGTGGCGAGCGCCAGCTGCAGCCCGCCGGCGACGGCGATCCACGTCCAGACGCGGGCCAGGCGCTCCAGCGAGAACTCGATGCCGATGGTGAACAGCAGCAGGATCACGCCGATGTCCGCCGCGGCCTCCACGGCCTCGCTGCTGTCGACGACACCGAACTGGGCCGGGCCGATGAGGACGCCCGCCACCAGGAACCCGACGATCGGCACCACCCGGGCCCGGGCGGTGAGGTAGCCGATGACCGCTGCCGCGGCGACGAGCGCGGCGGTGGGCGCCAGGTAGCCGGGCACCTCGCCGGCGGCGATGACGAGGTCTGCCTGGGGCGACATGCCGACATGATGCGCGCCGCCGGCCGCAGTCCCCAAGGCCGTACCGGCGCGGCGGGGTCGAGGGGAATCACTGGGCGCCGCGGGTGTTGCAGGACGACGATGCTGCCAGCAGGCGGTGGAGGAGGACGACCCATGACTGCGCCATCCCCGGCCGGCACGGGCCTCCGCATGGGCACTGCCCGGGGACGCTGGGTCCTCCTCGCGACCGTGCTGGGCTCGGGCGTGGCGATGCTGGACGCCACCGTCGTCAACGTGGCTCTGGAGCGGATCGGCTCCGACCTGGACGCAGACTTCGCCGGCCTGCAGTGGACGGTCAACGCCTACACGCTGACGCTGGCCGCGCTCATCCTGCTCGGCGGCTCGCTGAGCGACCGCTACGGGCGGCGGCGGATCTTCGTCGTCGGCGTCTGCTGGTTCGCCGCCGCCTCGCTGCTGTGCGGGCTGGCGCCGGACATCGAGACCCTCGTGGCCGCGCGCGCCCTGCAGGGCATCGGCGGGGCCCTTCTCACCCCGGGCAGCCTGGCGATCATCTCGGCGTCCTTCTCCGGCCCCGACCGGGCGGCCGCGGTCGGGGCCTGGTCCGGGCTGTCCGGGGTCGCCGCCGCGATCGGGCCGTTCGTCGGCGGTTGGCTGGTGGAGTGGAGCTGGCGGGCGGTCTTCCTGATCAACCTGCCGCTGGCGGCGCTGGTCGTCCTCGTCGCCGTGCGGCACGTGCCCGAGTCGCGCGACCCGGCGGCCGCGCCGCGGCTGGACTGGACCGGGACCGTGCTCGTCGTCGCCGGGCTCGGCGCGCTGACCTACGCGCTCACCGCCGCCGGCGAGGCGGGTGCCGGCCCGGGCCCCTGGCTGTGGGGCGCCGCGGGGCTGGTCGCCCTGGCGGTGTTCGTCGCCGTCGAGCTGCGGTCGCGGCATCCCCTCGTCCCGCCGACGCTCTTCGCCGACCGCCAGTTCTCCGCCACCAACGCCGTGACCCTGTTCGTCTACGCCGCGCTCGGCGCGTTGTTCGTGCTGCTGGTGCTGCACCTGCAGGTGGTGTCCGGGTTCAGCCCGCTGCTGGCGGGCACCGCGCTGCTGCCCGTCACCGTCCTCATGCTGCTGTTCTCCGCCCGCGTCGGGGCGCTCGCCCAGCGGATCGGGCCCCGCGCCCTGCTCACCGGCGGGCCGCTGGTGTCGGCGGCCGGCGTCCTGCTCATGCTCCGCATCGGCCCGGACGCCTCCTACCTCGTCGACGTGCTGCCCGCCGCGGTGCTCTTCGGCGCCGGGCTCACGCTGCTGGTCGCCCCGTTGACGGCGACCGTGCTCGACTCCGCCGCCGACCGCTACGCCGGCGTCGCCTCGGGCGTCAACAACGCCGTCGCCCGGGCGGCAGGGCTGCTCGCGGTCGCGGTCGTCCCGGTCGCGGCCGGGCTCGGCGGCGCCGACTACTCCGACCCGGAGATCTTCGCCGACGGCTTCCGGACCGCGGTGTTCATCCTCGCCGGGCTGCTGCTGGCCGGCGCGCTGGTCGCCGCCGCGTACGTGCGCCGCCCGCTCGGCGACGCCGGAACGGAGACCCCGGCGCGGCCGTCCGGCGCCGAGCGCATGCGGATCGAGGAGTGCCTGCACTGCCCGGTGGCCGGCCCGGCCGTGCACCCTCGGGACGAGGCGCCGGCCCCCGAGCCCCGCTCCGCCTCGTCCTGACGCCCAGCGGCCCGACGTCTGCCCGCGCGCGGCAGACCCTGTCCGCAGCACCGGCCGAGGTGTAGCCAGGACCCATGGACCCTCTCCAGGTGGGTCGCGCCGCGGTCGATCGCCGCGCGTGGGAGCAGGCGTACGAGCACCTGGCCGCCGCCGACGACCAGGGCGGGCTGCGGGATGCGGAGGACCTGCTGCGGCTGGGACTCAGCGCCCACCTCACCCGCCGGGACGAGGTCGCCGAGCGCGCGTGGGAGCGTGCGTACGAGGCGTTCGCCGACCGCGGCGACGCCCTGGCCGCCGTCCGGTGCGCCTTCTGGCTCGGCCTGGTGCTGGTCATGGCGCGAGGCGCCGAGGAGCGGGGCGGTGGCTGGATCGCCCGTGCACAGCGCGTGGTGGAGGAGACGGCGCCGCGAGCGTGCGCCGAACGGGGGTACCTGCTGCTCCCGGTCGGGCTGCGCGAGATGGACCGCGGTGATCCGGCGGCCGCGCGCCGTGCCTTCGCGGAGGCGGCCAGGACCGGCCGGCACTTCAGGGACGTCGACCTGGCGACGCTCGGCTGCCTCGGGCAGGGCCAGGCGCTGCTGCGGAGCGGCGCGACGGCCCGCGGGCTGGCGGAGCTCGACGAGGCGATGGTCGCCGTCCAGGCCGGCCGGGTCTCGCCGATCGCTTCCGGGATCGTCTACTGCGCCGTGGTCCTCGCCTGCCAGGAGGTCCTCGACCTGCGCCGGGCCCAGGAGTGGACGGCGGCGCTGACCGGGTGGTGCGAGGCGCAGCCCGGCCTCGTCCCGTTCCGGGGGCAGTGCCTGGTGCACCGCGCCGAGCTGGCCCAGTGGCGCGGCGACTGGGCGGAGGCGGTCGCGGAGGCCCAGCGCGCCTGCCGCTGGCTGTCGGACCCACCCGACCTCGCGGCCGGAGCCGCGTACTACCGGCTGGCCGAGCTGCACCGCGTGCGCGGCGAGCCCGCCGCTGCCGAGGCCGCCTTCCAGCAGGCGGTCTCCCTCGGCCACGACCCGCAGCCCGGGCTCGCGCTGCTGCGGCTGGCCCAGGGCCGGACGCAGGCCGCGGTGGCCGCCGTCCGCTGCGCCGTCGACCGGCCCGCCCTCGGCGGGCCCGGGGTGGTCGGCGAGGTGCGCGCTCCTCGCCCGCGGGCGGAGCTGCTGGCCGCCGCCGTGGAGATCCTGCTGACTGCGGGGGACGTCGGGGCGGCCGGGGGCGCCTGCGACCAGCTGGACGGTATCGCCGACGTCGTCGGCACCAGCGCCATGCGGGCCACGGCCGCGTGCGCCCGGGGCAGGGTGTCGTTGGCCGAGGGCAGGTACGCACCGGCGCTGGAGCATCTGTCGGACGCGCTGGCGCGCTGGTCGGCGCTGGCGGCCCCCTACGAGGCCGCGCGGACCCGCGTCCTGGTCGCCCGTGCGCTGCGCGGACTGGGTGACGAGGACACGGCCGCGATGGAGGTGACCACGGCGAGGAGCGTCTTCGAGTCGATCGGCGCGACGCCGGAGCTGGAGCGCCTCTCCGCCCCTCCGCCCGCGAGCGGGCTGACGCCCCGCGAGCTCGACGTCGTCCGCCTCGTGGCGGCCGGCCGCACCAACCGCGAGATCGCCGCGCAGCTGGTGATCAGCGACAAGACCGTGGCGCGGCACCTGCACAACATCTTCACGAAGCTCGCGCTGCCCAACCGGTCGGCCGCGACGGCGTACGCCTACGAGCACCACCTGGTGTAGCCGTCCTGGACAGGACGGTGCATGTCAGCTCCCGCTGATGTGCACCGTCTGGCCGATGCCGGTGGGGTCACACCGTTCCTAGCGTGGGAGACCCGCAGCCGCTGCCGCCAGGAGGAAGCCGTGCCCCACCTCGGAGAACACGCCATCGTGCTGGGTGCCGGAATGGCCGGGCTCGTGCACGCCGTACCGCTGGCCCGGCGTTTCCGGCGCGTCACGCTGGTCGAACGGGACCGGCTGCCCGACGGCCGGGAGGACCGCCGGGGGGTGCCGCAGGGCCAGCACATCCACCTGCTGGTGCCGGGCGGCCTGAGCCGGCTGGAGGAGCTGCTGCCGGGGATCGTGGACGACCTGACCGCCGCCGGTGCGCACGTCATCGAGGCGCCGGAGTGGCGCTTCCACATGGGCGGCGGCCGGCTGGACCTGACCGGCACGGACTTCCGCATCACCGGGGCGACCCGGCCGCTGATCGAGGGCGTCGTCCGCGACCGGGTCCGCGCGCTGGCCGGCGTGGAGGTGCTCGACGGATGGGCCGCCCGCGGCCTGGCGGCGGACGCGGAGCGGACCCGCGTCACGGGTGTGCGGCTGCGGTCCCAGGCCGATCCCGCGGAGGAGCGGACCTTGGACGCCGACCTGGTGGTGGACACGACCGGCCGCGGCTCCGCCTCGCCCCGCTGGCTGGCCGAGCTCGGCTACCCGCCACCGGCGGAAGAACGCCTCAAGGTCGACGTGCACTACACCACCCGGGTGTTCCGCCGCGATCCGGCGGTGCTGGACGGGGACCGCAACGTGCTCGTGGACGTGCCGCCCGACGGGCGCCGGGGCGGGGCCGCGCTGGCCGTCGAGGGCGGGAAGTGGATCGTCACCCTCATCGGCATGCTCGGCGAGCGCCCGCCGGCCGACCTGCCCGGCTTCGCCGACTACGCCGCCGGCCTCTGGAACCGGGACCTCGCACGCATCGTCGAAGGCGCCGAGCCGGTCGGGGACGCCGCCCGGGTCGCCTTCCCCTCGTTCTCGCGGCACCGGTACGACCGCCTCCGGGGGCTCCCCGAGGGCTTCCTCGTCGCGGGTGACGCGGTCTGCTCCTTCGATCCCCGCTTCGGGCAGGGCATGACCGTGGCGATCATCGAGGCCGTCCAGCTCGGCCGTGCCCTCGACGCGCGCGGCCTGGACGGCGTCGGCCTCCGGACGCTCTCGGCGGCGCGCCCGGCCGTGCAGGACGCGTGGGACCTCGCCACGGGTTCGGACCTCGCGCACCCGGAGGTGGACGGCCCGCGGCCGGCGTCGTGGCGGCTCACCACCGCCTACTTGCAGCGCCTCGTGCCGGCGGCGCACCGCGATCCCGTCGTGGCCGCGGCCTTCATCCGGGTCATCGGGATGCTCGCCCGTCCGCAGGAGCTGATGCGCCCGCACCTGGTCGCGCGGGTGCTGCTCGGGTCCCGCCGCCGGACCGGGCGCGAGGTGACCACCGGCGTTCCCGCGGGAACGCGCTGACTACCGAAGCGGGCGCGCCGCCTTCCGCACGGCCCAGCCACCCGCGGCGTCCGCGGCCCGGCGCCACAGCGGATGCCGCTGGTGTTCCAGCCGGGCCCTACCGACGCAGGACTCCCCCGCCGACCCGGTCAACGCGGCGCGGGCCGGGTCAGCCCCCGTCCGCTGCGGAGCCGTGGGCTCACAGCGTCGTGGGCAGCCCCAGAGCGGCGAACAGCTCGCAGTCGAGGTTCAGGAAGCTGGAGATGTGGGCGATGCGGCCGTCCTCGATCTCCAGCACGTGCAGGCCCCAGGGCACGTGACCACCGCCCTCCGCCGGCCGGTACTGGGCGAAGGCCGGGGTCCCGTTGGCCGAGGTCTGGATCAGCCGGGACCCCCGGCACGCGCTGGCCGGCTCCGTCACCATCCAGGCGCCGATGTCCTCCCGGCCCCGCAGCCACATCTCGAACGGCGGCATGTGCTGGGTCGCGTCCTCGTGCAGCAGCTGCACGAAGGCATCGATGTCGTAGCGCTCGAAGGCGTCCAGGTAGCGGGCCAGCAACGCGCGGGCGTCGTCGTCCAGGGTGCGCGGCGCCGGGCGGCCGCCCACGTCGGCGAGCGTCGCCCGGGCCCGCTGCAGGGCGCTGTTGACCGAGGCGACGGTGGTGTCGAGCAGCTCGGCGACCTCGTCGGCCTTCCAGCGCAGCACCTCGCGCAGGATCAGCACGGCGCGCTGCTTGGGCGGCAGGTGCTGCAGCGCGGCGACGAACGCCAGGCGCACCGACTCCTTGGCCACCGCTTGGTCGGCCGGGTCGCCGTCCTCGGGGAGGACCTGGCGGTCGAGCACCGGCTCGATCCAGGCCGTCGCCGGCCGGCGCCCGCTCAGCGACGCGGGGACCGGCGGGTACGGGGAGCCGGCGAGGTCCATGGGCAGCGCGCGGCGCTGCCGGCCGGCGAGCTGGTCGAGGCAGACGTTGGTGGCGATGCGGTAGAGCCACGACCGGAGCGCCGACCGGCCCTCGAAGTCGGAGAGGCCGCGCCAGGCCCGGACCAGGGTCTCCTGCACCGCGTCCTCGGCGTCGAAGACCGAGCCGAGCATGCGGTAGCAGTACCCGGTGAGCTCGCGGCGGTGCTCGAGCAGCCGCGGGTCGAGCTGTTCCGCGGGACCGATGACGGCACTGGTCACAGGAGTCCACCCCTCGGGATCGATGTGCCGGTCAGCACACCACAGGCCACCGACAGGACGGGAGCCCCCGGAGCGCCGTGGCTCCGGGGGCCCCGGTCCTTCCCACCCGGTGGGGCGGGTCGGTGTCAGCGCGTCACGGCAGCAGCGGCTCGCCGTCGCGCACGAGCTGCCAGTTCTCGACGAAGAACTCCGCCGGGTCGATCACGCCGACCGCCTGCGCCCGCTCGATGAGCAGCTGCCGGATCTCCAGCTGCTCGTTGTAGACCACCGGAGCGGTGGCGATGTGCGGGAAGCCGCCGCCGCCGCTGCGACGGTAGTTGTTCACCGCCACGACGAACCGGGCGTCGTCCGCGACCGGCTGCCCCTCGTACGTGAGGTCGACGATCCGCGAGCCCGCCGGCTGCGACACGTCGATGCCGTACTCAACGCCCGACAGGATGTCGTAGTTGTAGTCGGGCTGACCGCCGGCGTTCGTGATGGTCTCCGGGTCGACGTCCCCGGTGGCCGGCACCGGCTGGAAGTACCGGGCGGAGAACTCCAGGTACTCCTTCAGCTGCGCCCCGGTGAGCTCCACGGCCTCCAGGGTGTTGTCGTAGATGTAGAGGCCGGCGATGTCGCGGATGGTGACGTCACCGGCCGGGAAGACGGCGTCCCGGCTGAACGGCGCCGCGATCGACAGCACCGGCAGGTCGGCCCGGTCCGTGCCCTCCAGGGCGGCGGCCACGGTGTCGGCCTGCACGTCCTGGATGAAGTCCAGGATCGCGGTGTCCTCGTACCGGCTGGTGCGCGCGGAGAGCTCCTCCGCCGAGGTCGCCACCACCTGGTTGACGTACGCCACGGTCTTCCCGTGCGCCTCCGCCGTGGCGGCCAGCACCTCGGGCGACTCCTCGACCCCCGCGGTGCTCAGCGCCTGCGCGGAGGTGCCGACGACCTCCCACTTCCCGCCACGCACCTGCTCGAGCTCGATGTCCACCTGGGAAACGGTGGCGCCCCAGCGGTAGGGCTGGGTGAGCAGCACCTCCTCGCCGGTGACCTCGTTCACGACGACCTGGGAGGGGGCGTTCCGGTGGGTGTGGCCGACCACCATCGCGTCGATCCCCGGCACGGTGCGGGCGATGACGTCCGACGGGTTCTCGGTCGGCATCTCGGGGCCGTAGGACGACGTCCCGCCGACGCCCGCGTGGGAGAGGACGACGACGACGTCGGCCTTGCGGTCGACGACCGGCACCCACTTCTCCGCCGCCTCGACCATGTCCTGGAACGTCACACGGCCCTCGACGTTCCCCTTGTCCCAGATGGCCGAGCCAGGGGTGGTCAGGCCGATGATGCCGACCCGGACCGGCTCGTGGCCGGGTACCCGCATCGTCTCGATGGTGTACGGCTTCAGGTAGGGACGCGGGGTGCCGTCACGGAGCACGTTGGCCCCGAGCACCGGGTGGTCGACGTCCTTCTCGTAGGCCCGGAGCAGGTCCAGGCCGTAGTTGAACTCGTGGTTGCCGACGACCTGCGCGTCGTAGCCGATGGCGTCGAACGCGGCCGCCATCGGGTGCTCGACGCGGGTCTCGGTGACCGGCTCCTGCTTGGCGTAGTAGTAGCTCAGCGGCGTGCCCTGCAGGAAGTCGCCGTTGTCCACGACGAGGACGCTCTCCTCACCCCGCTCCGCGCGGACCGAGTCCACGACCGTGGCCACCTTCGCCAGCCCGGTCTCGAAACCGGCCTTCTCCGAGTAGGTCCGGTCGGCGAAGTAGTCCCAGTTCTGCACGCGGCCGTGCAGGTCGGTGGTGGCGAGCATGGTCAGCGTCAGGTCGTCCGCCGCGGGCGGCGCGGCCGCGGCCGGGCTCAGGGGCGCCATGGTCAGCACCGCGGCCGTGGCCGCCACGGAGAGCGTGGTCCGCCGTCTCATCCGGTGGTTCCTCTCGATCGAACGGTCCCCGTGACGGTGTGCAGGGGATCCGCGATGGAGAGTAGGGACGGGGACCGACAGCCCGGCGGCCGGCCGGTGACCGCCGCGCTACTGGTAGCTGATCAACTGGGGGTCGGGCTCGACCTGGCTGATCGTCTCCTCCGGCGTGAGCATCGGGATGTCCTCGTCGTAGAAGTTCTTCCAACCCCACCACAGGCCCTCGGGCGCGTCCCGCCGCAGCGCCGCCCACGTGCTCTGCTTGGCGCCCTGCCCGCCCTGACCGTCGGCGTGCACCATCACGGCGAGCTCGTCGCGGCTGAGGTCCACCCGCTCGCGGCCCGGGATCATGTCCAGCCGGAACTGGTGGAGCACCAGCAGCTTCTGCGGCAACTGGTTCTCGCGGGTCAGGTCGGCGAGCCAGGTCACCACGCGGTTGACCTCCTCGACGTCCACCGAGCCGATCTGGCGCAGGTGGACCTCGTTCGGGCCCAGCCGCCACTCGGGGTCGAGAGCCAGGCCGACGTGCGGCATCTCCAGCAGCGGCCGGTACAGCTCCGCCTGGGTGACGAAGTCGGTGCGCCCGGGCTGCAGGTCCAGGACGACGTACATGCCTGCCTCGCCCGCCGCCTCGACCCACGGCCGCAGCAGCTCGATGTCGGCCTCGGCGGAGTAGTCGCCGTCCGCCCCCGCCGACGCGGAGGCGATGGTCGAGATGATCTCGAAGGCCGGCACCACCGTCTCCTCGACCAGCGGCTCGTAGGGCGCCGCGTGGGCCCGCGCCCGCTCGACGGCCGCGTCGACCGGCTGCTCCCCCATGAGGCCGAGCGCGGCGGTGCCGGGGTGGCCGTAGAGGGCGACGAGCAGCTTCCCCGGGAAGAGCGTCTGCCCACCGCCGGGCAGCTCCACCCCGGTGGCGGCGGTCTCCACCTTCCAGTCCAGGCCCTCCTCGGCGGCGAAGCCCGGGCCGATCGCCACGACCGAGCCGGGGTCCGCCTCGCCGAGCGCGCTGACTACGTCGGCGGACGCCCGCGGGTCGGTGGTCCCTCCGGTCAGCAGCACCCGTGCGCCGGCCGCGCGGGCCGTCGCGATGGCGGCCAGCGACCCGGGCTCGCCGGAGGCCAGCACCACGGTGTCCTCGAGCGGCTCGGGGCGACTGGTCGCGGGGAGCTCCCCGGGCGACCCGTCCTCCGCTGTCTCCTCCGCGGGCTCGCTCGCAGCGCCTCCGCCGCTCTCCGGCTGCAGCGCGGTGGGCTGCTCGGGGTCGAGCGCGGCCACGGCCGGGGCGTCGCCGTCGGCCGGGACCGGCTCGCCGTCCGCGAGGTCGACGCCGGTCGCCGCCGCCACCGCCTCGGCGTCGGCCGCCACCGCCACCACGTCCACGCCCGAGCCGGACAGCGTGGCGTCGCCGACGGCGAGCACCGTGCCCGTGCCCAGCCGCTCCAGCTCGCCGATCACCGGCTCCGGGGTCTCCGCACCACCGGTGACCAGCAGCGGGACGCCCATCGCGACCGCGGCCGACGCCCCCAGCAGCAGACCGGCGCGGTCGTCCTCGTCCGCGAGGACGGTGACGTCGGAGGAGCCGTACAAGGCGCGGCTGGTGCTCACCGCCGTCGCCACCGGGTCCTCGTCCGCGACCACCGTCAGGAACTCGCCGGGTGCCGCCGTGACCGCCTCGGCGACCGGGGCCTCTTCCGGCTGCTCCTCGTCGCCGGACGACGTGCAGCCGGCGAGCAGGGCGGCGCTGAGCGCGAGCGGGATTGTGCGAGAGCGCACGTGGGGCCTCCGTCGGTCGGGGCGCCGACGACCGGACGGGCACGTCGACGTCGGCGTGACGGCACCGACCCTAGACGGGGTCGCGCCGCGGCCGGGTCGCCGGACACGCTGGCGGCGGGCCGAGGAGCGTTCCGCGCCGGGGTGACCACGGCACTCCGTCCGGGACGACCCGGCCACGGACCGGCCGCCCGACGGGACGGGCCCGGCGGCGGCGGGCGCCGGCTGCCCGGCTGCCTGCGCGGGCGGCGCCGAACTCGTTGGCGGTCCGTCGGACCGGCCCGGTAGACACGTCGACGTGACCGATGTCGACGCCCGGCTGCGCCCGGTGACCCCCGACGAGTGGCCGGCCTTCGCCCACGCCATGCACGACGTCTTCGCGGAGGAGGCGCCGCCGTCCTTCGCCGAGAGGCCCTCCTCGGTCGCCGAGCTGGAGCGGTCGCTGTCGATGTGGGACGGCGATCGGGTGGTCGCCACCGCCGGCATCTACAGCCGGACCCTCGCCGTCCCCGGGGCGCTGGTGCCCTGCGCCGGCGTCACCTGGGTGACCGTGGCCCCGACCCGGCGCCGGCGGGGCGTGCTCACCGCGATCATGCGCCGGCAGCTGACGGAGCTGCACGAGCAGGAGCGCGAGCCGGTGGCCGCGCTGTGGGCGGCCGAGTACCCGATCTACGGCCGCTTCGGGTACGCGCCGGCGACCCGGGAGGCCCGCTTCTCCGGCCGCACGGAGCGGCTGCGGCTGCGCCCGGACGTCGACCTGGGCACCGGCCGCGTGGAGCAGGTGCCGGTCGAGGAGTACCGCCCGGCCGCGGTCGCCGTGCACGGCGCGGTGCACCGCTGGGTGCCCGGCAACATGGTGCGCGACGACCGGTGGTGGGACCGGCAGCTGCGCGACGAGCCCTCAGGCCGGGAGGGCGCGTCCGCGCGGCGGTACCTGCTGCACCGGGAGGCCGACGGCACGGTGACCGGGTACGCCGCCTACCGGGTGAAGGGCGCCTGGAGCGACGTCGGCGAGCCCGAGGGCACGGTGATCGTCCAGGAGGTGCGGGCGACCAGCACCCCGGCCTACGCCGCGCTGTGGCAGGTGCTGCTCTCGATCGACCTGGTCCGCACCGTGAAGTACCAGGCCGCCTCGCCCGACGACCCGCTGCGCTGGCTGGTCACCGACGCCCGCGCGCTGCACAGCACCCCGGTCGACGGGCTCTGGGTGCGGCTGGTCGACGTCGACCGCGCCCTCGCCGCCCGCCGCTACCCCGCGCCCATCGACCTCGTGCTGGAGGTGCGGGACCCGTTCTGCCCCTGGAACGAGGGGCGCTGGCGGCTCTCCGGGCACCCGGCCGGCGGTTACTGCGGCCGCACCGACCGCGACCCCGACATCGTGCTGGGCATCGAGGAGCTCTCGGCGGCCTACCTGGGCGGCGTCTCGCTGGCCGGGCTGCGGGCGGCGGGGCGGGTGACCGAGGTGAGCCCCGGGGCGGTGACGCTCGCGTCGACGGCGTTCGGCTGGCCGGTCACGCCCTGGTGCCCCGACAGCTTCTGAAGCGAGCCCGCGCCGAGCCCGGTGACGTGCTGGAAAGGCGTCCCTGCAGGGACCCGCGCCGGGCCTGCGAGGTGTGGGGGTAGGGAGGTCCTTCCTCAGTCGGTGCCGGCCTCCATCGCCGCCCGGTCCAGCAGCTCCTCGTCGGCCGGCACCTGACCGCGGGAGGCGATCGTCTCGGCGCCGCCCTCCTCGGTGACGTCGATCAGCCCGGTCGCCGCGGCCTGGGCCGCGCCGATGGCCACGTGCGACGGCGCGCCCCCGACCATGCCCAGCCGCGCGTACTGCTCGAGCTTCGCCCGGGAGTCGGCGATGTCGAGGTTGCGCATGGTCAGCTGCCCGATGCGGTCGACCGGCCCGAAGGCCGAGTCCTGCGTGCGCTCCATCGACAGCTTGTCCGGGTGGTAGCTGAACGCCGGGCCGGCGGTGTCGAGGATCGAGTAGTCCTCGCCCCGGCGCAGCCGCAGGGTCACCTCGCCGGTGACCGCCATCCCGACCCAGCGCTGCAGGGACTCCCGCAGCATGAGCGCCTGGGGGTCCAGCCAGCGGCCCTCGTACATGAGCCGGCCCAGCCGCCGGCCCTCGGAGTGGTAGGTGGCGAGGGTGTCCTCGTTGTGGATGGCGTTGACCAGCCGCTCGTAGGCGATGTGCAGCAGCGCCATGCCCGGCGCCTCGTAGATGCCGCGGCTCTTGGCCTCGATGATCCGGTTCTCGATCTGGTCGGACATGCCCAGGCCGTGCCGCCCGCCGATGGCGTTGGCCGCCAGCACCAGGTCGACGGCGGAGCCGAACTCCTCGCCGTTGATCGTCACCGGCCGCCCCTGGGCGAAGCCGATCGTCACGTCCTCGGGCGCGATCTCGACCGCGGGGTCCCAGAACCGCACGCCCATGATCGGCTCGACGGTCTCGATGCCGGTGTCGAGGTGCTCGAGGGTCTTCGCCTCGTGCGTGGCGCCCCAGATGTTCGCGTCGGTGGAGTAGGCCTTCTCGGCGCTGTCCCGGTAGGGCAGCCCGTGGGCGACCAGCCACTGGGACATCTCCGTGCGCCCGCCGAGCTCGGTGACGAAGTCGGCGTCCAGCCACGGCTTGTAGATGCGCAGCGCCGGGTTGGCCAGCAGGCCGTACCGGTAGAACCGCTCGATGTCGTTGCCCTTGAAGGTCGAGCCGTCGCCCCAGATCTGGACGTCGTCCTCCAGCATCGCGCGGACCAGCAGCGTGCCCGTGACCGCGCGCCCCAGCGGGGTGGTGTTGAAGTAGCTGCGGCCACCGGAGCGGATGTGGAAGGCGCCGCAGGTCAGCGCGGCGAGCCCCTCCTCGACCAGGGCGGCCTTGCCGTCGACCAGACGGGCGAGCTCCGCACCGTAGGCGGTGGCCCGGCCCGGGACCGAGGCGATGTCCGGCTCGTCGTACTGCCCGATGTCGGCGGTGTAGGTGCAGGGCACCGCCCCCCGGTCGCGCATCCACGCGACCGCGACGGAGGTGTCGAGACCACCGGAGAAGGCGATGCCGACGCGTTCGCCGACGGGCAGGGAGGTGAGCACCTTGGACACGGCACAAGTATGCATGACCGTGCATGGTCATTCACAACCGGCCGTCCAGCTTCCCGACGGCGGCGCGGGCCGCCCCGCCGTCGGGACGGGTCAGGGGTGCTGCGTGCGGGTGGGCAGGCCGCCCGCCGGGCGGTGCCGATCGCGCTCGTAGTCGGTGATCAGCCCGATGCGGCGGACGTGCCGCTCGTCGCCGCTGAACGGCGTCCCGAGGAACTCCAGGACCAGGGCCGTGGCCTCCTCGTCGCTGTGCTGGCGGGCGCCGATGGAGACCACGTTCGCGTCGTTGTGCTCGCGGGCCAGCCGCGCGGTCGCGGTGTTCCAGACCAGCGCGGCCCGGACACCGGGGACCTTGTTCGCCGCCATCTGCTCGCCGTTGCCCGAGCCCCCGATGACGACGCCGAGGGTGCCGGGCTCGGCGACCGTCCGCTCCCCCACCTCGAAGCAGAACGGCGGGTAGTCGTCCTGGGCGTCGTACTCGAACGCGCCGCAGTCGACCGGCTCGTGACCGGCCTCGGCGAGCGCCTGCTTGAGGTGCTCCTTGAACTCCAGGCCCGCGTGGTCGGTGCCGATGAAGACGCGCATGCCGGGGAGTCTGACAGGCTGCCCGATGTGGCGGTGCTGGGGCGGACGGCTGGCGCGGGGCCTGGGCCGGAGCGCTGCTGCACGACGGTGGCGTGACCCTCCTCGCCCTCCCCGACGCGGCGGCGGCGCTCGCGGTACCCGGGGTGGAGGTCGCCGCCGTCGACATGCCGATCGGGCTCTCCGCCGACGGGTCGCGCGGCTGCGACGTCGCGGCGCGGCGGCTGCTGGGCCGGGCCGGCAGCTCGGTCTTCCCGGCGCCGCTGCGACCGGTGCTGGACGCCGCCGACTACGCCGAGGCGTGCCGGCTCTCGGTGGAGGCGTCCGGCAAGGCGTTGTCGAAGCAGGCGTGGTTCCTCGTGCCGTCGATCCGCACGCTCGACGACGCCCTCGGCGAGCCGCCGGACCCGCGGGTGCACGAGGTCCACCCGGAACTGGCCTTCCGGGCGCTGGACGACCGGGTGCGCGACCCGAAGATCACCGCCCGCGGGCTCGCGCAGCGGCTGGCCGAGGGGCGCGCCGAGTACGTCGGCGACGGCCGTCTCGACGCCCGCGGCCGGCCGATGCGGATCACCTGGTGAGCACCGGCTGGCAGGAGGTGGCCGAGGGCGTCCTGGTGCGCCGGCACCGCTCCCTGGACCTCAACTGCGGCCTCGTGCTGGGCGAGGGCGCCTGCCTCGTCGTCGACACCCGGTCGCACCTCGGCGAGGCGGCGGACCTGGTGGCGGCCGTCCGCGCGGTCACGCCGCACCCGTGGACCGTGGTGAACACCCACGCCCACTACGACCACTGCTTCGGCAACGCGGCCTTCCGCCCGGCGCAGGTGTGGGGCTCGCGGGGCTGCGCGGCCGCCCTCCGTGCCGACGGCGAGGCACAGCGGGCCGCCGTCGTCGCCACGCTGGGCGCCGAGGAGGCCGCCCTGCTCCGGGCGGCCCCGATCGACCCGCCGGACCGCCTCGTCGACGACGTCGCCGTGCTGGACGTCGGCGGTCGCGAGGTGGTCCTGCGGCACCTCGGCCGGGGGCACACCGACCACGACCTGGTGGTCGAGGTGGAGACCGCCGACGACGCGACCGTGCTCTTCGCCGGGGACCTGGTCGAGCAGGGGGCGCCGCCGGATTTCGAGGACTCCTGGCCGGCGGACTGGCCGGCCACCCTCGGCCGGCTGCACGCGCTGGCCCGCGGCCCGGTGGTGCCCGGGCACGGCGCGGTGGTGGACGCGGGCTTCGTCGGTGCCCAGCGGGAGGAACTGCTCGCCGTCCTGACCGCCCTGCGCCAGGGCGGGCCGGGGCCCTACCCGGCGGCGACGATGGCGGTCGCCGCCGGGCGGCCGCTCACGAGCCGGTGAGGCGGCGGACGACCGACAGCGGCAGGACGCGCAGCAGCGCGGCGACCGGGCGCCACGGGAACTCCGGCACGTAACCGCGCACCGGCTCCCGGTCGATCACCTCGACGAGCGCCTTGACGCCCTTGTCGAGGCCGACGGTGAGCGGGCCGCGGCGGCCGACGTTGATGTCGGTCGCGATGTAGCCCGGCAGGATCGTGGAGACGACGATCCGCGAGCCGTAGACGTCGGAGCGGATGCCCTCGGCCAGGGAGTTCAGCGCGGCCTTGCTCGCGCCGTAGGCGGTCCGGCTGCCGGGCATCCCCCGGACGGAGGCCACCGAGGAGATCAGCACCAGGTGCCCCATCCCCTGGCGGCGGAAGAGCTCCATCGCCGCCTCGCACTGCGCGTGCGAGCCGAGCACGTTGGTGTGCAGGACGGCACGGTTGCCCGCCGCGCCCCCGGTCCCGACGGACTTCCCGGCGCCGATGCCGGCATTCACGATCACGCGGTCGAAGCCGCCGAGGCGGTCGGCGAGGTCGGTGAAGACGGTGGGCACCGAGGTCGCGTCGTCCACGTCCATCGCGGCCACCTCGACCCGGATGCCGGGGTGCGCTGCGCGCAGCTCGGCCTGCAGCGCCTCCAGCCGGTCGACCCGGCGGGCGCAGAGGGCGAGGTCACGGCCCATGGCGGCGAACCGGCGGGCCATGCCCTCGCCGAGGCCGGAGCTGGCGCCGGAGATGAAGATACGCTGGCGGGGGGGGGGGGGGGGGGGGGGGGGGGGGGGGGGGGGGGGGGGGGGGGGGGGGGGGGGGGGGCCGGGGGGTCGCGGCGCCGCGGGGCGCGTGGGGGGGCGGGCGGGGGGG
>NZ_JBJHAD010000017.1:0-110962 GCF_054050875.1 Blastococcus sp. SYSU DS0541 | reverse complement strand
CAGCCCCCGCCCCCCCCCCAGCGCCCCCCCACGGGTCCGGGGCCGGTCGGCCGCGCGGCCCGCCGCGCCCCCCCCCCCCCCCCCCCCCCCCCCCCCCCCCCCCCGCGGCTCAGCTCTTGAGCTCGTACTCCGCGAAGCGGCTGCGCAGGTCCTTCTTGGAGAACTTGCCGACGCTGGTCTTGGGCACCTCGTCGATGAACTCGACGGCGTCGGGCATCCACCACTTGGCCACCAGCGGCCGGAGGTGGTCGAGGATCTCCTCCTCCGTGGACTCCTCGCCCTCCTTGAGGACCACGCAGGCGAGTGGGCGCTCGTCCCACTTCGGGTGCGGGATGCCGACGACCGCGGCCTCCTTCACCTTCGGGTGGCTCATGATCGCGTTCTCCAGGTCGACCGAGCTGATCCACTCGCCGCCGGACTTGATGAGGTCCTTCGTGCGGTCGGCGATGCGGATCGAGCCGTACTCGTCCATGGCCGCGACGTCGCCGGTCTTCATCCACCCGTCGGCGGTCGTGAGCTCCACCCCGGCGTCGGGGTTGTAGTACTCCTGCGCGCACCACGGCCCGCGCACCTGCAGCTCACCGGTGGCCTGGTCGTCCCACGGCTGCGGCTGGAGGGTGTCGGCGTCGACGATGCGGGCCTCGACCCCGAACAGGGGGACGCCGGCGCGGGCCCGGCGGTCGGCCTTGGTGGCGTCGTCGGCGTCCTGGAACCGGCGCGGCAGGATGCCCGACGACGCGACCGGCGACGTCTCCGTCATGCCCCAGGCCTGCAGGATCGGGATGCCCACCTGCTCGCGGTAGGCCTCGCTCAGCGCCTTCGGGACGGCCGAGCCGCCGCAGCCGATGTCGCGCAGCTTGTGGGGCTGGCCGGCCAGGTGGGGCAGCACGCCCTGCCAGATGGTCGGGACGCCGGCGGTGAAGGTGACGCCCTCGTCGACGATCAGCTTCGCCAGGTTCTCGGGCTGCATCATCGCGCCCGGCATGACCAGCGAGGCGCCGGCGGCGGGCGCCGCCTGCGCGATGCCCCACGCGTTGGCGTGGAACATCGGCACGACCGGCATCGCCACGTCGCGGACGCTCAGGCTGAAGGCGTTGGGCGCGATGGCGGCCATGGCGTGCAGCACCGTCGAGCGGTGCGAGTAGACGACGCCCTTCGGGTTGCCCGTGGTGCCCGACGTGTAGCACATCGAGGCGGCCCGCCACTCGTCCGTGACGGCGAACTCGACCGGCTGGGCGGCGGCCAGGAGGGTCTCGTAGTCCAGCACGCGCGGGTCGTCGGGGACCTCGTTGGCGCCGCCGTCGTCCATGACCACGACGTGCCTGACCGTCTTCATGGTGTCGATCAGCGGCCACAGCAGCGGCAGCACGGTGCGGTCGACGAAGACGACCTCGTCCTCGGCGTGGTTGGCGATGTAGGTCAGCTGCTCGGGGAAGAGCCGCACGTTGAGTGTGTGCAGCACCCGCCCGGTGCAGGGGGCGGCGAAGTAGAGCTCGAGGTGCCGTTGGCTGTTCCAGCCGAAGGTGCCGACCCGCCCCTCGGCGCTGATGCCGAGGGTGTCGAGGACGCCGCCCAGCTTGCGGGTCCGCTGGGCCCACTCCGCGTAGGTCGCCCGGGTCACCCCGCCGGGGTTGTTGGTGACGATCGTCCCGTCGCCGTAGTGCTGCTCGACGTGCCGGAAGATCGAGTCGATCGTGAGGGGGTAGTCCTGCATCAAGCCGCGCATGGCCGGATCCTGCCAGTGACCGCGCTCACGATCTAGCCGTGGCCTCTCGGTGATCAGGTGGGCCAGGACGGCGGGGAGCCGGTCAGCGACCGAGGACGACGGGCAGCGTCTCCAGGCCGCGGATCACGAACTCCGGGCGGCGCACCGGCTCGCCGCCGAGCTCCAGCACCGCCGTCCGGTCCAGGAGGGCGCCGAACGTGGCCTGCAGCTCTACCCGCGCGAGCGGCGCCCCGATGCAGAAGTGGATGCCCGCGCCGAAGGCGATGTGCGGGTTGTCGGTGCGCCGGACGTCGAGGGTCTCGGGCTCGGCGAAGACGGCGGGGTCGTGGTTGGCCGCGCCGAGCAGCGCGGCGATCTTCTGCCCCTCGCCCACGGTGACGCCGCCGATCTGCACGTCGGCGGTGGCGGTGCGCTCGAACAGCTGCAGCGGCGGGTCGAAGCGCATGAGCTCCTCCAGCGCGGCCGGGAGCAGGGTGCGGTCGGCGCGCAGGGCGGACAGCTGGTCGGGGTGGCGGAGCAGGGCCAGCATGCCGTTGCCGGTCACGTTGACCGTCGCCTCGTGGCCGGCGTTGAGCAGCAGGATGCAGGTGGTGACCAGCTCGTCCTCGGTGAGCTTGTCGCCGTCGGTGTCGCGGACCGACACCAGGTGGGAGAGCAGGTCCTCGCCGGGGGAGGTGCGCCGCTCCGCGGCGAGCCGGCGCAGGTACGTGACGAACTCGTCCGCCGCGCGCTCGGCCGCCTCCTCGACGGCTGCCGTGCGCCCGTACTCGTACATCTTCACGATCGCGTTCGACCACGGCCGCAGCAGCGGGCGGTCGGCCTCGGGGACGCCCAGCAGCTCGGCGATGACGGCGACGGGCAGCTGCTCGGCCATGCCGGTGAGGAGGTCGACCGGCTCGGACCCGGCCGAGCGCTCCACCAGGTCGTCGGCCAGCCGGCCGGCCAGCTCCTCGACCCAGGGCCGCAGCCGCTCCACGTGGCCCCGGGCGAACGCGCTGGTGATCAGCCGCCGCAGCCGGGTGTGGTCCGGCGGCTCCATCTCCAGGATCGCGTTGCGGTGGATGAGGTTGAAGCTGCCGAACCGCTCGGCCGGCTCCCTGTCCCGCCAGATGCGGCCCAGCCGCCGGTCGCGCAGCACGGCGTTGGACTCGGCGTGGGTGAGCGCCAGCCACAGCCCCAGCCCCTCGTGCCACTGCACGGGCGCCTGCGCCCGCGCCCGCGCGAACGCCGGGTACGGGTCGGCGACGAACGACGGGGCGCGGAGGTCGAGCGCATCGGCGGCCACGGTCATGCCGGGAAGCCTAGGAGCCTCGGGGCGGGGCCCCGCGCGCCGCCACCTACGCTGACCCGCATGGCTTCCCGCAAGCGCTCCACCGCCACCGCCCCCGTCGCCGAGGGCGGCGTCAACCCGAAGGCCCCCTGCGCCTGCGGGTCGGGCCGCCGCTACAAGCACTGCCACGGGTCGGGCTACGCCCCGCCGGTGACGCGGCCCTTCGAGGGTCTGCCCGGCGAGGCGGACTGGGTGGCGCTGCGGGAGCTGGTGCCGGCGGCGACGGCGACGCTGCGCTCGGCCGACGGCCGCGAGCTGACCCTGGCCAGCGTGCTGCCCGGGGGCGCCCCGGGCCTGGTCCGCGCCAACGGCCAGATCCTCGTCGGTGCCCAGCTGGCGACCTCGTCGGACGACGTCAGCCGCGACCTCGGCACCGCGATCGCCGCGGCGCTGGAGGCCCCGGCCGGTGCGCCGGTGGACCCGGGCCCCATCGGTGGCGCCGGGTCGGCGGGCCCGCGGCTGCAGGAGGTCCTGGACCTCACCGCGCCGCTCGAGGTGACCGTGCACGACACGTTCGACTTCTGGCTGGAGGGCACCGACCCGAGCCCTGCGGCGCGCGCGGGCCTGGCGCAGGCCAACGAGGCGATCCTGCCGACCGTGCGGCTCGAGGGGCTGGAGGCCGCCTACTGGGTGCGTCCGGGCAGCGAGCGGGCGCACCTGCGCTGGGTGCGGGCGGAGAAGGAGGAGCAGCTCCTCGACGCGCTGGCCCGGCTGTCGGCCGCCGAGCAGATCCTCCTCGGGGAGGGCACCCGGTACGCCGGCGCCTTCCGCGCCCACGGCCTCGTCGTCCCGGTGTGGGACCTGCCTGCCGACACCCCCGCCGAGGACTGGATCGCGCCGGCGCGCGAGTTCCAGGGCCGGCTGGAGAAGGCTCTCACCGAGACCGCGCCGCTGACCGCCGACGAGCGGCGTGCCCGCGCGGGGCTGTTGTCCCGCCAGATCACCCTGCGCTGACCCCCGTCCCCACCCCCCCCCGCACCGCCGGGGCGCGGGACCGGGCACCGCCCGCCGGCGACCGGTCAGGGCGCTGTGTGCGGAGGCTGCCGCGACGGCCACCGGTGCGCGCGCGCCGCCTCCCGGGCCGGGCCGCGGCGTGCTGCTGCCGGCGGTCGCGGCGCTCGCCGACGGGGGCGCCTCGGGGACGCACCGCACGGCGCGGCGGAGCTGACGTTCCCGGCGAGGAGGACGTCCCGAGCGACGCGCTGCACCGGCCGACGGGCTCTCCTCCGTTCGGACGGGTGACGCGGAGATGGCCGCGGCGTTACCTGACCGTGACGTCCGGGCCTCTTGACGACACCCGTTGTGAACGTTCACATTGGTGCTCCCGCAGGTGCGGGGTCTGAGCGCCGAGGCTCGGCGGCAGATGCTTCGACGAGGAGGCCAATGTGAGCAATCGGCTCGGCTTGACCGCACTGGG
Source organism: Blastococcus sp. SYSU DS0541 (assembly GCF_054050875.1). Classification (NCBI taxonomy): domain Bacteria; kingdom Bacillati; phylum Actinomycetota; class Actinomycetes; order Geodermatophilales; family Geodermatophilaceae; genus Blastococcus; species Blastococcus sp. SYSU DS0541. The sequence goes on along the minus strand of NZ_JBJHAD010000017.1, from coordinate 106,489 downwards.
CGCCACTCTGGCGCTCACCCTGGCGGCGTGCGGCGGCGAGGGCGCCGGCGGGGGCTCGAGCGCCGGCGACGAGAACGCCAGCGCCGAGGACATGTTGGTCGGCGTCTCGATGCCGACCCAGACCTCCGAGCGCTGGATCGCCGACGGCGAGGCCGTCGAGTCGCAGCTGGAGGCCCTGGACTACCAGGTCGAACTGGCGTACGCGAACGACGACATCCCCACCCAGGCGCAGCAGATCGACCAGATGATCACCCAGGGCGCCGACTCGCTGATCATCGCCGCCATCGACGGGACCGCGCTCAGCAGCCAGCTCGACGCCGCGGCCGCCGCCGGCATCCCGGTCATCTCCTACGACCGGCTGATCCGCGACAGCGAGAACGTCGACTTCTACGTCAGCTTCGACAACTTCGAGGTCGGCGTCGCGCAGGCCAACGCCCTGCTGACCGGGCTCGGCATCCTCGACCGCGAGGGCGAGCAGACCGACGTCGCGGGTCCGTTCAACGTCGAGCTGTTCGCCGGCTCGCTGGACGACAACAACGCGACCTTCTTCTGGGAGGGCGCCATGTCGGTGCTGCAGCCCTACATCGACGACGGCACCCTGGTCGTGAAGTCGGGCCAGACCAGCATCGAGCAGGCCGCGATCCTGCGCTGGCAGCAGGAGACCGCCCAGCGGCGGATGGAGGACCTGCTGACCTCCGCCTACAACGACGGCTCGGTCGTCGACGGCGTCCTCTCGCCCTACGACGGCCTGTCCCGCGGCATCATCACCGCGCTGGCCAACGCCGGGTACGGCACCGACGCCAAGCCGATGCCGGTCATCACCGGTCAGGACGCCGAGATCGCCTCGGTCAAGCTGATCGCCGAGGGCACCCAGGGTTCGACGATCTTCAAGGACACCCGGCAGCTGGCCGAGCAGGCCGTCATCGCCGCCGAGGCGTTCCTCGAGGGTGAGGAGCCGGAGGCCAACGACACCACCACGTACGACAACGGCGTGAAGGTCGTCCCGTCCTACCTGCTGCCCGTCGAGACCGTGTTCGCCGACAACATCCAGCAGACCCTGATCGACACCGAGTACTACACCCAGGCAGAGGTCGACGCCGGCCAGGCCGACTGACCTGCCCTCCCGCTCCGGGCCCGGCGGCCTGCCGACGGCGCCGCCGGGCCCGGCTCGGGAACCTCAGCACCACCGCACCACCGCACGTCCGCACCGCCGCAGGTCCACTCAGCACGAGCGCCGCACCACCAGAGGGCGCGCCGGCCGGCTGCCCCACCGCGCCGGCCGGCGCCGGCCCCTGGACCCACACATCCGCAGCACGCGATGACACGGACGAGGACGACGGAGTCCATGGACGACAACATCCTGGAGATGCGCTCCATCACCAAGACCTTCCCCGGTGTGAAGGCGCTGGAGAACGTCAATCTGGCCGTGCGCCGCGGTGAGATCCACGCGATCTGCGGAGAGAACGGCGCCGGCAAGTCCACGCTGATGAAGGTCCTCTCCGGCGTCTACCCGGCCGGGGAGTACGACGGCGAGATCGTCTTCGACGGCACGCCGGTCTCCTTCTCGGGGATCCGCGACAGCGAGCACGCCGGGATCGCGATCATCCACCAGGAGCTCGCGCTCGTCCCCTACCTCTCGATCGCCGAGAACATCTTCCTGGGCAACGAGCGCCGCGGCCGCGGCGGGCTGATCGACTGGAACAGGGCCAACGCCGAGGCCGCCGAGCTGCTGCGCTCGGTAGGCCTGCGGGAGAACGCGACGACGCCGGTCGGCCAGCTGGGCGTCGGCAAGCAGCAGCTGGTCGAGATCGCCAAGGCGCTGTCCAAGGACGTCAAGCTGCTCATCCTCGACGAGCCGACGGCCGCGCTGAACGACAACGACTCCGCCCACCTGCTCGGCCTGCTGCGCGACCTCAGGGAGCGCGGGATCACCTCCATCATGATCTCGCACAAGCTCAACGAGATCACCGCGATCGCCGACCAGGTCACCGTGATCCGCGACGGGAAGACGGTGGAGACGCTCGACCTCGACGCCGGTGAGGTCACCCAGGACCGGATCATCCGCGGCATGGTCGGCCGCGACCTGGAGAGCTACTACCCCGACCGCGAGTCGCACCCCGGCGAGGAGGTCCTGCGCGTCGAGGACTGGTCGGTGAGGCACCCGGTCAACGACCGGCTGGTGGTCGACCAGGCGTCGATCTCCGTGCGGGCCGGCGAGGTCGTCGGGATCGCCGGTCTCATGGGCGCCGGGCGCACCGAGTTCGCGATGAGCATCTTCGGCCGCGCCTGGGGGCGGTACACCGGCGGCCGGCTCCTCCTGCACGGCAAGGAGATCAAGGCCCGCACCGTGGCCGAGGCGATCGACCACGGGATCGCCTACGCGACCGAGGACCGCAAGCACTACGGCCTCAACCTGATCCAGGACATCCGGCAGAACATCTCGGCCGCCGCCCTGGGCAAGCTGTCGCGCGCCGGCTGGGTGAACGACAACGAGGAGACCAAGGTCGCCGAGGACAGCCGGCGCAGCATGAACATCAAGGCGCCGAGCGTCTCCTCGATCGTCGGCAAGCTCTCGGGCGGCAACCAGCAGAAGGTCGTGCTGTCCAAGTGGCTCTACACCGACCCCGAGGTGCTGATCCTCGACGAGCCGACCCGCGGGATCGACGTCGGGGCGAAGTACGAGATCTACACGATCATCAACCGGCTGGTGGCGGACGGGAAGGCCGTCGTCGTCATCTCGTCGGAGCTGCCGGAGCTGCTCGGCATCTGTGACCGCATCTACACGCTGGCCGAAGGCCGGATCACCGGTGAGCTGCCGGTGGCCGAGGCGACCCAGGAGAACCTCATGGCGCTCATGACGAAGAACAAGGAGGCCGCGGCGTGACCAAGACCGTGCCCCAGGAGGAGTCGATCACCCCGGCTCCCGGCGCCGCCGCCCCCGGCACGCGGCCCGACGACGACAAGAACCTCTGGCACAAGCTGACCAGCAACATGCGGCAGAGCGGCATCTACGTCGCCTTCGTCGCGATCGTCCTGCTGTTCACGATCCTCACCGACGGGACGCTGCTGCGCCCGGGCAACATCACGAACATCATCCTGCAGTACTCCTACATCCTGGTGCTGGCCATCGGCATGGTCATCGTGATCATCGCCGGGCACATCGACCTCTCCGTGGGGTCGGTGGTCGCGCTCACCGGGGCGGTCTCCGCGGTACTGGTCATCCAGCAGGGCCTGCCCTGGTGGGTGGGCATCGTCGCCGCCCTGGGGGTCGGCATCCTCGTCGGGGCCTGGCACGGGTTCTGGGTGGCCTACGTCGGGATACCGGCCTTCATCGTCACCCTCGCCGGCATGCTGCTGTTCCGCGGCCTGACCCTGCAGGTGCTCGACAACGTCTCCCTGTCGCCCTTCCCGGACAGGTACACCGACGTGGCCACCGGGTTCCTCAACGGGCTGCTCGGCGGCTACGGCTACGACGCGTTCACGCTGCTCATCGGTGCGGTCGCGGTGGGCGGCTACGCGGTCAGCGCCTGGCGCACCCGGGCGGCCCGCGTGCGCTACGAGCAGCCGGTCGGGTCCCTCGGGGCGTTCATCGCCCGGATCGCCGTGGTCGGCGCCGTCGTCATGTACTTCGCCTGGCAGCTGGCCCACGCCCGCGGGCTGCCGATCGTGCTGATCATCCTGGCCGTGCTGGTCATCGCCTACGGGATCGTCACCAAGCGCACCGTCTTCGGCCGCCAGGTCTACGCCATCGGCGGCAACCTGGCCGCCGCGCAGCTCTCCGGCGTGAAGGTCAAGAAGGTCAACTTCTGGATCTTCGTCAACATGGGCTTCCTCGCCGGGGTCGCCGGGGTCATCTACTCCTCCCGGTCCAACGGCGCCCAGCCCGCCGCGGGCAACATGTTCGAGCTCGACGCGATCGCCGCGGCCTTCATCGGCGGTGCGGCGGTGACCGGTGGCGTCGGTACGGTCGTCGGCGCCATGGTCGGGGGCCTGATCATGGCGGTGATGAGCAACGGCATGCAGCTCATGGGCGTCGAGCAGCAGATCCAGTCCGTGGTCAAGGGGCTCGTGCTGCTGCTGGCCGTCGCCTTCGACGTCTACAACAAGCGCCGCGCCGGCGCCTCCCGCTGATCGGGCGCGTCGTCGACCCCGCCGCTCCGGGCGCGTAGGAGGGAGGCTCCATGGCTGCCGAGGTGACGGGGACCCGCGCCCCCGGCCTGGCCGACGTCGCGCAGCGAGCGGGCGTGTCCTACCAGACGGTGTCGCGGGTGATCAACGATCACCCGAGCGTCGCCCCGCTCACCCGGGAACGCGTGCGGCAGGCGATCCTCGAGCTCGGCTACCGGCCGAACCGTGCTGCCCGTGCCCTGGTCACCGGGTCGAGCCGCACCCTCGGGCTGGTCACCGTCAACATCGCCCAGTACGGGCCGGCGCAGACGATGATCGGCCTGGAGAAGGCGGCCCGGGCAGCCGGGTACGCGCTGTCGGTGACCATCCTCGACGAGGCCACCGCGGAGGCGATGCGGACGGCGGTCGACGACCTGGTCGCCCACGGGGTGGACGCCGTCGTCGCCCTGTCCACCTACGACGACGCGGCCGACGCGGTGAGCCGGCTGGCGCCGCCGGTCCCGCTCGTCGCCGTCCAGGTGGGTGGTGCCGACGACCGGCCCGCGGTGGCGATCGACCAGGTGGCGGGGGCCCGGACGGCGGTCCGGCACCTGCTCGACCTCGGGCACCGGACGGTGCACCACCTACCGGGGCCGGCCGACTCCCAGGAGGCCCGTGGCCGTACCGACGGCTGGCGCGCCGAGCTGCGCACCGCCGGCGTGCCGGTGCCCGAGGCGCTGCCGCGCGGCGACTGGACGCCGGCCTCCGGCTACGCGGCCGGCCAGGCGGTCGTGGCGCGGCGCCGGGACGGTGAACCGATCACGGCGGTGTTCTCCGCCAACGACCAGATGAGCCTCGGCCTGCTGGCGGCGCTGCACGACGCCGGTCTCTCGGTGCCCGGCGATCTGAGCGTCGTCGGGTTCGACGACCTGCCCGAGGCGCCGTACTTCGTCCCGCCCCTGACCACCGTCCGGCAGGACTTCGCCGAGCTGGGCCGGCGCGGGGTGGACCTGGTCCTGGGCCGGCTCCGGGGTGAGGAGCCGCACCCGGACCCGGTGCCGGCGAGTCTGGTGGTCCGGTCCAGCACCGGTCCGCCGGCACCGTGACAGGCTGATGTGAACGATCACAACGACGAGGCAGGAGGCCTGATGGGCGAGGTCGGTGCGGGCATGCACCCCGGTGAGGCGATCACCCTCGGTCGCACGGCCCTGGGGATCGAGCTCGGCTCGACCCGGATCAAGGCGGTGCTGATCGGTCCCGACCACGCTCCGCTCGCCGTGGGCAGCCACGACTGGGAGAACCAGCTCGTGGACCGGCTGTGGACGTACTCGCTGGAGGCCGTCTGGACGGGTGTGCAGCAGAGCGTCGCGGCCCTGGCCGAGGACCTTCGGCGCCGTCACGGGATCGAGCTGGGAGCGGTCGGCTCCCTCGGCGTGTCGGCGATGATGCACGGCTACCTCGCGTTCGACGCCGACGGCGAGCTGCTCACGCCCTTCCGCACCTGGCGCAACACGAACACGGGCCGCGCGGCCGAGCGGCTCAGCGCGGAGTTCGGCGTCAACATCCCGCACCGGTGGAGCGTCGCGCACCTGTACCAGGCGATCCTGGACGGTGAGGACCACATCGGCCGCCTGGATCACCTGACGACCCTGGCCGGCCACGTGCACGAGCAGCTCACCGGCGAGAAGGTCCTGGGCATCGGGGATGCCAGCGGCATGTTCCCGATCGACGGCGCCACCGGTTCGTACGACGCCACGATGCTGGCCCGGTTCGACCAGCTGGCCGCCGAGGCCGGGGTCGAGCTGAGCCTGGCCGACCTGCTACCCGCGATCGCGGTCGCCGGCCGGCCGGCCGGGACGCTCACCGAGAAGGGCGCGGCCCTGCTGGACCCGACCGGGCGGCTGCGCCCCGGGAGCCCGCTGTGCCCACCCGAAGGTGACGCGGGCACGGGGATGGTCGCCACCAACTCGGTCGCCCCGCGCACCGGCAACGTCTCCGCCGGGACGTCGATCTTCGCCATGGTCGTGCTCGAGCGCGCCCTCGCCCGGCCGCACCGCGAGCTGGACCTGGTCACCACGCCGGCCGGGGACCCGGTGGCGATGGTGCACTGCAACAACGGGGCCAGCGAGCTGGACGCCTGGGCCGGGCTGTTCACCGAGTTCGCCCGCGCGCTGGGTTCCGACGCCGGCCCGTCGGAGGTCTTCGCGACCCTCTTCACCGCCGCCCTGGGCGGGGCGAGCGACGGCGGCGGGATGCTCGCCTACAACTACCTCTCCGGGGAGCCGATCACCGGTCTCGAGGAGGGCCGGCCGCTGTTCCTGCGCTCCCCGGACAGCCGGTTGGACCTCGGAACCTTCATGCGGGCCCACCTGTACTCGTCCCTGGCGACGCTGAGGATCGGCATGGACGTCCTGCAGAAGACCGAGGGCGTGCGGCTGGACCGGATGTTCGCGCACGGTGGCCTGTTCAAGACCGAGGGCGTCGCACAACGCTTCCTGGCCGCTGCGATCGACACCCCGGTCTCCGTCGGCGACGTCGCCGGCGAGGGGGGCGCCTGGGGCATCGCCGTCCTGGCCGCCTTCGCCACCCGGGCTGAGCCCGGGCAGAGCCTGGCGGACTACCTGGACAGGACGGTCTTCACCGGCACGGGCCTGACCGTGGAGCCCGACCCCGCCGACGTCGAGGGGTTCGACGCGTTCATGCAGCGGTACGTCGCCGCGCTCCCGGTCGAGCGCGCAGCCGTGGAGCACGTAGGGGTCGGTACGCCGGGGACCGGCGGACCCGAGACGCCCTCCGCCGTCCCGACCGAGGAGTTGGCATGACCGCCACGCAGACCCGCACCGAGCGGGGCACCCACCGCGAGCTGCGCGAGCACGTCGCCGCCCTGCATGCCGAGCTCACCCGCTACGCGCTGGTGACCTGGACGGCGGGCAACGTGTCCGCCCGCGTCCCCGGCGAGGACCTGTTCGTGATCAAGGGCAGCGGAGTCTCCTACGACGAGCTGACGTGGGAGGGCATCACCGTCTGCGACCTGGACGGGGAGGTCGTCGACGGGGTCAAGGCGCCGTCCTCGGACACCGCCGCCCACGCCTACGTCTACCGCCACATGGCCGACGTCGGCGGGCAGGTGCACACGCACAGCCCGTACGCCGCGGCCTGGGCCGCTCGCGGGGAGGAGATCCCGTGCGTGCTGACGGCGATGGCCGACGAGTTCGGCGGGCCGATCCCGGTCGGCCCGTTCGCGCTCATCGGCGACGACTCGATCGGCCAGGGCGTCGTCGCCACGCTGCGGGGCTCCCGCTCGCCGGCCGTGCTCATGCAGAACCACGGCGTCTTCACCGTCGGCCGCGACGCCAAGGCCGCGGTCAAGGCCGCCGTCATGACCGAGGACGTCGCGCGCACGGTCCACCTCTCCCGCCAGCTCGGGGAGCCCATCCCGATCGCGCAGGCGGACATCGACTCGCTCTACGCCCGGTACCAGAACGTGTACGGACAACGCTGATGGAGGAACGTGTGACTGCCCCGTTCGACGACCGCGAGGTCTGGTTCCTGACCGGCAGCCAGGGGCTGTACGGCGACGAGACCCTCCAGCAGGTCGCGGAGCAGTCCCGACGTGTGGCCGCCGCCCTCGACGAGGCCGCCGAGGTGCCCGTCCGCGTGGTCTGGAAGCCGGTGCTGACCGACGCCGACGCCATCCGGCGCATCATGGGCGAGGCCAACGAGGACCCTGCGTGCCTCGGCGTCATCACCTGGATGCACACGTTCTCGCCCGCGAAGATGTGGATCGCCGGCGTCGACGCGCTGCGCAAACCCCTGCTGCACCTGCACACCCAGGCCGACGCCGCCCTCCCGTGGGCGACGATCGACATGGATTTCATGAACCTCAACCAGGCCGCCCACGGCGACCGGGAGCACGGGTTCGTCCTCACCCGGCTGCGCCAGCCGCGCGCGACGGTCGCCGGCCACGTCGGCAACCCGGCCGTGCGGGCACGGGTCGGTTCCTGGGCGCGGGCGGCCGTCGGCGCCGCCGCCGCGCGGGAGCTGAAGCTGGCGCGCTTCGGCGACAACATGCGCGACGTCGCGGTGACCGAGGGCGACAAGGTCGAGGCGCAGCTCCGGTTCGGGATGTCCGTGAACACCTGGGGCGTCAACGACCTGGTGGCCGTGGTGGACGCCGTGGCGGACGAGGACGTCGACTCGTTGGTGCAGGAGTACGGCGACCTGTACGAGATGGCGGCCGACGTCCGGCCCGGGGGCGCGCAGCACGACGCCGTCCGGTACCAGGCGCGGATCGAGGTGGCGCTGCGCCGCTTCCTCACCGAAGGCGGATTCGGCGCGTTCACGACCAACTTCGAGGACCTCGGCGGTCTGCGGCAGCTGCCCGGACTGGCCGTGCAGCGGCTCATGGCCGACGGCTACGGCTTCGGCGGCGAGGGCGACTGGAAGACCGCCGCGCTGCTGCGCGTGCTGAAGACGGCCGCGACCGGGCTCCCCGGTGGCACCTCGTTCATGGAGGACTACACCTACGACCTGGCCTCGGAGACGCCGAAGATCCTCGGCGCCCACATGCTCGAGGTCTGCCCGACCATCGCCGGCGGGCGGCCCTCGCTGGAGGTGCACCCGCTCTCGATCGGGGGTCGCGAGGACCCGGCCCGCCTGGTCTTCGACGCGGCGCCCGCTGAGGGCGTCGTGATCGGCTGGGCCGACCTCGGCGACCGCTTCCGCTGGGTGGCCAACGAGATCGACGTCGTGCCGCCGTCCGAGCCGCTGCCGAACCTGCCCGTTGCGCGGGCGGTGTGGGAGCCGCGGCCTGACTTCTCGACGTCCACCGAGGGCTGGCTGACCGCCGGGGGCCCGCACCACACGGTGCTGACCACGCAGCTCGGCGCCGACGAGCTCACCGACCTCGCCGAGATCTTCGCGACCGAGCTGGTGCTCATCGGCGCCGGCACCACCCGGCGCTCGCTGGCCAACGAGCTGCGCTGGAGCGCGGCCTACCACCGCCTCAACCAGCGACTGTGAACCCGGTCCGGCGGCTCCGCCTCTGCCCACCCGGTGTGGGGAGGGGCGGAGCTCCCGGGGAGCGGTTCAGAGGTGGCGGACCAGGTGGCGGAAGAACCCCGCACCCCGGTGCAGGGCGGCGACCGAGATGCGCTCGTCGGCTGCATGCAGCGCCGACAGCTCCTCCCGGCTCAGGTCGAAGGGCATGAAGCGGTACACGCTGTCGCAGATCTGGCTGAAGTGCCTGGCGTCGCTGGCCTGCACCATCACGTACGGCGCCACGACGGCCTCGGGGTAGGTCGCGCGCGCGGCCGCGCCGATCAGCGCGAACGCCTCGTTGTCGGCCCGTGAGACCGGTGACGGGTCGTTGCCCGACACGACCCGGACCTCCACCGTCGGGTCGTCGATCACGCGGTGCAGCCGCTCCACCGTCGACTGCACGCTCTCGCCCAGCGCGATCCGGATGTTCAGGTGCGCCAGGGCCCGGGTGGCCAGCACGTTGGAGGCCCGGCTGCCCTCGAGGCGGGTCACGGCGACCGTCGTCCGCACCATCGCACCCGCCTCCCGGCCGGCCCGGGCCAGCACGGACGCCAGCACCGGCCGCAGCTGGGCGGCGTGCGCGAACAGCGCGCGGTGGCCGAGCGGGGCCCGCCGCCCGACGGCGTCGATCATGCCGAGGACGACGTCGTGCAGCCGGGCGGGGAACGGGTCGGCCTCGAGGGCGAGGATCGCCTTCGCCAGCCGCGCCGGTGCGCCGCCGGGGGCCGGGGAGGAGGCGTGCCCACCGGGGTCGGTGGTGACGAGCTCGACGTCCAGCAGGCCCTTCTCCGCCAGCCCGACGACGGCGACCTGCCCCGGGACGCCGGGGAACATCCCGCTCACCACCGCGCCGCCCTCGTCGACGACGGCCCAGGGCCGGATGCCGCGGGAGGTGAACGCCTCGACCGCGAGCCGGGCGCCGACGCCGGCGACCTCCTCGTCGTCGCCGAACGAGAGGTAGACGTCGCGCCGGGGCGCGAAGCCCTCGGCCACCAGCGCCTCGACCGCCTCGAGGATCGCGACCATCGAACCCTTGTCGTCGATCGCGCCGCGGCCGTGCACGCAGCCGTCCTCGACCAGCCCGGAGAACGGGTCGCGGGTCCACTCCTGGCCGGCGACCGGGACGACGTCGTAGTGCGCCATGAGCACCAGCGGCGGCTCGTCGGTGGTGCCGCGCCAGCGGTAGAGCAGCGCGCCGGCCCCGAGCACCTCGCGCTCCAGCGCCTCGTGGGTGCGCGGGTACAGCTCGGCGAGCCGGGCGCGGTAGGCCTCGAACGCCGCGGCGTCCACCTGGTCGGCGTCCCGGGAGGAGATCGTCGGGATGCGGATCAGCTCGGCGAGCCGCTGCGCCGCGGCGTCGGCGTCCAGACCGGTCAGGTCGACCGGCGGAACCGGCTGCTCCACCGGCCGGAAGCGGGCGACCCGCCGGGCGGTCGTGGTGGCGGCCGCGGCGGCGGCTCCGGTCGCGGCCAGGGCCAGCGCGCGCCTCATGCTCGGGACTCCTCGGTGGGCTCGGGGACGGACGGGTCGGAGAAGGCCAGCTTCGGGACGACGAGCAGCGCCAGCGCGGCCAGCAGCGCCGCCGAGCCGCAGACGACCCACACGGTGATGTATCCCGACAGCGATCCGGCGGTGCCGGCCGACCCGTCGGGCAGGAGCGGCACGTTCGAGGCCAGCGCGAGGGCGAAGGTCGCGGAGGCGAACGACCCGCCGAGCACCTTGGTCGTGTTGGTCAGGCCGGTGGCCACCGCCGTGCGGCCGACCGGGGCCGCGGCTGCGGCGGCCGCCGGCAGGGCCGCGACCAGCGCACCGGAGCCCAGCCCGGCGATCGCGATGCAGGTGAGCATCTGGGCGAGCGTGTCGTGGAAGGGCACGAGGAGCAGGTAGCCGGTGCCGGTGAGGGTGGCCGCCCCGATCAGCGTGCGCCGGGGCGTGGTCAGCCGGCTCACCCGGGAGAACTGGCTCGCGCCGACCAGCATGGAGATCACGTAGGCGCCGATGACGACCGACACCTCGCTGGTGGAGAGGCCCAGCCCGTAGCCGTACACCTCCGGATCGGTGCGCGCGTACGTCGACAGCGGGCCCTGGGCGCCGAGCACGCTGATGCCGAAGAGCCCGGCGGTGAGCTGCACCGGCCACATCGAGGAGCTGCGCAGCACCCGGAAGTCGACCAGCGGGTCGTCCTGGCGCAGCTCGTAGAGCACGAACGGGACCAGCAGCAGCAGCCCGAGCGCGGTGACCGCCCACGGCCAGAGCGCATCCTCGTTGAGGCGGACGAAGCTCAGGCCGCCGGTGATGACCAGCAGCACGAGGCTCAGCACCGCGGCGCCGGTCGTGTCGATGCTGCCGCCGGTGCGGTCCTGGCTCTCCGGCACGCGCAGGGCGACGACGACGCAGACGCCGACGACCAGGACCAGCGGCGCCATGAGCACCAGCCAGAACGAGTCGGCGAGGCTCTGCCCGATCTGCCCGCCGGTGAGCGCCCCCACGATCGCGCCGGCCTGCAGGGCGGCGACGATCAGCCCGGTCGCGCGGCGGGTCTGGCTCGCCGCGCCGGGCGTCCGGCGGGACCGGTCCCAGATGAGCGCCACCTGCAGCGGCAGCCACACGACGTACATGCCCTGCAGCGCCCAGGCGACGAGGAACAGCGGGAAGCTCTGCGCGAAGGCCAGCACGACGGTGGAGAGCGCGACGACGACGGAGGACCAGAGCAGCACCCGCCGGTGCCCGTGCAGGTCACCGAGCTTCGCCAGCACCGGCACCGCGATCGCCGAGAGCATCAGCTGGGCGGCCTCGAGCCAGTTGACGTCGGCGTCGTTGACCCCGAGGTAGCGGGCGATGTCGGTCAGCAGCGGGACGTAGTAGCCCTGCAGCACGCCGCTGGTGAACTCGACGAAGACCAGGTAGCCGACGAGCCCGCCGCCGATCCCCGCGATCCGGCCGGTCCGCCGTGCCGTCCCCGTGCCTGCCACCGCACCGTCCCTCCGCCGAGCGCCGGGCCGGCGCAGGAAGTTGGCAGCGTAGTGGCCGGGATCACCGGTGTGGCTCGTCGGAGCGGGCGGTCCCCCGGTCGTAGCCCGCCGCTCGCCGCGGAGGGCTCAGAGCGGGGCGCGGGAGACCGGGCAGGACATGCAGCGCGGACCGCCGCGGCCGCTGCCGAGCTCCGAGCCCGCGATGCGCACCACCTCGATGCCGGCCGCCTCGAGTGCGGCGTTGGTGACCGTGTTGCGCTCGTAGGCCACCGTCAGCCGCGGGGCCAGGGCGAGGGTGTTGTTGCCGTCGTCCCACTGCTCCCGCTCGGCGGTCACCGGGTCCAGGCCGGTGTCGATCACCCGCAGCTTGTCGATGCCCATCGCGTGCGCCGCCGCCGCGACGAACGGTTCGGGGCCGCTGACGACGAGGTCGGTCGTGTCGGCGTCGTCGGCGGGGCAGCCGGCGGGCGCCGTGACCGTCCAGGCGACCAGCGAGTCGGCCACCGCCGGGTACATCACCATCGCGTCGACGTCGACCATGGTGGCGATCGTGTCCAGGTGCATGGTGGCCCGCTCCTGGGCGATGGGGACGACGAGCACCGTGTGCGCCAGCCCGCGGGCGAAGACCCGCCGCGCCAGCCGCTCGGCACCGCCGGGCGTCGTCCGCTCGCCCACGCCGACGGCGACCACGCCCTCGGCCAGGAGCAGCACGTCCCCGCCCTCCAGGTGCTCGAGCCCCGGCGAGTACAGCTGCCCGGACCCGGCGAAGCGGGGGTGGTGGGTGTAGATGGCGGCGGTGATGGTGCTCTCCCGGTGCCGCGCGGCCATGGCCAGGGAGGTCACCGCCACCTCGCCGCCGATCCACACCGACGAGTCGCGGGTGAACAGCAGGTTGGGCAGCGGGGGGACGACGAAGTCCGAGCGGTCCATGATCTGGTAGGCCAGCCCGTGGCCGCGCAGCTCTTCGTGCGCCAGGCCCGCGATGAGCGCCGTCGCCAGGTCCTCCGGGGAGAGCCCCGTCAGGTGGCGGGTGGCGTCGCGCTGCAGGGTCGCGCCCAGCCGCGGGTCGTCGACGGCGGCACCGATCAGGTCGGCCCGCGCGGCGGGCACCGCGAGCACCTCGGCCAGCAACATGGCCAGGTGCAGCACCTCGACGCCGCGGTCGCTGAGCGCCTGCGCGAAGGCGTCGTGCTCGTCCTGGGCGCGGGCCACCCACGGGACGCCGTCGAAGAGGAGCTGGTCGTTGTTCCGCGGCGTCAGCCGGCGCAGCTCCGGGCCGGGGCGGTGCAGCATCACGGTGCGCAGCGGGCCGACCTCGCTCGTGGCCCCCGGGGTCGCGGCGGGTTCGATCATGACCGCCAGGCTGGCACAGGTCGGCGACGACGGCGTCGTGGAGGAGCGTGCGGACCGCCTCGTTAGGGTGCGGGGTCGGTGCCGACGACGGCGCCGCGACGCCGAACCGGAGGTACCCGTGGACCTGTTCGACCTGACCGGCAAGGTGGCTGTGGTCACCGGGGGCACCCGCGGCATCGGCCTGATGATGGCCCGGGGCCTGCTGCAGGCGGGGGCGAAGGTCTACATCAGCTCACGGAAGGCCGAGGCCGGGGACGCCGCGGCGGCGGAGCTCGCGGAGTTCGGCACCGTCGTCTCGATCCCGGCCGACCTCTCCACCGAGGCCGAGTGCATCCGTCTGGCCGAGGAGGTGGGCCGGCACGAGGAGCGGGTGCACATCCTCGTGAACAACGCCGGTGCCACCTGGGGCGAGCCGCTCGAGACCTTCCCCGAGTCGGCCTGGGACAAGCTGCTCGACCTGAACCTGAAGTCGCCCTTCTTCCTCACCCGCGCGTTCCTGCCCAGGCTCCGGGCCGCGGCGGCCGAGGGCGACCCGGCGCGCATCGTCAACGTCGGCAGCATCGACGGCCTGCACGTCAATCCGATGCCGACCTACTCCTACGCCGCGAGCAAGGCCGGGCTGCACCAGCTCACCCGCGTGCTGGCCAAGGAGCTCGGGCCCCAGGGCATCACCGTCAACGCCGTCGCGCCCGGGCCGTTCGAGTCGAAGATGATGGCCGCCACGCTGGACGCCTTCGGGTCCGAGATCGCGGCCAAGTCGCCGCTGGGCCGCATCGGGCGCCCCGACGACATGGCCGGCGTCGTCGTCTACCTCTCCTCGCGAGCGGGCGCCTACGTCACCGGCGCGGTCATCCCGGTCGACGGCGGCATCGCCACCACCGCCTGAGCCCCACCCGCGATGATCAGGTGACCTGATCATCGAGCGTCCTCCCTCACTGCAGACGGTGAGGGAGGACGCGCCACGGTGAGGGAGGACGGCGTCCCCGGGCCGGGACTGCCGGGGGGCCGGGACCCCGCGTCCGGGGTCAGGCGGGGGTCGGCTCGGCCGCGACCCGGCGCAGGTGGGACTCGGCCAGCGCCACCTGGTGCGGTGAGCCGACCAGCGCACCCTGCTCCCGGGCCGCCGTCCACCACCGCCGCGCGCCGGCCTGGTCGGCCAGCCGCTCGGCGATCCGGCCCAGCAGCTCGTCATAGGCGCCGAGCGTGAGCGCCGGCGTCCCGAGGACCGCCTGCCTGCCGCGGTAGGGGAGCAGCGACTCCGCCGCCGACGCCCAGTCCCGCTCGTCCCCCAGCCACAGCGAGCTCTCGGCCTGCAGGTACAGCGCGACGTCACTGGCCCAGTCGCGCACCAGCGTGCGGCCCCAGCGCGCGCGCAGCCGGCGGGCCTCGGCCAGGTCGCCCGATTCGGCGGCCGCCAGCACCGCCATCTCCTGCAGCAGCGGGTTGCCCTCGTCCCCGGTCTCGACCAGCAGCGGCAGCGCCTCGCCCTGGCGGTGGTCGGCCCGCCGCAGGGTGAACTGGTGCGCCGCGTAGGCGTGCCGCGCGTGCGGGGTGACCCGCCGGAAGAGCTCGTAGGCCTCGGTGGTCAGCTCCTCCGCGCGGGCGGCGTTGCCGCGGAGCCAGGCCAGCCCGCCGGCCTGCCAGAGCACGTGCGGGCGCACCTCCGGCCCGCTCAGCGACACCGCCAGCCGCCGGGCCTGGGCGTGATCGGCCTCGAATCCGGCCAGGTCGCCGAGGTGCAGCCGGATCGCCGCCCGGTGCAGGTGCGCCAGGAACTCGGTGCGCCGCGGCAGCCCGCGACCGGCCAGCTCCAACGACTCGTCGGCCGCCGCCAGCCGCAGCTCGGCGGCGCCCGGACGCCCCCACACCGCCAGGCTCAGGTTGTTCAGGGTCCGGCCCAGCAGCTCCGGGTCGCCGATCCGCCGCGCCATCGCGACCGCCTGCCCGGCGGCCCGCACGCCGCGGTCGTCGGGGCCGAACGCCAGCTCGACGCCGAGGGTGCCCAGCAACCGGGCCGTGGTCGGGTCGTCGCCGTCCCCGCGCTCGGCGAGCAGGTCCTCCAGGACGGCGACCATGTCCTCGTCGACCACCCCGTGCGGTCGCCAGTTCCACAGCGTGACGCTGCCCCAGACCGCCGCCGCCTCGGCGAGGCACTCCCGGTCGTCGAGCTGGCGGGCCAGGCAGATCGCCTCGGCCACCACCTCGCGCGCCTCGGTCAGCTGGCCGCTGCGGAGCAGGTCGTTGCCCAGGGCGGTGAGCAGGTCGTGCCGGGTGCGCGCCGCGTCCGGCGCCTCCGGGTCGAGCAGCTGCAGCGCCCGCCGGCCGTGCGCGGCGGCCTCGCCGTGGGCCAGCCGGGCCCGCGCGGCGCGGGCGGCCGCCCCCAGGTAGAGCAGCGCCGGGCCGGGCCCGACCACGGGGAGCGCCTCGACGAAGTGGTGGGTGAGCCGTTCCACGAGCCCGTCGTCCGTGGACGTCGTGATCCGCCGTTCGAGCGCCTCGCCGACGCGGGCGTGCAGCCGCGCCCGCCGCACCGCGGGCAGGTCGCCGGCCAGCACCTCCTGCACGAGCGCGTGGGCGAACCGCCAGCTCCACGGCCGCCCGCCCTCGACCACCAGGCCGACGGCGAGGGCCGAGTCCATCGCCGTGAGCGCGTCGTCGACGGCGACGCCGGCCGCCTCCAGGAGGCCCAGGGACACCTCGCGGCCGACGACGGCGGCCAGTTCGAGCACCTCGCGGGCGCCCGCGGGCAGCCGGGCGAGCCGGGTGCGCAGCACCTCCCCGACCGACGGCGGCACCGGGACGACGTCCAGGTGGAGGTCGTGGGCGCCGACCATCCAGCGCGACAGCTCGACGACGAAGAACGGGTTGCCGCCGGTGCGGTCGTGCACGGTGGCGGCCAGCGCGCGGTCGCCCGGGGAGCCCAGCTGAGCGGTCAGGAGCGCGGCGACGTCGTCGGCGTCCAGCCCGCGCAGCCGCAGGCAGGTGGCGGCGGGCTCGCGGGCGAGCCGGGCCAGGCAGTCCGCGACGGCCTCGGGCAGCGGCTCGCCGACGGTCCGCGCGGTGACGACCAGCAGCACCGGCGCCCGGGGGAGGTGGCGGGCGAGCAGGCCGAGCAGCTGCACCGACGTGGTGTCGGCGCCCTGCAGGTCCTCGAGGACGACGAGCGCGGGGCGGGATGCCGCGGCGGTCAGCCGGGCGCGCAGGTCCTGGAACAGCCGGAAGCGCGCTGCGTCGGCGTCGTCCCCGGCCGCCTCGTCGGGGACCAGCTCCGGCTGGCCCAGCTGCTCGAGCACCTGCGTCCACGGCCACAGGGGCGGCGCACCCGTGTCGTCGGCGCAGCGGCTCCACGCCACCGGCCACCCCAGGAGCCGGGCACCGTCGGCGACCGTCTCGGCGAGCCGGGTCTTGCCGATGCCCGCCTCGCCCTCGATGACGACGACGGCGGATCGCCCGCCGGCCACCTGCTCGGCGACCGCGCGCACCTGGTCGAGCTCCGCCCGGCGGCCGACCAGCGCGTCCACCGAGGCGCTCGGCGCGGGCGCGGGAGCCGGCGGCAGCACGGGGCGGGGCAGCCGCTCCAGCAGTCGCGGGTCCTGCCGCAGCACGGCCTGCTCCAGGTCGCGCAGCTCCGGCCCGGGGTCGATGCCCAGCTCGTCGCGCAACAGGTCGGCGCACCGGCGGCAGGCGTCCAGCGCCTCCGCCTGCCGGTCGGCGGCGTACAGGGCCGTCACGAGACGGGCCCACAGCCGCTCGCGGAGGGGGTGCTCGGACACCAGGTGCTGCAGGTCGGGGACGGCGGCCTCCGGGCGGCCGACCGCCAGCAGCGCGTCGCAGCGCCGTTCGCGGGCGCGCACGTGCAGCTCGGTGAGGCGGAGCCGGTCGCTCGCGGCCGCGGGCAGGTCGCCCAGCTCGGCCAGCGGTTCCCCGCGCCAGAGGCCCAGCGCCTCGTCCAGCAGCGCCACGCCCCGCGCGGGTGCGCCGGCGGTCACCGCGCGGTCGCCCTCCTCGATGAGCCGGGCGAAGCGCAGCAGGTCCAGGTCGTCGGCCTCGACCTGCAGCAGGTAGCCCGGTGGGCGGGTGATCAGCACGGTCGGCGCCTCGCGCGGGCCGCGGCCCGGTTCCAGCACCCGCCGCAGGTGCGAGACGTAGGCCTGGAGGGTGCCGGTGACCGTCGGGGGCGGCTCCTCGCCCCAGAGCGTGCTCACGATGCGGTCGATGCCGACGACCCGGCCGGCCTCCGCCAGGAGCAGGGTCAGCAGCGCCCGGGGCTTGGCCCCGCCCACGTCGGCGGGGCTGCCGTCGGGGCCGGAGACCTCGAGCGGCCCCAGGACTCGGAAGCGCACGCCGCAGGATGCTCCCAGCGCGGCGCCCCCGGGGGCACCCCTTTTCGCGCGGTGGGCCTGCAGCGGGCCGCAAGGTGCTCGTGCAAGTCGGCTCCAAGCTCGCGGCAAGCGGGGCCGCGCACGCTTCCGCCGTCCCGAGAAGCCGCGGCCCGACCGCGGTGCCCCACCCGCGGTCACCACCGCGGCAGCGAAGAGGAATCCGCATGTCCCTCACCGAGCTCCCCCGCGAGCCCGAGCAGCCCGTCGCCCTCCTGGACGCCGACGCCGTGAACGCCCTCGTACCGCCGTTCCCCGCGGCGGACGTCGACGTGCTCCGCGGCCTCGTCCACGGTCCCGTCTACGCCGCCGGCGACGACGGGCTGGCCGCCGAGGTGGCCACCTGGAACGTCGCGATACAGCACACCCCGTCGATCGCGGTCGGCGCGACCTGCGCCGCCGACGTCGCCGCCGCCGTCTCCTGGGCCGTCGCCCGTGGTCTGCGCGTCGCCGTCCAGGCCACCGGCCACGGCCCGGTGCGCAACGCCGCCGGTTCCATGATGATCACCACCCGCCGCATGCAGGGGCTGTTCATCGACCCCGAGCGGCGGACCGTCCGCGTCGAGGCCGGGGTGAAGTGGAAGCGGCTCATGGAGTCCGCCGCCGAGTTCGGCCTGGCGGGGTTGTGCGGCTCGTCGTCCGACGTCGGGGTGATCGGCTACACGCTGGGCGGCGGCGTGGGCTCCCTCGGCCGCAAGCACGGGTTCGCCGCCGACCACGTCCGGGCGGTGGAGATCGTGACCGCCGACGGGCGGCAGCGCACGCTCTCCCCCGACTCCGAGCCCGAGCTCTTCTGGGCGGTCCGCGGCGGCAAGGGCAACTTCGGCGTCGTCACCGCCCTGGAGATGGACCTGGTCCCGCTGACCGGCCTGTACGCCGGCGGGGTCTTCTTCGCCGGTGAGGACATGGCCGCCGTCCTGCACGCCTTCGGCCGCTGGTCACGCGAGCTGCCGGAGGAGGTCGGCACCTCGATCGCGATCCTCCGGCTGCCCGACATGGAGTTCCTCCCGCCGCCGCTGCGTGGGCAGACCGCCGTCCACCTCCGCTACGCCTACTGCGGCACCGACTTCGACGAGGGCCAGCGGCTGGTCGAGCCGATGATGCGGGCCGGCCGGATCCTGCTCGGCTTCATCGGGCCGATGCGGACCGACGAGATGGACTCGATCCACATGGACCCGGTCGACCCCGTGCCGGCGTGGGAGAAGGGGCAGCTGCTCACCGAGCTGACCGACGACGGCATCGACGCCCTGCTGGCCGTGGCCGGCCCGCAGGCGGAGATCCCGCTCATGATGGTCGAGCTGCGCAAGCTCGGCGGGGCCTTCGCCCGCGCGCCGAAGGTGCCCAACGCGGTGGCCGGCCGCGACGGGGGTTTCTCGATGCTGGCCCTCGGGCCGGGCGTGCCCGAGCTGGCCGAGATCGTGCCCGCCGTCGGGCGGGGCGTGCTCGGGGCGATGGCGCCGTGGCGGGCCCCCGGGTGCCTGACCAACTTCCTGGGTGACGTCTCCGGCCCCGGGGAGGTGGCCGCGGCCTACCCGCCCGGGGTCTACCAGCGGCTGGCCGAGGTGAAGGCGGCGGTCGACCCGGAGCGCGTCTTCTCCTTCGGCCACGCCTTCTGAGAGATCGCCCCCGGCGTCACGGGCCCCTGACCCCGGCCCTCCCGGCGCCGCGCCGGCCTCTCGTCGATCAGGTGACCTGATCATGAAGCGTCCTCCCTCACCGCACACCGTGAGGGAGGACGCTCGACGATCAGGTCACCTGATCATGGCGCGGGGCGTTCAGTCGGGGAGGAGGACGCCGGGGTTGCAGATGCCGCGGGGGTCCAGCCGCTCCTTCACCGCCCGCAGCACCTCGACGCCGAGCGCCCCCACCTCGCGCTCCAGCCACGGCCGGTGGTCGGCGCCGACGGCGTGGTGGTGGGTGAGCGTCCCGCCCGCGGCCAGGAGCGCGTCGGTCGCCGCCCGCTTGGCCGACAGCCACTGCTGGATGGGCAGCGCGTCGTCGCGGTCGGCCAGCACGGTGAAGTAGAGCGAGGCGCCCGTGGCGTAGCCGTGCGAGACGTGGGCCATGACCAACGGCCGGTGCCCGCCGCGGGCCAGCGACTCCTGCAGCGCCCGGCGGGTGGTGTCGTACACGGTGGGCAGCGCCGTCCAGGTGGCCGCGGTCTCCAGCGTCTCCACCAGCAGGCCGCCGTCCATGAGGCGGTCGCGCAGGTAGGGCGCCTCGAACCGGTGCCGGCGCCACGAGTCACCCACCCGGCGGCCGAGCCGCACCGCGCCGCCGTCGCGCAGCAGTGCCGCGGCGGCGCGCGTCCGGGCGTGCACCAGGTCGGGCACCCCCTCCCAGCCCACGACGAGCAGGCACCCCTCGCCGTGGCCCCGGGCCCGCAACCCGCCCCGCAGCGCCCGCGCGCCGGTGCCGGCGGCCATGAGCAGGTTGGCCTTCGTCTCGTCGGCGTCGGAGAGCCGGACGACGTCGGGGAGCAGGTCGTGGCGGGCGAGCAGCTGGAGCGCGGCCAGCCCGGCCGCCCAGGTGCGGAACGACCAGCCCTCGTAGGAGCTGGCCGAGGGCTTGGGCCGCACCCGCAGCGTCAGCTCGGTGATCACGCCGAGCGTCCCCTCCGAGCCCAGCGCCAGGCCGAGCAGGTCGGGCCCGGCGGCCGACGCCGGGGGGTGGCCGAGCTGGAGCACCCCCGAGGGCGTCGCCAGGGTGAGCCCCGCGACGAGCTGGTCGAAGCGGCCGACCCCCGTCGAGGTCTGGCCCGCCGACCGCGTCGCGGCGTACCCGCCGAGCGTGGCGAACTCCCAGCTCTGCGGCAGGTGGCCGAAGGTCAGCCCCTCGCGGGCGAGGGCCTGCTCCAGGGCCGGCCCGCGCATGCCCGGACCCACGGTGACCAGCGACGACGGCACGTCGAGGGCCTGCACCGACGCCATGCGCGAGAGGTCGACGGCGAGGGTCGGGCGGTCGTCGGCGTCCACGCCGGCCAGCCCGCCGACGACGCTGGTGCCGCCGCCGAACGGAACGACGACGATGCCGCGCTCGCTGCACAGCGCCAGCAGCGCCGCCGTCTCCTGGGTGGTGCCCGGGAGCACGACGCCGTCCGGCGCGTCGGAGGCGTCGCCCTCCCGTCGGCGCAGCAGGTCCAGGTAGCTCTTGCCGCCGGCCCGGCGCAGCCGCGCGTCGCGGTCGGTGCGCACGTGGTCCTCGCCCAGCAGGCCGGCCAGGGCCGCCCGGTCCTCCTCGGGCAGCCGGCAGGGCGCCAGGCGGATCTCGTCCACGGCGGCGGGCGGGGTGTGCCGGGGCTCCCAGCCCAGCTCGCGGGTCAGGTAGCGGCGCGCGGCCTTGGTCAGGGCGCCGTCGGGGCTCTCGTCCCCCGGGGTGGCGGGGCGCGGGCCCCAGCCCTGGATCGTCAGTTCCGGCTGCTCGGGCACGGCTACAGTCTGCCGGTGCCGCAGCGATGGGGGACCGGGTGATCGGCTCCCTCTCACCCGAGCGCCGCGCCCGCGATCTAACCGCCGTCGCCGGGGCCGCCGTCGACGTGGTGGTCGTCGGTGGCGGGGTGACCGGCGCCGGGGTGGCCCTGGACGCCGGCTCGCGCGGCCTCTCGGTGCTGCTGTGCGAGCGCACCGACCTGGCAGCGGGCACCAGCCGGTGGTCCTCGAAGCTCGTGCACGGCGGCCTGCGGTACCTGGCCCACGGCGAGCTCGGGCTGGCGCGGGAGAGCGCCCGCGAGCGCGCCGTCCTCATGGGGGCGACGGCGCCGCACCTGGTGCGCCCGCTGCCCTTCCTGGTCCCCGATGCCGCCGGCCGCGACGTCACCGCGCTCGCGGAGCTGGGCGGTCGGCTCGGCGACGCGGTGCGGCTCTCGGTGCCCGGCGGCCGGCGCTCGCTGCCCGCGACCCGGCGGGTGGAGGCCTCCGACGTCGGCCGGCTGGTGCCCGCGGTGCGGCCCGGCGGTGGCGGCGTCGTCTTCTGGGACGGGCAGCTGACCGACGACGCGCGGCTCGTCGTCGCCCTGGCCCGGACGGCGGCCGCCCACGGCGCGCGGGTGGTCACCGGCGCGACCGTCACCGCCGTCGACGGCGCGGACGTGCACGTGACCACCGACGAGGGCCCGCTCACCGTGCGGGCGGGGGTGGTGGTGAACGCCGCCGGGGTGTGGGCGCAGCGGCTCGCGCCCCGCATCCGGCTGGTGCCCTCGCGCGGCTCCCACCTCGTCGTGCCGGGCGTGCGGCTGGGCTCGCCGTCGGCCGCGCTGACCGTGCCGCTGCCGGGGTCCCGCTCGCGGTACGTCTTCGCGCTGCCGCAGCCCGACGGCCTGGTCTACCTCGGGCTCACCGACGAGCCGGTCGAGGGGCCGGTCCCCGACGACGACGCGGCACCGTCCGACGCCGAGGTGCGGCAGCTGCTCGACACCGTGAACCGGGTGCTCGCCGAGCCGCTCACCCGCGCCGACCTGGTGGGCGCCTACTCCGGCTACCGGCCGCTGGTCCTGCCCGAGTCGGCGGGCACGGGGCCGGGTGGCGCCACCGCCGACCTCTCCCGCCGGCACCTGCTCGCGTGGGACGGACCGGTCCTCTCCGTCGTCGGCGGGAAGCTGACCACCTACCGGGCGATGGCCGAGGAGGCCGTGGACGCCGTCGTGACGCGGCTGGGGCGGGGCGCGGCGCGGTCGACCACCGCGCGGCTCGCGCTCGCCGGGGCGGCGCCGCGGGTGGCGCTGGACCGGGTGCCCGCACCGGCGCGGCTGGTCGCCCGGTACGGCACCGAGGCGCCCGCGGTGGAGGCGCTCGGACCGGCGCTGGTCGTCGCCGGGCGGCCGGAGACGGTGGGGGAGCTGCGCTTCGCGGTCCGGCACGAGGGCGCGCGCACGGTGGCCGACCTGCTCGACCGCCGCTCCCGCATCGGGCTGGTGCGCGCCGACCGGGAGCGGGCGGTGCCGGTGGCCGAGCAGGTCCTCGCCGAGGGCTGAGCCCGTCCGCCGGGATCAGGTTCCCTGATCATGGCGCGTCCTCCCGCACGGTGGGCGCTGAGGGAGGACGCGCTGCGACGGGGGAGGACGGCGGCATCTCATCAGGCAGGATGCCGGTTCCACTACTCGGGACGCCGGGCCACACTGCGCCCGTGGACACCTACACCCACGGGCACGCCGAGCCGGTCCTGCAGTCGCACCGGTGGCGCACCGCCGAGAACTCCGCCGCGCACCTGCTGCCCGCGCTGCGCCCGGGGCTCGACCTGCTCGACGTCGGGTGCGGGCCCGGCACGATCACCGTCGACCTCGCCGCCCGGGTGGCGCCCGGACGCGTGCTCGGGCTCGACCTCTCGGCGGACCCGCTGGACGAGGCGCGGACCGCTGCCGACCGCGCCGGCGTCGAGGTCGCCTTCGCCGTCGGCGACGTCTACGCCCTCGACCTGCCCGACGCCTCGTTCGACGTCGTCCACGCCCACCAGGTGCTGCAGCACCTCACCGACCCGGTGGCCGCACTGCGGGAGATGGCGCGGGTCTGCCGGCCGGGCGGGCTGGTCGCCGTCCGGGACGTCGACTACGCGGCCACCACCTGGTTCCCCGCCGACGAGGGGCTCGACCGGTGGCTGGCGCTCTACCAGCAGGTGGCCCGCCGCAACCGCGCCGAGCCCGACGCCGGTCGCCGGCTGCTGGCATGGGCGCACGCGGCGGGGCTCCGCGACCTGACCGCGTCCACCTCGGCGTGGTGCTACGCGTCCCCGGCCGAGCGGCGGTGGTGGGGCGGCTCGTGGGCGGGGCGGGCGACGGCGTCGTCCTTCGCCGAGCAGGCTGTGGCCTACGGCCTGGCGACGCCGGGCGACCTCCAGGGTATCGCCGATGCGTGGCTGCGCTGGGCCGACGCCGACGACGGCTGGCTCGGCATGCTGCACGGGGAGCTGCTGATCCGGGTGTGACCACGCGAGATCGGCGATCCCGCCCGGATCCCGGCGCTGGAGAGGGCCGGATCGCCGATCTCGCCGGCCGGCCACTGGTCCAGGGCGGTCACCCCTGGCGGGCGGCGTTGGCCTGGACGGCGGAGCTGACGTACTGCGCCAGGCCGGGCGCGCGCTGGTCGTAGTGGGCGGCGAACCGCTCGTCCTCGACGTACATCCGGCCCAGGTCGGCGTGCATCTCGGGCGGGCAGTCGTAGAAGTTCCGGCTGATCTGCTGCCGGTGCTCCTCCGCGAGGTCCATCGCCTGCGCCGAGTCGGCCGGGACCCCGGCCCGCAGGGCGGCGGCGAAGCGGGCCTCGACGTCCTCCCCCTCGGCCAGGATCTGCAGCCAGTCCTCCTTGGAGTACGCCGCGGTCCGGCGCTTCGTCTGCGCGTAGGCCTCCGTCTCGCCCCAGCGCTCCTCGACCTCGGCCTCGTACTGCTCGGGGTCGTGCTCCCCGAACACCGCGAACCGCTCCTCCGGGGTCAGTCCGGTTCCCATGGCTCTCGCCTCCATCTCCTTCTCCACGGCCGCGACCATCGCCTGCGTCCGGTCCAGCCGGTCCCGCAGCAGCCGGTGCTGCCGGCGCAGGTGCTCGGCGGGGTCGGCGGACGGGTCGTCCAGCAGGGCCGCGACCTCCTCGAGGGGGAACCCGAGCTCGCGGTAGACCAGCACCTGGTGCAGCCGGTCCAGGTCGGCCCGCGCGTACTGCCGGTAGCCGGCCGACGTCCGCCCGGACGGCCGTAGCAGGCCGATCCGGTCGTAGTGGTGCAGCGTGCGTACCGTGACGCCGGCCATCGCGGCGACCTCGCCCACGTTCATCGGATCCCTCCCTCCATCTGACGAGGAGAAGGCAACAGCCTGACGTCGCGTCAGGGTCAAGCACGTTTATGGTCGCCCGGTGAGCGGGGGAGCGGAGAGCTGGGGCGCGGCGCTGCACGAGGCCGTGCTCGACGCCACCGCGGTGACCGCCGGCACCCGCCTGCTCGACCTGGGTTGCGGCGCGGGCGAGCTTGCCCGGCGCGCGGCCGGCCGGGGCGCCCGCGTGACCGGCGTCGACACCGATCCGGCCGCCGTCGCGGAGGCGGCCGCGGCGGTGCCCGGCGGGACCTTCCTCGTCCGGCACGCGCAGGACCCTCCGCCCGGGCCGTTCGACGTCGTCACCGCCGTCCAGTTGCTGATGCACGTCGCCGACCCGGTCGCGGTGCTGCACCGGGCCGGGCGCGCGGGTGGGGTCGTCGCCGCGACGGTGTGGGGCCGGGACCGGGAGTGCGACCTGCGGGTGCTGCAGGAGGCGCTGGCGCCGGGCCGGCCCCGCCGCGGGCCGGCGGTGAGCGAGCCGGCCCGGCTGCGGGCGATGGCCGAGCGGGCGGGGCTGGCGGTCGAGCGGCTCGACGAGGTGGTCGTGCCCTTCGACTACGCCGGTGCCGACGAGCTGGTCGGGCCGCTCATGGTCACCCCGCTCGCCCGCTCGGCCGTGCGGCGGACCGAACCGGAGGCGCTGCGCGACACGGTGCTGGAGCACCTCGAGCCCTACCGCACCGGCGACGGCGGCTACCGGCTGCAGAACCTCTTCCGGGTGCTGGTGGCGCGGCAGGTCTAGGAGGTCGTGGGCTCGAGGACCGCCAGCGCCGGGATCTCGCCGGCGACGCCCGGCCGCCAGGTGATGTCCGCCTGGTCCATGCGCGGGCGCCAGGACCGCATCGCCGAGCGGTGCGGCTCCGCGATCGCGAAGGCCCGCGCCGCCCCGGCGTCGTCCCACCACGACACCGTCGTGAACCGGCGCGCCAGCGGCTGGGCGCGCATGCGCACCGAGCGGGCACCGGGGCTCCGCACGGCCTGCCGGTACGTGGCGAGGGACGTGCGGAAGAACATCGGCACGTCCCGGAGCCGCCGCAGGTGCAGGCGGGTGTCGACCACGACGCCGGGTCCGGGGCCCGGAGCGGGCGAGGTCCAGGCGAGGTCGGGGATCAGGCCCATGACTCCTCCTTCGACTTAACGGGTGTAAAGCAGCGTAGGCCCTTTCCTTAACGCCTGTAAAGTTGTCTTCGTGCCCGCCCGCGACCTCCGCGCCGACCTCCTCGCCGCGGCCACCACGCTGCTCGAGCGCGAGGGCTCGATCGCCGCCGTCAGCCTGCGCGGCGTGGCGCGCGAGGCCGGCGTCAGCGCGCCCGCCGTCTACGGCCACTTCGCCGACCTGGACGAGCTGCTGCGCGCCGTCCTGGACGAGGGCTTCGAGCAGCTGCGGTCGGCGGTGCTGGTAGCCGTCGAGCGCGAGTCCGACCCGGTGCGACGGCTGCTCGCCGGGTGCCGGACCTACGTGCTGGCCGGCCTCGCCGCACCGGCGCGGTACCGCGCCATGTTCGGCCCGAGGAAGCCCGACAGCGCCGAGATGGCGTTCGCCGTCCTGGTCCAGGGCATCGAGGCCTGCGTCGGGGCGGGCCGATCCCGCAGCATCGACCCGCGCGAGGAGGCCACGCTGGTGTGGACGGCGCTGCACGGCGTGGTCACCCTGCGGTCGGCCGCGCCCGCGCCGGGCTGGCCGGACCTCGACGGGCAGCTGTCGGCGCTGGTGGAGCGGCTGGCGCTGCTGACCCCGCCGGTCAGCTGAGGGCGCGGACCGTCTCCACGGCGGCGACGGCGAACGCCAGGAACGGGCCTGCGGGCGCCGGGCGGGCCGACCCGGCGGACCGGCCGCGGTCCGTGTGAGGATCGGCGCATGCCCGACGCCATCTCCCCCGAGGACCCGTTCCCGCGCACGCGGATCACCGTCAAGGACGCCGAGATGGCGTACGTGGACGTCGGCACCGGGGAGTCGATCGTCTTCCTGCACGGCAACCCGACGTCGTCCTACCTGTGGCGCAACGTGATCCCGCACGTCCAGCACCTCGGCCGCTGCGTCGCCCCCGACCTCATCGGCATGGGGGAGTCCGAGAAGCTGCCCGACCCGGCCCCGGGCACGTACTCGTTCGACACGCACGCCGCCTACCTGGAGGAGTTCCTGGACCGGGTCTTCGTCGGCGACCGCATCACGCTCGTCCTGCACGACTGGGGCTCCGGGCTCGGCTTCGACTGGGCCGCCCGCCACCCGGACCGGGTCCGCGGCATCGCCTTCACCGAGGCGATCGTCATGCCGGTCACCTGGGACGACTGGCCCGCCGACGCGCGCAACATCTTCCAGCTGATGCGCGGCCCGAACGGGGAGGCCGCCGTGCTGGACAAGAACGTGTTCGTCGAGAAGATCCTGCCGGCGTCGGTGGCCCGCGGGCTCACCCCCGAGGCGCACGACCGGTACCGCGCGCCGTTCCCGGGGCGCGAGGACCGCTGGCCGACGCTCGAGTGGCCCCGTCAGCTGCCGATCGAGGGCGAGCCGGCGGCCGTGGTGGAGCGGGTCCAGCAGTACGGGGAGTGGCTGGCCGGCAGCGACGTCCCCAAGCTGTTCATCGACGCCGACCCCGGCTCGATCCTGGTCGGCCGCCAGCGGGAGTTCGTGCGCAGCTGGCCGGCGCTCACCGAGGTCACCGTGGCGGGCAGCCACTTCGTCCCGGAGGACTCGCCGCACGAGATCGGGCGCGCGGTGGCCGACTGGCTCCCCACGCTCGCGTAGTCAGACCAGCGCGCGGACGGTCTCCACGGCGGCGATGACGGCGAAGACCAGGAACAACCCCGCGGCCACCCGGCGGATGAGCGCGATCGGCAGCCGGTCGGCGAGGTTCTTGCCGAGGAACACCGCGAGGCCGGAGACGACGAGCAGGGCGGCCCAGGAGCCGACGAACACCGAGAGCGGCGCGTCGTAGCGCGCGGCCAGGCCCGCGGTGGCGAGCTGGGAGAGGTCGCCCCACTCGGCGGCGAAGAGCACGCCGAAGGAGATGGCGGCCGCCCGGAGGAACGACGTCTGCTCGCGGACGTCGGCGGCCTCGCCGGCGTCCTCGGCGCCCGCGGTGGCGCTGCGCCAGAGGATCACCGCGCCGACCAGGAACAGCAGCGCGACGACGCCGGTGACCAGCGCCTGGGGCAGCAGCGACAGCAGCGAGCCCGCGGTGACCGCGATCGCCACCTGCAGGCCGAACGCGGTGCCGACGCCGACGAACACCGGCAGCGGCGGGAAGCGGGTGGCCAGCACCAGGCTGGCGAAGAGCGTCTTGTCGGGGAGCTCGACCGGCAGCACCAGGACGAACGCGGCCAGGACGACCGACCAGATCACGACGAACCCTTCTCGCACGGCACTGCCGGGCGGGGCTCGGGCAGGCGACCTCTCGGTGGACCACCGTAGCGGCCGCCGGGCGGTGCGCGACGTGGGGTCAGGGGGCGGGGACGACGGGGCCGGGCTCCGGCCGCGGCGCGGGGACGCGCGCCTCCCGCCGGGCGGCCTTGACCCGGTACATGGCGGCGTCCGAGGCGGCCAGCGCGGAGTCCGGCGTCTCGCCGGGACCGCACAGCGCCACCCCGATGCTGATGCCGACGGCGTGCTCCGCGCCGTCGGCCTGGCGCAGGGGCTCGTCGAAGGCGGCGGTGATCCGGTCGGCGATGACCTGGGCGGCCCCCTCGGAGCCGGCCTCCGGGCACAGGACGACGAACTCGTCACCGCCGATGCGCGCGACGGTGTCGCCGGGGCGGATCGCGGCGGCCAGCCGGCGGGCGGCCACCACCAGCACCTCGTCGCCGGCGGCGTGCCCGGCGGTGTCGTTGACCGGCTTGAACCCGTCGAGGTCGCAGTAGAGGACGGCCATCTGCCGGCGCGCCCGCTCCGCGGCGGCGAGGGTCTGGTCGAGCCGGTCGAGCAGCAGGTTCCGGTTGGGCAGGCCGGTGAGCGGGTCGTGCAGCGCGGCGTCCCGCAGCGCCTCCTCGAGCGCCCGCTGCTCGGTGACGTCGGTGAGGGTGACGACGATGCCCAGCAGCGAGCCGTCGACGTCGTGCACCTGGACGCCCGAGCCGGACACCCTGCGCAGGGGCCGGTCGGGGAGGGCGATGCCCATCTCGGCGTCCTCCACGCGGCCCTCGGTGTAGACCCGGCTGAAGGGCACGTCGCCGTAGGCGAGGGGCGTCCCGTGGACGTCGGTGAGCCCGAAGGTCCTCGGGATGTCCTCGACCGCGACGGTCGGGTCGGCGTCGAGGCCGTGCCAGGCGCGGGCGGCGGCGTTGAAGAGGGTGACCCGCCCCTCGGCGTCCCCGCCGATGACCCCCACGGGCAGCACCTCCAGCAGCGACTGCGTGAACGCGGTGGAGCGGGCGAGCTCCTGGTGCGCCCGCGCCGTCTCGGCTCGGGCCAGCTGGCTGGCGGCGGCGAGGTCGGCGAGCTCGCGGGTCTGCTGCCCGGCTCGCACCAGCGTGCCCACGGCGGCGGCGACGTCGGCGAGCCGGGCGCGCTCCTCGTCGGTGAAGGCGTGCGGCGTGGAGTCGAAGACGCAGATGGCGGCGACCGTGCGGCCGTCGACGACCACCGGGACGGTGCCGAAGGCGCGCATCCGCGCCCGGCGGCCGTCCACCCAGGGGCTGCGGGCGAACCCGGGGTCGTCGGTCAGGTCGTCGCAGGTCTGGACGCCGGGCCCCCGCTCGAGCACCGTCGAGACGATCGAGCCCGCGCGCGGCCAGGCGGCACCCCGGAAGCCGTGGACCGCCATGACGTGCATGACGGCGGTGTCCATGGTGATGACCGCGGCGGAGGGCATGTTCGTGACCGCGGCGGCCACCCGCACCAGGCCCTCGAGCGCGGGGTCGGCGTCCATGAGGGGGAGGTCCACGTCCGGATGCCCGGGCGCCGGCGTGTGCCCGGCCGTGCTGGTCATCCTGTGTCCCCCCGCCGACGTGGCCGGCGCATCCGGTCCGTCCAGTCTCGCAACGGCGGGCGCCGCCGCCTGGTTGAGGGACGGCGTGTCGATTCCCCCGCACGGGTAGGTCCGCGGCTCCCCCGGGCATCCCCCTGGTCGAGAACCCCGGTGCGCCGGGGCGCCGTCGGGTCTACCGTCCCGGTCATGCGCCGACATTGATCCGCACCGCCCCCGCTGCCCCCGGCGGCCAGGCCGCTCGCCCGCCTGGCCATCGGCTGGGCCGCGCTCTCCGAGTGGGTGCCGCTGTACCCGCTGTACGCCCTGCTGTTCCTCGACGCCGGGGTGCCCGCCACCGAGCTCTCGGTGCTGTTCGGCCTCTGGTCGGTCACCGGCCTGGTGGCCGAGGTGCCGGCGGGGCTGCTCGCCGACCGGTGGTCCCGGCGGGGCGTGCTCGTCCTCGCCGGGGTGCTCCAGGCGGCGGCGTTCGTGGTCTGGACGGCGGCCCCGTCGACCGGCGCCTTCGCGGTCGGCTTCGTCCTCTGGGGCCTGGCCGGCGCGGGGACCTCGGGCACCGCGGAGGCGCTCGTGCACGACGGGCTGGCCGAGATCGGCGCGGCGCACTGCTTCGCCCGGGTCCACGCCGCCATGACCGCCGCCGAGCTGCTCGTGCAGGTGCCGACGGCGCTCGCGGCGACGGTCCTGCACGCGCTCGGCGGCTACCCGCTGGTGGGCTGGGTCAGCGCGGCCGCCTGCCTGGGCGCCGCCGGGCTGGCCCTGCGGTTCCCCGAGGCGGAGAGCGACGGCGGGGACGGCGAGGAGGCGGCCCCGGGCCCCGGAGCGCTGCTGCGCCGTCCGGCCCTGCTCGCCGCCGTCCTGGCCGTGGCCCTGGTCGGCGGGCTGGACGCGGTGGAGGAGTACTTCCCGGTGCTCGTGGCCGAGCGCGGCGTGCCCGGGCTCGCGGTCCCGGCGGCCGTGCTGGTCGTCTCGCTCGCCGGGGCCGCCGGCGCCGCGCTCGGCGGCCGGCTGGTGCGCCCTCCGGGCCGCGTGCTGGGCGGGCTGCTGGTCGCCGCGGGCGCGGGGCTGCTGCTCGCCGCCGCGACGGCCGGGCCGCCGGTGGTGGTCGTGCTGGGCCTGGCCTACGGGGTCTACCTGGCGGTGCTGGTGGCCGCGGAGGCCGAGCTGCAGCGGCGGATCAGCGGCCCGTACCGCGCGACCATCACCTCGGTCGCCGGCGCCGGGGTCGAGCTGTCGTCACTGCTGGTCTTCGCAGCGTGGGCCGGCGGCGGCGGCAGGGCGGTCGCGCTGCTCGTGCTCGCCGTCGTCCCCGTCGTGGTCCTCGGGCTGCGCCGCCGGGGCTGATCCGGCCAGCGGCAGGGACAGCCGCGGCAGGAGCACCTGCACGAGCGGGCCGATGGCCAGCGCGTAGACCACGGTGCCGAGACCCAGGGTGCCGCCGAGGAGCCACCCGGTCGCCACGACGCCGAGCTCCACCGAGGTCCGCACGAGCCGCACCGACCGCCCGGTGCGCTCCACCAGGCCGGTCATCAGGCCGTCCCGCGGCCCGGGCCCGAGGCGGACGCCGATGTAGGCGGCCGTGGCGACCGCGTTGAGCAGGACGCCGGCGACCAGGAACCCGGCCCGTGCCGCCGGCGCTCCCGGCGCGGGCAGGACGGCGAGCGTCGCGTCGACGGCCAGACCGATGACCAGGACGTTGCTCACCGTGCCGAGCCCGGGCCGCTGGCGCAGCGGGATCCACGCCAGCAGCACCAGCGCCCCCACCGCGATCGTGACCGTGCCCAGCGACCACCCGAGTCGCCCCGCGAGCCCCTGGTGCAGCACGTCCCAGGGCATCACGCCCAGCGCCGAGCGGACGAGGAGCGCCATGGAGGCGCCGTAGAGGGCCAGCCCGGCGTAGAGCTGCAGCAGCCGCCGGGGCGTCCCCCCGACGGTGGCGGGGGCGCCGGCGAGCAGGAGACGCTGGTTCACCCGGCGATCATCGGTGACGACCGGCCCGGCGACCGCAGGCCAATCGGGAGGATTGGCTCACGTCGCCGGGCGCGCCGCCCGCGCCCGGCGCAGGTACTCCGACGGCGGCTGCCCCACCACCGCCCGGAAGTCGCGGCTGAAGTGCGCCTGGTCGAACCAGCCCAGCGAGGCGGCCAGCCCGGCGAGGTCGGTCACCTCGCCGGAGTCGATGAGCGCGGCGGCGTCCTGCAGCCGGTAGCGCGCCAGCACCGCCTTCGGCCCCAGGCCCACGTACCGCGCGAACGACCGTTGCAGCGAGCGGACGCCGGTGCCGCCCAGCTCGGCGACCTGCTCCACCCGCACCAGCTCACGGTCGGTGGCCATCCGGTCGACCAGCGCGAGCAGGTCGAGGTACTCCGGTGCGGGCGCGGGAGCCCGCGGGGCCAGGGCGGCGTCGAGGACGGCGGCCCGCGCGGCGTCGTCCTCCTCGGCGAGCACCGCGGCCAGCAGGGGGGCCGGCTCCAGCCCGAGCTCACCGGCCAGCGGGGCCACCGTCTCGCGGCCGGGGCGCCTGCCGGTGAACGCGGCGAAGCCCCCGGGCCGGAACTTCACCGCGGTGACCCTTCCAACTCCCACGAGCTCGACGGTGAACCGGCGGGACACGACACCGTGCACGAGCACCGCGGGCAGCGCGAAGCCGAAGCGCGGCCGGGTGCCGCTCTCGACCGACACGTTCACCGAGGGGTGGCTGAGCACGTCCGAGCGGAAGGGCGGCAGACCGGTGCGGTCCCAGCGCACCGACCAGTAGCGCTCCACGAAGGGGGAGAGGGCGGCGGAGACGGCGGCGTCCCGGCGCAGCCCGGCCACCTCCCCGGTCTCCTCCGGCCGGAGGACGCCGCGCATCGAGGGCGGTGTCGTGTTCGTCCAAGACGCCACGGCCGGAGCGTAGGGACGATCCGCGGCATGTCCACGACCTGGAAGCCCGCCGGCTACACGACCCTCACCCCCTTCCTCGTCTGCGCCCCGGCCGCCGAGGCGATCGGCTTCTACGGCGAGGTCTTCGGCGCCACGCTGGTCAGCCGGATGGACGGCCCCGGCGGCACCGTGCTGCACGCCGAGCTCCAGTTCGGCGAGGGACGGCTGCAGCTGTCCGACCCGAACGACGAGTACGGCCTGGTGGCGCCCACCCGGGACGGCGACCGGGTGAGCGGGTCCACGTGCATCTACGTGGCCGACGTCGACGCGGTCTTCGCCGCCGCGGTCGAGCGCGGGGCGACGGTGCGCGAGGCGCCGTCCACGTTTGTCACCGGTGACCGCTTCGCCTCGGTCCTCGACCCGTTCGGCCACCGCTGGGCGGTCATGACCCGGGTGGAGGACCTGACCCCGGCCGAGGTGGAGCGCCGCCTGGCCGAGTGGGGCGCGGCGCAGGGGTGACCGGCCGCGCCGGCGACGGCGCTCAGCCCCAGAGCGGGGGGACCTCGGCCGGCGGAGCGACCGGGTGGGCCGCCTCGGCGGCGGCCGTGGCGGCCCGCAGCACCTCCTTGACCGGCAGCTCGCGGGCGCGGGCCAGCGCGGCGACGTCCTCGTACTCGACGCTCACGTTCACGACCCGGTCGCCGGAGACGGCGAGCTTCACGCCGACGGGGGCGCCGAGCACCTCGACCGTGGCGTGCGCCCGCTCCAGGGCGACCTTGCCGACCTCGACCACCCGCAGCCCGATCGTCGACGTCGTCGCGAAGACGGCGGCCTGCACGGCGGGCAGCACCTCGGGACGGCACAGCGCGGACAGGGTGTGCGCCGGGCGGCCCTTCTTCATCAGGATCGGGGTGAGCCACGCGTCCGAGGCGCCGGCGGCGAGGAGGGCGTCGAGGACGCCCGGCCACAGCCGCGGGTCGAGGTCGTCGACGTTGGCCTCCAGGACCACCGGGCGGGCCGGCGCGGGCTCGGCGGGCTCGCCCAGCACGAGCCGGACGACGTTGGGCAGCTGCTCCGGGTCGCGGCCGCCGGCGCCCACGCCCACGCGCTCGACGCGGAGCGCGGGCAGCGTCGTCCACTCCTCCACCCGGGCGGCGAGCAGGGCCGCGCCGGTGGGCGTGCACATCTCGGCCGGCACGGCGCCGGCGTGCACCGGCACCCCGGCGAGAAGCTCCAGCACCGCCGGGCCCGGGAGCGGGACGACGCCGTGCGCCCCGCGGGCCGAGCCGCTGCCCAGCGCGACGGGGGAGGCGGTCAGCCGCGACAGCTCCAGGTACTCGAAGGAGGCGACCACCCCCACGACGTCGGCCAGGGCGTCCAGCGCCCCGACCTCGTGGAAGTGCACGCGCGCCGGGTCGATGCGGTGCACCCGGCCCTCCGCGACGGCCAGCCGCCCGAACACCGCGAGCGCCCCGTCGCGCACCGGTGGGGGCAGCGCCGAGGAGTGCAGCAGCGCCCGGACGTCGGCCCAGGTGCGCAGCACGTCCGACGGCGGCGCGTGCACGTGCACCCGGGTGGCGCCGAGCCCGTGGCGGGTCACCTGCTCGGTGGTCAGCCGAACCTGCTCGACGGGGAGCGCGGCGACCGCCTCGGCCGGCACGTCCAGCGGCACCCCGGCGTCGACGAGGGCGCCCAGCAGCATGTCGCCCGAGGCCCCGGCCGCGAGATCCAGCCAGCCGATGGTCACGGCCGCCGCGCGCTCCTCCGCGCGACACGGGCGGCGAAGATGCCGGCCGAGCAGCCGTCGTCGACCGAGGTGACGACCACGCCGGTCCCCGCGGGGTGCAGCATCGACACGAGCGCGCCCAGCCCGCCGAGGCCGCCGGGGTGCGCGGCCGACGTCGGCACCGCGACCACCGGGACGTCGGTGCGCGCGGCGAGCGAGGTCACGACCGCGGCGTCGGCGCCGGCGACGACGACCAGGCAGTCGGTGCCGTCGGGCACGGAGCCGTCCTCGACGCGGACCACCTCCGTGCCGGAGGCCCGGGCCACGAACGCCGCCTCGGCCGCGACGACGGGGTCGGCGCCCGCGGCGCGCAGCACGGTGGTGCGGCCGGCCGGCTCGGGCAGCGGGCCGACGACGGCGGCCATCGCGGCGCCGTCCATGGTGGTGACCGGTCCGTGCTCGCCGGCCACCGCCACCAGCGTCTCCGCGGCGGCGCGCAGCACGAGCACCGGGCGGTCGGGGGTGTCGCGGCGCGCCTGGCGGACCAGGGCCAGCACCTCGTCGACCGTGCGGCCCGGAGCCCGGACCACCGCCGGGCCGACCTCCTCGGCGGGGCGGTGCGCGGGCGGGGTCGGCACGAGCAGCGGCTCCCCCGGGCGCGCGGTACCCAGCGGGGCGTGCGCGTCGCCGAGCAGCGCGGCGAAGCCGGCCGCCTCCTCCCGGACGGCCGCGGCGGCGCGGGCGGCGTCCTCCGCCGGGCTGGGCCCGTCGGGCACCTGGCGCACGGGAGCGGCGGGGGACGGCTGCGCGACGCCGTCGGTGGCTCTCGTCTGGGTGAGCGCCGACAGCCGCACCACGCGGTCCCGGCCGCCGCGCTTGGCCTCGTAGAGCACGCCGTCGGCGGCCGCGAACAGGGTCTTGCGGTCGTCACCCCGGGTGGCCGAGGCGATGCCGGCGCTGATGGTCACCGGGACGTCCAGGCCGAGATCCACCCACGGGTAGCGGGCGACCGAGGCCCGGATCCGCTCCAGCGCCCGCTCGGCCTGCTCGGCGGTCGTCTCGGGCAGCAGGATGACGAACTCGTCGCCGGCCCAGCGGCACACCTCGTCGGTGTCGCGGACCCCGGCGACCAGCAGCTCGCCGATGGTCCGCAGCACGGCATCGCCGGCGGGGTGCCCGGCGGTGTCGTTGATCGCCTTGAAGGTGTCGACGTCGACCACGGCCAGCGCCGGGACGTCGCCCGCCGCCAGCAGCCCGTCCAGCCGCGCCTCGGCGTAGCGCCGGTTGGGCAGGTGGGTGAGCGGGTCCTCGTAGGCCTGCCGGCGCAGCTGACCGGCGGCGCGCTCGGTCTCCAGCAGGCTCTTGCGCCGGCCGAACAGCTCGACCCAGCGGGTGCGCCGCTCGTCGACCCGGTCCAGCTCGTCGGCGAGGTAGGCCTGCAGGTACGGGAGCGCCCGCCCGGCGTCGTCGAGGTCGGCGTGCAGCGTGCACAGCTCGCGGAGGGCGGCGCGGCGCAGCCGCGGCAGGCCGTGCTCGGTGGCCAGGGTCAGCGCGGCGACCAGGTGCTCGTCGGCGGCGTGGCCCTCGCCCTGCCGGCGCAGCGCGCGCCCCAGGGCCAGCTGCGCCGAGGCCATGCGGTCGCGGTCGGCGGTGGCGGCGGAGAGCCGCACGGCGGCGCGCAGCGGCCCGACCGCGGCCGTCTGCTCCCCCATGCCGACCAGGGCCCACCCGTGCACGACCTGGGCGGGGACGACGCCGGGGGAGTCCGGCGGCAGCTGCACGAGCGCCTGCTCGGCCAGCGCGCGGGCCTCGGCGAAGTACGGTGCGGCCGACTCGGGAGCGCCGTCGTCCAGGAGCCCCTCGCCCAGCTCGGCGCAGAGCTCGCCGAGGCGGGTGGCGGCGACGGCGACGAGCACGTCGGGGTCGCCCTCCGCGGCGGCGGGGCCGGTGGCGACCGCCTGGGCGGCCTCGAGCGAGCGGCGCTGGTAGTCCAGGGCCAGCGGCATCAGCTCGAGGTCGGCGAGCACCCCGGCCAGCGTCCCGAGCGTGTCCACCAGCAGCGGGCTCGGCGCCAGCCCCGGGTCGAGCAGGCTGGCGGCCTCGACGGCCTCGTCCATCGCGGC
This sequence comes from Blastococcus sp. SYSU DS0541, assembly GCF_054050875.1. Taxonomy (NCBI): domain Bacteria; kingdom Bacillati; phylum Actinomycetota; class Actinomycetes; order Geodermatophilales; family Geodermatophilaceae; genus Blastococcus; species Blastococcus sp. SYSU DS0541. The sequence goes on along the minus strand of NZ_JBJHAD010000017.1, from coordinate 70,206 downwards.
GTCGATCCGGCGCGAGAGCAGCTCGATGCGGGCATGCCGGGCCAGGCCGGCGGCGCGCTGCAGGGCGTCGTCGGAGGCGTCGAACGCGGCCTTCGCCGAGCGGACCAGGGCGATGGCCAGCGCCGCGCGCGAGGCGGACTCCGACCGCGCGTCGGGCTCCGTGCCGTCGGGGGAGCCCTCGCCGGCGCCGTCGATCAGCCCGGCGACGCCCGCGTGCAGGTCGAGGGCCGGCTCGGCGGCGGAGACCGGGTCGCCGACGAGCGTGAACCCGGCGACGCGGAGCCGGCGCACCAGCAGCTCGGCGCGCAGGGTGTCGGCCCACGCGCGGCCCAGCGACACCGGGGCGCCCTCGGGCGCGTCGGCGGCCGGGGTGGCTGCGACGTAGGGCGACGGGTCCCGCTCGACCCCGGCGAGCAGCTGCTCGGCGTCGTCGAGCTGCCAGTTGCTGAGGGCGGCGGTCACCCGGTGGTGCAGGGCTCCCGGTGGCACGAGCGCACTGTGCATGTCGTCACCGACAGTGTCGAGGACGTCACGCTGAACGCGCCGTCCCTCGTCCCTCCCGCCCCACGCGTGCAGGATGGTCACGCACTCGCCCCGCGATCCGCCGGCCCCACCTCGGCCGGCCCGTGCGCGCGGACCCGGTTGCGGCCGAGGCGCTTGGCGGAGAAGAGGTGCAGGTCGGCGGTGTCGAACAGCGACCGCCAGCCGGTGACCGGGCTCGGCTGGCCGTCGGTCACCGCGGGCGCGGTCGCGACGCCGATGCTGACCGTCACCGGCGCGGAGAGCTCCAGGTCCCGCCAGTCGGCCTCGGCGACCGCCGAGCGCAGCCGCTCCATCACCACCACGGCCTGCGCCTCGGTCGCCGTCGGCAGCACGACGAGGAACTCGTCACCGGCCCAGCGGTAGACCTCGTCGCCGGTGCGGCTGTGCTCGCGCAGCAGGTCGGCGACCCGGCGCAGGACGGCGTCCCCGTGGGTGTGCGAGGTGTCGTCGTTGACCTCCTTGAACCGGTCGACGTCGACGACGGCCAGCGACAGCGGCTCCTCGCCCAGCCGCAGGGCGCCCAGCCGCCGCTCGGCGCTGCGCCGGTTGCCCAGCCCGGTGAGCGGGTCCTCGAGCGCGTGCCGCCGGAGCACCGCCTCCTGGCGCTCGGCCTCGCGCAGCCGGCTGCGGCGGACGAACATCTCCGCCCACAGCGCCCGGCCGCGGGCGTGCGCCCGGCCGGTGTCGGCGCGGTAGGCCTCCAGCCAGTGCAGCGCCTCGGCAGGGCGACCGAGGTCGGCGTTGCCCTGCCCGAGCTCGAGCAGGCTCTGCCGGTAGCGGCGGCGGTCACCGGCGGCGGCGAAGGCACCGGAGGCCTCGACCAGCAGGTCGATCGCCTCCTCGCCGGGAGCGGTGCGCCCGTCGCGCGCGGCGAGCGCCGAGAGCACCCGGGCCAGCGCCAGGTCGGCGTACCCCCGCAGCCACAGGCCGCCGTCCCGCTGCAGCGCGCGCCGCACGCGGCGCAGCGGCCCGAGCGCGGCGTCCGGGTCGCCGCTGCACATCAGCGCCCAGGCCTGCACCACGTCGAGCAGGTCGGCGTCGGCCTGGTCGGGCGACCAGTCCAGCTCCCGCGCGCCGGTGGCGCAGGTGATCGCCTCGCCGGCGAGCTCGGCGGAGCGCTCGGTCTCCCCGCGGCGGCGCATCGTCTGCGCGAGCTCGACGTGCTGGCGGGCCGAGAGCAGCAGCAGCCGCCCGCGGTCGTCGACGTCGGGCAGGGCCGCGGCCACCTGGTGCCCGCGGACGGCGTGGTGGACGGCGAGCTCCTCCAGGTCCAGGCCGGAGAGCGCCATCGACAGCCAGCGGTGGGCCTGCAGCAGGGCACGGGACGGCGGCGCGGACGGCCCGTCGGTGAGCAGGCTGGCGTCGACGGCGAGCAGCATCGCGGAGTCGAGGTGGTCGGCGGTCGTCTCGACGTGCGCCAGGTAGGCCATGAGCAGCGCCGTCTCGGCCGACACCGGGCAGGCGTCGAGCTGCTCGCGGGCGGCCGCGATCCCGGCGGCGGCCGCGCCGGGTTCGCCGTCCACCAGGGCGCGACGGGCGCCGAACGCGTGCCGCCAGGCCGGCCACGGCGCGCCGAGGTCGTCGGCGAAGGCGTCGTCGGCCTCGTCGACGAGGGCGAGGAAGGGGGCGTGGTCCTCCCGGTCGCTGGCGTCGAGCAGCCGCCACAGGAGGGTCTGCAGGGCGCCGGGAGCGACACGGGCCGGACGGGCGGTCACGCATCCCTCCCTCCGCGGTGGGGCCCCGGAGGGCCGGTCCTGCCGGTTCCCGACACCCCTACCGGGCCGGGCGACCGCCTCGTACCGTGCGCACTACCCTCGTCGGATGCCCGGGATGCCACCCAGTCCGTCTCCGACGCGGTTCGCCTATCTCGGGCCCGAGGGTACCTTCGCCGAAGCGGCCCTGAGCAGGGCGATCGCCACTGCCGGGGGACGGCGGGACCCCCACCCGAGTGTCTCCGCGGCGCTCTCCGCCGTCCGTTCGGGGGACGCCGACGCGGCGCTCGTGCCGCTGGAGAACTCGGTCGAGGGGTCCGTGCCGGCCACCATGGACGGCCTGGCCGACGGCGCCACCCTCGTCATCACCCGCGAGGTCTACCTCGAGGTGGCGTTCGTCATCGCCGTCCGCCCCGGGACGGCGCTCGACGCCGTCCGGTCGGTGGCCAGCCACCCGCATGCCCTCGCCCAGACCAGCGGCCGGCTGGCCGAGCTGCTGCCCGGCGTTCCCCCGATGCCCACGGCCTCGACCGCCGCCGCCGCCTCGGCCGTGGCCGCAGGGAAGGTCGACGCCGCGGTCTGCGCGCGGATCGCAGCCGACCGCTACGGCCTGGAGGTGCTCGCCGACGACGTCGCCGACACCGCGGGTGCGGTGACCCGGTTCGTGCTCGTGCAGCCGCCCGGCCCGCTGCCCGCGCCGACCGGCAACGACAAGACCTCGCTGACCGTCGTCGTCGGTGACCGCACCGGTGCGCTGCTGGACGTGCTGCGGGAGTTCGCCGTCCGCGGCATCAGCCTGACCCGCATCGAGTCGCGCCCCACCCGGCAGCGGCTCGGCGTCTACTCCTTCTCCCTGGACTGCGAGGGGCACGTCGCGGACTCCCGGGTGGGGGAGGCGCTGGCCGCGTTGCACCGGGTGTGCGACGACGTCCGCTTCCTCGGCTCGTACGCGCGCGCCGACGGGCGGGACAACCGGTCGGTGCCGGCGGAGTCGTCCGACGACGCGTTCGTCGAGGCCGGGCAGTGGCTGGCCCGGGTGCGCGCAGGGGAGCTCTGAGCCGCGGCTCGCCGCCGTCGTAGGCCACGCAGGGTGGCCGCGCTGCGGCGCCGTGCTCTTCCTGCTGGATCGCCACCGCCAGCTGACCCGGCTCAGCCCAGGCGGGCGCGCAGCTCCTCGACGATCTCCCGGGTGACCGGGACCTCGACGCCCTGCCGGTCCGCCGCCCGCAGCACCGCGCCGCCGATCGCCTCGAGCTCGGTGGGCAGCCCGGCCCCGGCGTCGCGCTGCATGGAGGACCGCATGCCCCCGGGCAGCGACCAGGCGAACTCCCGGGTCGCCGCGGCGTCCCCGGCCGCCCCGTCGGCCCGCGCCACCGCGGCCACCTCGGCGATCACGGCGGTGAACTCCTCGCCGTGCTCCGCGCGCACCGTGCCGAGGTCGGTTGCGTGCCGGGTCGTCAGCAGCGCCATGGGGGCCAGGAAGCACAGCTTGTCCCAGAGCAGCCCGGCCTCGTCCGTGCGGACGGCGACGTCCACCCCGGCGGCGTCGAGCGCAGCGGCGAGGGGCTCGGCGCCCGGGGCCAGCTGCACCGCGCACAGCTGCCCCTCGTGCCGGACCTCGCCCGGCGCGGGGCGGGAGGCGAACACCCGGATCGTCCCGGCGACCACCCGCGCCGCCGCGTAGCGCTCCCGCAGCGCGGCCAGGTGCTCCACGCCGTTGAGCAGCGGCACCACCACGGCGCCGCCCAGCGTCTCGGCCGGCACGCGGTCGAGCGCCTCGTCCAGCTGGGTGGCCTTCGTCGTCACCAGGAGGACGTCGACCGGGCCGTCCAGCCGCTCGGCGCCGCGGACCCGCGCCGTCAGCTCGCCGTACCGGTCGCTGACCACCCGCACGCCGTGCGCGTCCAGGTGCGCGGCGGTCCCCGGACGGGCGAGGCAGGTGACCGCGTGCCCGTCCCGCGCGAGCAGAGCGGCGAGCAGCCCGCCCACCCCGCCGGGGCCGAGCACGGCGAGGCGGAGCCCGTCCGCAGTCGTCATGGGGCCAGCCTGCACGAAGTCCTCCCGGAGCGGCGCGGCCCCCGCCGGTCAGCCCGCGGCCGCGCCGATGAGCTCGCGGTCGGGTTCGGCGCCCCGGTCCGGCCCCCGGGCCAGCCGGCTCGGCCACCACACCCGGTCGCCGAGGAGGTGCACGGCGGCCGGCACCACCAGGGAGCGCACCACGAAGGTGTCCAGCAGCACGCCGAAGCCGACGAGGAACGCCAGCTGCACCAGGAACAGCAGCGGCAGCACCGAGAGCGCGCCGAAGGTCGCGGCCAGCACCAGGCCCGCCGACGTGATGACCCCGCCGGTGACCGCCAGGGCCCGCAGGACGCCGTCCCGCGTGCCGTGCCGCGTGGCCTCCTCGCGGGCCCGGGTCATGAGGAAGATGTTGTAGTCGATCCCGAGCGCGACGAGGAACACGAAGGCGATCAGCAGGATCGTGGGATCGCTGCCGGGGAAGCCGAAGACGCCGTCGAACAGCAGCGCGGCGACGCCGACGGTGGCGCCGACGCTGAGCACCACGGTGCCGAGGAGCAGCAGCGGGGCCACGAGGGAGCGCAGCAGCAGCGCGAGGACCACGGTGATCACCACCAGCACGGCGGGCACGATCACCTGGAGGTCGCGTGCGGCGGTCTCGCGGGTGTCCAGGTTGCTCGCGGTGTCGCCCCCGACGAGGGCGGCGGGGTCGGCGCCGTCCAGGCTCGTGCGCAGGTCCTGCACCGTCTCGATGGCCTCTACGCTGTCGGCTGGGACGGCGAGCACGACGTCGAGCCGGACCAGCCCGTCGACCACCAGCGGCTCGGCTCCCGGCTGCGGCGGCCCCTCCGCCCCGGTGAAGGGCAGCACGGCGGCCACCCCCTCGGTCGCCGCGGCCGCCTCGGCGACGGCGGGCCAGTTCTCCTCCGGGGTCAGGACCACCGTGGGGCTGCCGGCCCCGGCGGGGAAGTGGCGGCCCAGGGCCTCCTGCCCCGCGACGGCGTCGGACTCGCCCCGGATCGCGTCGGAGAACGTGATGCCGCTGGCGTCGTAGGCCGGCGCGAACACGGCGGCGGCGACGAGCGCGAGCGTGCTGAGCGCGAGGACCCGGCGCGGCCGGCGGCCGACCAGCGCGGCGACCCGCTGCCAGCCACGGCCCTCCGGCGGCTGCACCCCGTACGCCGGGCGGAACGGCCAGAAGGCGGCCCGGCCGAGCAGGGTCAGCGCCGCCGGGAGGAAGGTGAGCGCGGCGACGACCGCGAGGGTCACGCTCACCGCCGAGATCGGGCCGAGGCCCCGGTTCGAGCCCAGGTCGGAGAGCAGCAGGCAGAGGACGCCCAGGACGACGGTGGCCCCCGAGGCGACGATCGGCTCCCACGACCGGCGCAACGCCGTCCCCATCGCGGCGTACGCGGACTGCTGGGACCGGAGCTCCTCGCGGAAGCGGGCCACCAGGAGCAGCCCGTAGTCCGTGGCCGCACCCACCACCAGGATCGCGGCGATGCCCTGGCTCTGGCCGTTGACGGTGATGGCGCCGGCGTCGGCCAGCAGGTAGGCGACGGCGTTGGCCGCGGTGAGGGCGAGCCCGGCGGTGCCGATGACCAGGAAGGGCAGGATCGGGCTGCGGTACACGACGAGGAGGATCAGCAGCACCACGCCGAAGGCGGCGGCCAGCAGCAGCCCGTCGATGCCGGCGAAGCCGTTGGCGAAGTCGGCGAAGATCCCGCCGGGGCCGGTGACGTAGGAGTCGGTGCCCTCGACCGGCAGGGTGTCGCGGAGGTCGGCGACGACGGGGATGATCTCGTCGCCGAGCTCGGGGCTCAGCGGCAGGACCGCCTGCACCGCCTCGCCGTCCTGCGAGGGGATCGGCGGGCTGGGCTCGCCGGCCAGCGCGTCGGCCTCGCGGGCGACGTCGGCGGCCTGCTGCACCCGCTCGGCGATGGTGGCGAGGGTTGCGGGGTCGATGCCGCCCTCGCCCTCCCACAGCAGGATCGCCGGGATCGACTGCGTCGGCGCGAAGCCCTGCTGCAGCTCCTGCACCCGCGTGCTCTCGGCGCTGTCGGGCAGGAACGCGGCGACGTCGTTCTCCTGCAGGCCGGTGAGCCCGGCGCCCAGGGCGCTGAGCGGGCCGGCGCCGCCGAGCCAGACGACGAGGACCAGGAGCGGGAGGATCCAGCGGGCGGAGCGGCGGCCGGGCATGATTCCCCTAGATGCTCGATCATCTCGATCGTCGAGATGATAGGACGGCGGGACCACGATGGCGAGTGGAGGTGCGGTGGCCGAGGACGTCGACCGGCAGGAGCTCGCACTGCTCCTTCGCCGGCTGACCGTGGAGCTGGATGCGGTCGGGCAGCGGTTCGCCGATCTGCACGGGCTCGGGCGCACCGACGTCCGGGCGCTCGTCGCCGTCATGGACGCCGCGCGGCGCGGGGAGGCGCTCACCGCCGGGCGGCTCGGGTCGGCCGTGGAGCTGAGCTCGGCGTCGGTGACCGCGCTGGTCGACCGGCTGGAGCGGGCCGGTCACCTGCGCCGGGTGCGGGACGACGCCGACCGCCGTCGGGTGACCCTGGAGATGTCGGCCGGTTCGATGGCTGCCGGCGCGGAGTTCTTCGGCGGGCTGCAGCGGGACCTGCTCGCCGCGATGGAGGGGTTCTCGGACGACGAGCTCACCGTCGTCCGCCGGTTCCTCCTGGGGATGACCGAGGTGATCGAGGCGCACGCCCGCGACGCCCCGTGACCGTGCGGCCCCCTCGCAGGGTCCCGCCCTGAGCGCGCGAAGGGCGGGGGGCGAGGGGGTCCTGTCTCAGAGGTAGAGGCCGGTCGACTCCTCGATGCGCTCGGCGGCGACGGCGTGCACGTCCCGCTCGCGCAGGATGACCAGGTCCTCGCCGTGCACCTCGACCTCGTGCTGGTCCTCGGGGGAGAAGAGCACCTGGTCGCCGACCTTCACCTGCCGGACGCTGGGCCCGACCCCCTTGGCCTCGCCCCAGACCAGCCGCTTGGCGACCTGGGCGGTCGCGGGGATGAGGATGCCGCCGGTCGAGCGCCGCTCGCCGTCCTCCCGGCGCAGCGACACCAGGATGCGGTCGTGCAGCATCTTGATCGGCAGCCGTCCGGCGCTGTTCTCGGGCACGGGGGGCAAGGCTACGTTCACCCCCAGCCGAGCTCGTGGAGGCGGTCCTCCTCGATGCCGAAGTGGTGCGCGATCTCGTGGACGACGGTGATCGTCACCTCGTCGACCACCTCGTCCTCGGTCTCGCAGATGTCGCAGATCGCCTCGCGGTAGATCATGATCCGGTCGGGCAGCGCCCCGCCGTAGTCCCAGCCGCGCTCGGTCAGCGCGTAGCCCTCGTAGAGCCCGAGCAGCTCGGGCTCGTCGGGGTTCCGGTCCTCGACCAGGACGACGACGTTGTCCAGCAGCGCCATCAGCTCGGGCGGCACCTGGTCCAGCGCGTCGGCGACGAGGTCCTCGAAGACCGGGAGCGGGAGCGGCGTCACCAGCTGGTCGGCAGCGGCCGGCCCTCCTCGTACCCGGCCGAGCTCTGCACCCCCAGCACCGCCCGCTCGTGCAGCTCGTCGACGGTGCGCGCACCGGCGTAGGTGCAGGAGGAGCGCACGCCGGCGACGATCTGGTCGATCAGGTCCTCGACGCCGGGGCGCTGGGGGTCCAGGTACATGCGGGAGGAGGAGATGCCCTCCTCGAACAGCCCGGCCCGCGCCCGTTCGAAGCCGCTCTGCGTCGCCGTCCGTGCCTTGACCGCGCGCGCCGACGCCATCCCGAAGGACTCCTTGTACAGCCGGCCGGCGTCGTCGTGGATGTCGCCGGCGCTTTCGAAGGTGCCGGCGAACCAGGAGCCCACCATCACGTTCGCCGCGCCGGCCGCCAGCGCCAGGGCGATGTCGCGGGGGTGCCGCACGCCGCCGTCGGCCCACACGTGCTTGCCCAGCGAGCGGGCCTCGGCGGCGCACTCCTCGACGGCGGAGAACTGCGGTCGCCCCACCCCGGTCATCATCCGGGTGGTGCACATGGCGCCCGGGCCCACGCCGACCTTGACCACGTCGGCGCCGGCCTCGACCAGGTCGCGGGTGCCCTGCGCCGTCACCACGTTGCCGGCGACGACCGGCACGGAGCCGGCGACCGAGCGGACCGCGCGCACCGCCTCGATCGCCTTCTCCTGGTGCCCGTGCGCGGTGTCGACGACCAGCACGTCGACGCCGGCGGCCAGGAGTGCGCCGGCCTTGCCGGCGACGTCGCCGTTGATGCCGACGGCGGCCGAGGTGAGCAGGTGCCCGTCGGCGTTCACCGCCGGGAGGTAGAGCGAGGAGCGCAGCGCGCCCTTGCGGGTGATGACCCCGACCAGGCGGTCGCCCTCGACCACGGGGGCGGCGCTCACCCGCTCGCCGGAGAGCACGTCGAAGATCTTGGTGAGGTCGGTGCCGGCCGGGATCGTCAGCGGCTGCCGGGTCATCACCTCGGAGAGCTGGGTGAAGCGGTCGACGCCCTGGCACTGCCCGTCGGTGACGACGCCGACCGGGGAGCCGCCCTCGACCACGACGACGATGCCGTGGGCGCGCTTGGTCAGCAGCGACAGCGCCTCGCCCACCGTGGACGTGGGGGAGAGGGTGATCGGGGTGTCGTAGACGGGGTGCCGGGTCTTGACCCAGGAGACGACCTCGGCGACGACGTCGACCGGGATGTCCTGCGGCAGGACGGCGAGGCCGCCGCGGCGGGCCACCGTCTCGGCCATGCGGCGGCCCGAGATCGCCGTCATGTTGGCCACGACGATCGGGATCGTGGTGCCCACGCCGTCGGGCGTGCGCAGGTCGACCTCCAGCCGCGACCCGACGGTGGAGCGCGCCGGCACCATGAAGACGTCGGAGTAGGTGAGGTCGTGCGAGGGCCGCTGCAGGAAGCGCATGGGGCCCATTGTCCCCGATCCCCGGCCCGGCCCGTGGTGCCCTGCGGGCTGTACCTCTCTGCCCCGCCCGGGTGGGCAGAGAGGTACTGCTCGGGTGGGGACCTCCGGGGTGGGTGGAGCGGGCGAGGAGCCGGATCGCGGCCGGCGTCGACCACGAGCAGTGGACGCGGTGGCAGGACGCGCTCCTCGACCAACGTCTCCGGTCAGTACAGCGAGCGCGCGGGGGCGAGCTGCCTTCGCCGCGGGTCCGCGGCGAAGCCCACGCGCGGCATGGCCGACCACACCGGGTCGCGGGAGGTCAGCGCCGCCACCAGGCCGCGCAGCCGGAACCAGGCGTGCGCCTGCCGGTACCCCACGTTCTCGACGAGGGCGGCCAGCAGGAGGGCGCACAGGTCCCGCCCCCGCCGGTACCGGTGGTAGGTCAGCTCCTCGACGGCGATGGCCGTGGTCGACAGCAGCGTCCCGACGGCGAGCGCCAGCCCGACCATCAGCGCGGCGGTGCCGTGGTCGAGGATGCCCAGCCCCGCGGCCAGGACGACCGAGGCCAGCCCGAACACCTCCACGACCGGGCCCAGCAGCTCGAACAGCACGAAGAACGGCAGCGCCATCGTGCCGACGGCGCCGAAGCGCGGGTTGCCGACCATCCGCCGGTGCTTCCACAGCAGCTGCGCCAGCCCGTGCGACCAGCGCCGCCGCTGCCGCGCCAGCACACCCCACGTCTCGGGGACCTCGGTCCAGCAGACCGGCTCGGGGACGAAGACGACGCGGTGCGGCGCGCCGGCCCGGCGCTGGTGCTCGATCAGGCTGATGACCAGCTCGGCGTCCTCGGCCAGGGACCGGGCGTCCAGCCCGCCGATCTCCAGCAGCAGGTCGCGGCGGAACAGCCCGAAGGCGCCGGAGATGATCAGCAGCGCGTTGGCGTCGGCCCAGCCCGTGCGACCGAGCAGGAACGAGCGCAGGTACTCCACCGCCTGGATGCGGACCAGCCAGTTGCGCGACAACCGCGGCTCCAGCACGGTCCCGCGGTCGGTGACGGCGCCGTTGGCCGCGCGGATCACCCCGCCGGCGGCGATGACGTTCGCCGGGTCCTCCACGAACGGGCGGGCCACCCGCAGCAGCGCGTCCTCCTCCAGCAGCGAGTCGGCGTCGACCATGCAGACCAGCGGGTGGCGGGCGACGTTCAGCGCCGCGTTGAGGGCGTCGGAGCGGCGGCCGACGCTGGTCTTGCGGACGACGACCAGCGGGTCGCCGGTGGTGGCCCGGTGCACCGAGAGGATCTCGCCGTCGACCGGGAGCTCCGCGGTGCGGCGAGGGGCGATCTCGGTGAGCCCGTAGCGCTCGGCGACCAGCGCGAAGGTCCGGTCGGTGGAGCCGTCGTCGACGAGCACCACCTCGAGCGCCGGGTAGCGCTGGCCGAGGGCCGCGCGCAGCGTGTCGAGGATGCCCGCCTCCTCGTCGTGCGCCGGGATCAGCAGCGAGACGGCCGGGGTGAGCGGGCTGGCGAAGATCTCGCCGTGCCCCTCGGCACCGCGCCACCGGCGGGCCTCGGCGACCCGCCGGGCTCCCAGGAGCACCAGGGCCAGCATGCTCAGGTCGAGCAGCAGCGTGTAGCCGAGGACGGTCCAGCTCGCGGTCAGGACGACGTCGGTGAGGAGGCCGCTCACCGGGCACCGACCGGCTCGGGACGGCGCAGCCCGCCGTCGAGCTCGTCGAGCGCGGCCCGGGCGACGTCGGCGGCGGCCCCGGGGCCGTCGGCCACCTCGCGGAGGGCGAGGCGCCCCTCGGCGCCGAGCCGGCCGAGCGCATCGGCGCAGGCGCTGCGGACGGCGATCCCGGGGGCGGCCAGGCCGGCGAGCAGCGGGATGGTCGCGACCGGGTCGCCGACCCGCCCGAGGGCCTCGGCGCTGGTGCGCTGGAGCCGGGCGTCGGGGGAGTGGGTCAGCGCGGCGACGAGCGGCTCGGTCGACGTCGGCGAGCCGATGCGGCCGAGCGCGGCGGCCGCGGCACGGCGTACGCCGAGGTCCTCCCGGACGTCGCGGAGCAGGTCCTCGAGCAGCGGGGCGGCGGAGGCGTCGCCGTGCACGCCGAGCAGCTCGGCCACGAGCTCGCGGGCGACGCCGCGGGAGCCGGCGAGGGCGTCGCGCAGCACGGGGAGGGCCGCGGTCCCCAGGTCGAGCAGGGCCATGCCGACGACGCCGTGGGGCAGGCCGCCGGCGCCCCGGGTGGCCCGGAGGAGGGGGTCGACGGCGGCGGGGTCACCGGCCTTGCCGAGGGCGCGGGCCGCGGCGCAGCGCACCTCGAGCGAGCGGTCGCGCAGCAGCGGGGTCATCGCCGCGACGTGCGAGGTCCCCGCGGCGGAGCCCAGCAGGGTCACCGCGCGGCCGCGCCGCCAGGGCGTGCGCGCCGAGAGGTCGGCGACCGCGCGGGCCACGACGCCCCGCTCGGTCAGCAGCCGGCGGAGCACCTCGCGGTCGCTGCCGCGGAGCTGGGGGAGGAGCTCCAGCACGATGGCGTCGAGCTCGGCGGGCGCGCCGACGGCCTCGGGGAGGGGCGCGCCGCCCGCGGGGCCGTCGTCCAGCAGGGCGTGCACCAGCGGGGTGAGCTCCCGCTTGCGCCGGGCGTCCCGGGCGACGCGGCGTCCGCGCAGGAGGTGGGCTGCCCCGACCAGGACCAGCAGGACGACGATCAGCGCGGTCACCGCCGCCCCGGCCACGAGCGCCGGTGCGAGCGGGACGGTCACGTGACGACGCTGCCCGGCGGCAGGGCCGCGGTGACGCGGCTGACCAGCTCGCGGGTGCTGAACGGCTTGGCGACGAAGTCGGTGGCCCCCGCGGCGAACCCCCGCTCCAGGTCCGGCTCCTGGGCCTTGGCCGTCAGCAGCAGCACGGGGGTGCGGGCGAGCGCGGCGTCGCCGTCCTCGCGCAGGGCGCGGCACACCTCCAGGCCGTTCATCCGCGGCATCATCCAGTCGAGGACGACGAGGTCCGGGCGCAGCTCGCGGGCGGCCGCCAGGCCGGCCTCGCCGTCGCGCTCGACCGACACCTCGAGGCCCATCCGGCCGAGGCGGAACGCGACGAGGTCGGCGATGACGGGGTCGTCGTCGACGACGAGCACGTGGGTCATGGGGCTCCGATCGGAGGGGGCGGACCTCCCCGGCATCGGCACGCACGGCGCGGAACTGAAGCGTCCCGGGCCGGGCCGTCGGGCCTCAAGGACGCGGGCCCGGCGGCCGACACCACAGGGGTGCGCCCCTCCCCCCGTCCCCTGACCGACGCCGACGACGCCCGCCCGCTGCGGGCGCTGCTGCGCCGGCCGATGCTGGTCGCGCTCGCCGCCCTGACCACGGTGGCCCTGACGACGCTGGGGCTCGCCCTGCTGGTGGTCACGGTGATCGGCCCCCGGATCGATCGGACCGACGCCATGCTCGCGACCCTCCAGGACGGGCACGTCGCGATGCTGAACCAGGAGACGGGGCTGCGCGGGTTCCTGGTGACCCGCGAGGTGCGGTTCCTCAAGCCGTACTGGGACGGCGTCGACGCCCTCCGGCGGAGCGACGCCGCGCTGGACCGCATGGCCCCGGGGGACGCCGAGTTCGCCGCCGTCGTCGCCGACCTGCGGGCCGCGCAGCAGCAGTTCATCACCGACTGGGCCGAGCCCGTCCTCCGGACCCAGCCCGCCGTCGGCGACACCGCCGCCCTGAGCGCGCTGCTGGTGCGCGACAAGGCCCTGTTCGACCGGTACCGGGAGGTGCAGGGCGAGGCGCGCGCCCTCATGCAGGAGCGGCGCGAGCAGGCGACGGGGCAGCGGAACGCCGTCGTGCTGGGCGGAGCCGGGCTGGGGCTGGTCGTGGCCGTCGTCGTGGCGCTGGCCGTCCGCCGGGCCAACCGGCGGCTGGCCGCCCAGCTGCTGCCCCCGACCCGCGAGGTGCGGGACGCGCTGGAGGCGCTCGCCTCCGGCAACCTGGACCGCCGGGCCCCCGAGGCCGGGCCCGCCGAGCTGCGCGCCATCGCCGGTGACGTGAACGCCCTGGGCCGAGCGCTGCGGGAGCGCGGCGAGCAGGTCGCCGCCCGGGAGACGCAACTGGTCGCCGCCCGCGACGAGGCCGAGCGCGCCGGCCAGGCCAAGACCGCCTTCCTCGCCACCATGAGCCACGAGATCCGGACGCCGCTGAACGCCGTCCTCGGGCTCACCGACCTCCTGCTGACGACGTCGCTCACCGACGAGCAGCGCGGGCACCTGGAGACCGTCTCGCGCAGCGGCGACAGCCTGCTGGCGCTGATCAACGACATCCTCGACTTCTCCAAGATCGAGGCCGGCGAGCTGGACCTGGAGCAGGCGCCCTTCGACGTCGCCGGGCTCGTGTACGACGTCGCGCAGCTGCTCGCGCCCCAGGCGGCGGGCAAGGGGCTGGACCTGCTGGTCGACGTCCCGGTCACCTGCTCGTGGCGGGCCGTCGGCGACGCCGCCCGGCTGCGACAGGTGCTCACCAACCTGCTCGGCAACGCGGTCAAGTTCACCAGCTCGGGCCAGGTGCTGGTCAGCCTCGCCGGCCAGGAGACCGACGGGGTGCTGACCTGCCGGCTGGCGGTGAGCGACACGGGCATCGGCATCCCGGCCGCCCAGCGGGACCGGCTGTTCCGGTCCTTCAACCAGGGCGACGCCTCGATCACCCGCTCCTACGGCGGCACCGGCCTGGGCCTGGCGATCAGCCAGCGGATCGCCCGGGCGATGGGCGGCGACATCGGCGTCGACAGCACGGAGGGCAGCGGCTCGACGTTCACCGTCACCGTGCAGCTGCCGGTCGCCCCGCCGGCGCCGGAGGACGACCGCAGCGGCAGCCTCGCCGGCCGGCGGCTGCTGCTGGTCGACGACAACCCGACCAACCTGCGGATCCTCGAGCACCAGCTGGGCCGGGCCGGGGCGACCTGCGTCCACGCCGGTAGCGGGGCGGCCGCGCTCGAGCAGGTCGAGAGCGGGGACTTCGACGCCTGCCTCCTCGACCTGCACATGCCGTTCATGGACGGCGAGGAGCTGGCCCGCCGGCTGCGCGCCCACCCGCGGGCGGGCCGCATGCCGCTGGTGCTGCTCAGCAGTGCCGCGCACATCCCCTGCGACGGCGGCGCGACGTTCGAGGCGCGGCTGCACAAGCCGGTCCGCCCGGAGCGCCTCGTGCAGACGCTGCGCTCGGTGCTGCAGCGGGACGGGGCCGCCGCGCCCGATGCCGGGGGCGCGCAGCCGTACGGGACCGGGGTCGCGGGGCAGCGGCTGCGGGTGCTCGTCGCCGAGGACCACGCGGTCAACGCGCACCTGATCGGGCTCTACCTGCGCCAGCTCGGGCACGACGGCGTGCACGTGGAGAACGGCGCGCTCGCGGTGGAGGCGGTGCGCACGGAGCGCTACGACGTCGTCCTGATGGACGCGCAGATGCCGGTGATGGGCGGGGTGGACGCCACGGCGGCGATCCGCGCCCTCGACGTGCGGCAGCCGGCCGTCATCGCCGTGACGGCCAGCGTGCTGGCCAGCGACCGCACCGCCTTCCACACCGCGGGCGCGGACGAGTTCCTGACCAAGCCCGTCCGCATGGGGACGCTCGGCGACGCGCTGGAGCGGGTCGCCACCGGGCGCCCCAGCGGCATCCCGGCGCCGGCACCCGTCGCGGTGCCCGCCGCGGCCCCGGCCGACGACGACGCCCTGGACGCGGAGACGGTGGCGGAGCTCCGCGACCTCGGCGAGGACGGCTTCCAGCACCTCTACCGCCAGTACGCGGACGCGCTCGCGGAGACGGTGGCGGCGCTGCTGGCGGCCGACGTCACCACGGACGCCGACGACGAGGCCGGCCTCCCCCGGCTGGCCCACCGCCTCAAGGGCAGCAGCGCCGCCATGGGGGCGCTGCGGCTGGCCGACCTCTGCCACCGCCTGGAGGACGCCGGCGCGGCGCCGGGGGACCGGGACGAGGTGCTCGGCGCGCTGCGCGACGAGAGCCGGCGGGTGCACGCCGCCGTCACGACCCTGCTCGACGCCCCGTGACCGCGACCCCGCGCCGCCGGGTCCCCCGCCGCTCGACACGTCGTCCGGCCCCGGGTGACACCATGGCGACGTGATCGACCTGCGCCTGGTACGCGAGCACCCCGACGTCGTCCGTGCCAGCCAGCGCGCCCGGGGCGCCGACGAGTCCCTGGTCGACGCGCTCCTGGCCGCGGACGCGGCAAGGCGGGACGCGGTGAAGCGCGGCGACGACCTGCGCGGCGAGCAGAAGAGTGCCTCGCAGGCGGTCAAGAAGGCGACCCCCGAGGAGCGTCCCGCCGTCCTCGAGCGGGCCAAGGCCCTGGCCGCGGAGGTCAAGGAGGCCGAGGAGGCGCAGCGCGCCGCCGACGCGGCGCTGCGCGAGGTCCACCTGCGCATCCCGAACGTGGTCGCCGACGAGGTCCCGCCCGGCGGTGAGGACGACGCGGTGACGATGCGCACCGTGGGCGAGGTGCCCGCCTACGACTTCCCGCCGCGCGACCACATCGAGATCGGGGAGAAGCTCGGCGCGATCGACATGGAGCGCGGGGCGAAGGTCTCGGGCTCCCGCTTCTACTTCCTCACCGGGCCCGGTGCGCTGCTGGAGTTCGCGCTGGCCCAGCTGGCGATCAGCCGCGCGGTCGCCGCCGGCTTCACCCCGGTGATCGCCCCCGCGCTGGTCAAGCCCAGCGCCATGGAGGGCACCGGCTTCCTCGGCGAGCACGACGAGGAGGTCTACCGGATCGAGCGCGACGACCTGTACCTCGTCGGTACCTCCGAGGTCGCCCTGGCCGGCATGCACGCGAACGAGGTGATCGACCTCTCGTCGGGGCCGCGGCGCTACGCCGGCTGGTCGTCCTGCTTCCGCCGGGAGGCCGGGTCCTACGGCAAGGACACCCGCGGCATCATCCGCGTGCACTGGTTCGACAAGGTCGAGATGTTCAGCTTCTGCCGGCCCGAGGAGACCGAGGCCGAGCACCTGCGCCTGCTGGCGTGGGAGGAGGAGTTCCTCCAGGCCCTCGAGCTGCCCTACCGCGTCGTCGACATCGCCGCCGGCGACCTGGGCACCAGCGCCACCCGCAAGTACGACATCGAGGCCTGGTTCCCCACCCAGGGCACCTACCGGGAGCTGACCTCGACCTCGGACTGCACCACGTTCCAGGCCCGCCGGCTGAACATCCGCTACCGCGACGCCGACGGGAAGAACCAGATCGCGGCCACCCTCAACGGCACGCTCTGCGCCATCGCCCGCACCATCGCCTGCCTGCTCGAGGTGCACCAGCGGGCCGACGGGTCGGTGCACGTGCCGGTCGGGCTGCGCCCCTGGCTGGGCGGCGTCGAGACGCTGACCCCGGGCATGGCGCTGGTGCCCCCGGTGCCGACCGCATGACGGCCCGCACGCCGCGGGCGGTCCGCGCTCACGGCGTCCTCGAGGGGGCGGACACCGTGGTCGAGCTGGGCGACCTGGGCACCTGGCGGCCCAAGCTGGTGGCCAGCGACCTCGACGGCACGCTGCTGGGGCCCGACGGCGAGGTGAGCCCGCGCACCCGAGCGGCGCTGGAGGCGTGCTGGGACGCCGGGATCCCGGTCATCGGCGTCACCGGCCGGGGGCCGCGGCTGCTCGACAGCGTCCGTGCGGCCCTGGACGGGCGCGGGATCGCCGTCCTCTCGCAGGGCGGGTTCGTCGTGGACCTCGAGCGGGACGAGGTGCTCCGCACCGTCGCTCTCCCGCGTGACCAGGCCGAGCGGGTGGTGGAGCAGATCGAGGAGGTCGCCGGCGACCTCGTCCTCGCCGTCGAGGACGCCGCCGAGCAGGGCGAGGTGCACGCCCGCCTGCGGGTGCAGCACGGGTTCGACTGGCCCTACCCCGAGCCGGCGCACCTGCTCCCCCGCGGCGAGGTGCTGCCCGCCGGGCCCGTGCTCAAGGTGTTCCTCCGCTCGGCCGCGCTGGGGCAGGACGAGCTGCTGGCCCGCGCCCGGTCCGTCGTCGACCCGGCCGACGCCGAGCTGACCCACGCCGGGCTCGGCTTCATCGAGGTGCTGCCCCCGGGCATCACCAAGGCCAGCGGCCTGGCGATGGCCCTGGAGCGCTACGGCGTCGGCTTCGGCGACGTCCTCGTCTTCGGCGACATGCCCAACGACCTGCCGATGCTCTCGGCGGTCAAGGACGCCGGTGGCCGGGCGGTCGCGGTGGCCAACGCCCACCCGGCGGTGAAGGCGCTCACCCCGGAGCTGACGAGCGGCCACGAGGTCGACGGGGTCGCCCGCTACCTGGAGGCGGTGCTGGGCGATGTCTGACTGGCGGCCGCGGCTGATCGCCACGGACATGGACGGCACCCTGCTGCGCTGGGACGACACGGTGAGCGAGGCGACGGTCGCCGAGCTCGCGCGCTGGCGGGCCGACGGGGTGCCCGTCGTCCTGGCCACCGGCCGGCCACCCCGCTGGATGGTCCGGATCCGGGAGGTCCTGGGCACCGGCACCGCGGTGTGCTGCAACGGCGCGGTGCTGCTCGACCTGGAGCGGCTGGAGATCCTCCACGAGGATCCGCTGCAGCCGGAGGTCCTCGAGTCGGTCACCGCCGAGCTCCGGCGGCATCAGCCCGACACCTGGTTCGCGGTCGAGTACGGCCTGGAGTTCCGTCACGAGCCGATCTACAAGCCGCGGTGGGACGTCGACGCACCCGGGGTGGCGGAGGCGACGCTGGCGGAGATGGTCGCGCAACCGGTCGCGAAGCTGCTGGCCCGGCACGAGTCGATGACCCGGGACGCCTTCGTGCGCCTGGTCGGCGACGTCGTCGGGGACCGGGCCACGGTGACCACCTCGTCGACCGACGCGCTCGCCGAGATCTCCGCGCCCGGGGTGACCAAGGCGACGGGCCTCGCCCGGGTCGCCGCCGAGCACGGGGTCGGACCCGAGGACGTCGTCGTGTTCGGCGACATGCCCAACGACATCGCCGCGTTCGAGTGGGTCCGCGCCGGCGGGGGACGGGCGGTAGCGATGGCCCACGCCCACCCGGACCTGCTCGCCGTCGCGACCGACGTCACCGGCACCAACGAGGAGGACGGCGTCGCCGCCTTCCTGTCCGCGCTCTAAGTCGGAACGAGCCCCTCCCCCCGCGCGCCGGCGCGGCCCGGCTGGGATCAGGTGACCTGATCATCGAGGGTCCTCCCTCACGGTGGGCGGTGAGGGAGGACGCGCGACGCCGAGGGAGGACGCGCCCCGGCCCGGCGCGTCCGGCGTCCCGCGACGGCGCCGTCGACCTCCGCCGTCGTGGGTGACGGTGTAGTCGGTACACCGCTCGGCTGCATTCCGGCCGTCCGCCGTCCGAAAGGAGCACGACGGTCCTCCGCCGACCGACCGACTTCACGGAAGCGAGCAGGCATGGAGCACGTGCACGACCCCGAGACAGCGGCGAACGTCCACCCCGGAGACGAGGCCCGGCGCGGCCTGTCCGGGATCGGGCTGCGCACCCGGCTGCTCGGCTCCATCCTCGTCGTCGCCCTGACCACCGTCGGCGTGGGCGCGTTCGGCATCGACCGGATGTCCACCCTCAGCGACCAGGCCCAGGAGGTCTACGACCGCGGGGCGATCCCGCTCAGCGGGCTGCAGGGACTCGAGGCGGACTGGTGGCAGCTCTCCACCAACGTCGCGCGGGCCGCCATCCCCACCCTCCCGCCCGAGACGATCGCCAAGGCGCAGCGCGGCACGGTGGCGGCCACCGAGGCCCTCGCCGCCGACACCGCCACCGTCGCGGAGATGCCCCTGGACGGGCCGACGCGTGCGGCGTTCGAGACCTTCGCCGGGGCCACCCAGGCATACCTGGCCGCGCTCGGCGAGCTGCAGACGGTGGCGACCACCAACCCCGCCGCCATGCCGGGGCTGCTCAGGACCATGAACGAGAACGAGGTCCTCATCGAGGAGTCGCTGGTCGAGGCGACCGACGCCGCGGCAGCGGCCGCCCGCGCCACCGCGGCCGACGCCAAGGCGGCCTACGAGACCGCGCGCACCATGACCCTGCTGATCATCGGCGCGGGTCTGGCGATCTCCGTCGTCCTGGCCCTCGTGGTGGCCCGCGGCGTCACCGGGCCGGTGCAGCGCATCCGCGAGGTGCTCGGTCAGGTCGCCGCCGGTGACCTCACCGTCCGCGCCGGCCGCACCGGCGGTGCCGAGCTCGGCGAGATGGCGGCGTCGCTGGACGAGACCCTCGACGCCATCGGCAACGTCCTCGTGCTGGTGAACGACTCCTCCACCCGCCTCGCCGCGGCCTCGACGCAGCTGAACGCGGCGGCCGAGGGCATGCGCGGCAATGCGGAGACCGCGGCCGGCCAGGCCGACGAGGTCGTCGCCTCCGCCGGTGCCGTCGCGTCGAGCGTGGACACGGTCGCGACCGGCTCCTCCCAGATGGAGTCGGCGATCCGCGAGATCGCGCACAACGCCACCGAGGCCGCCCGCGTCGCCGGTCAGGCCGTGTCGGTCGCCGAGAACACCACCAGGACCGTCGGCAAGCTGGGCGACTCCTCGCAGGAGATCGCCACCGTCATCAAGCTGATCAACGGCATCGCGGAGCAGACCAACCTGCTGGCGCTCAACGCCACCATCGAGGCGGCGCGGGCCGGTGAGGCGGGCAAGGGCTTCGCCGTCGTCGCCTCGGAGGTCAAGGAGCTGGCGCAGGAGACGGCGCGCGCGACCGAGGACATCTCCAAGCGCGTCGAGGCGATCCAGGCCGACACCGCCGGCGCGGTGGACGCGATCAGCCGGATCAGCTCGGTCATCGGCGAGATCAACGACTTCCAGGCGACCATCGCCGCGGCGGTCGAGGAGCAGACGGCGACGACCAACGAGATGAACCGCAACGTCGCCGAGGCGGCCAGCGGGACCCAGGGCATCGCCGCGGCGATCTCGGGACTGGCCGCGGGCACGCAGGAGACCAACCAGCGCGTCGCCGACGCCCAGCGCGCCGCCGGTGAGCTGGCCCGGATGAGCGGTGAGCTGCAGGAGGCGGTCGGCCGCTTCACCGTCTGACCCGGCGGACCCGGCTGGGATCAGGTGACCTGATCATCGAGCGTCCTCCCTCACCGCAGACCGTGAGGGAGGACGCTCTGCGTTGAGGGAGGACGCGACCGGGCAAGCGTCAGGCGACCGCGTCCGCCGGATCGGACCCGGGCTCGGGCCGGCGGACCACCCGGAAGCGGCGAGGCCCGCTCAACGGCCGGGCCAGCAGCTCGCGGAGGCGCTCGGCGGGTCCGTGGAGCCGGGGGAGGTCCTCGTCGACGACGCGGACCACCCGCACGTCGAGGTCGCGGATCCGGTCCTCGCGACGCTTCTCCCGCCAGGCAACCTCCGCCGGGGTGCGGCCGCCGTGGGGGTCCTCGTACTTGATGCGCCCGTCGAACTCGACGGCGACACCGGCGTCCTCGAACCAGGCGTCCACCCGCGCGACGAAGCCGCGAGGCCCGTGCAGGTCCACCTGCAGCTCGGGGCGGGGCAGCCCGGCGTCCAGGAGGGCCAACCGGCCCCGCGACTCCAGCGGCGACTCGGCTCGCCCGTCGGCCAGGCCGAGGGCGCGCGCCGCCCCACCGATGCCCACCCAGTGGCTCTGCTGCAGCACCGCCGTCGTCAGCTCACGCCGGCGCACCTGCTTGCGGAAGATCGCGGCGTCGAAGGCGACGACGGCGTCGGCGACGGGCAGCTCCCTGGCGCAGTCGACCAGCGTCCGCGCGACGCCCGTCACCCGGAACGGGCCGGTGTCGACGACGTCGTCCGCGGGCAGCGCCGCGGCGGCGATGCGGTAGCCGTCGCCGACCCGCCACTGGTCCGGGTCGGTCAACCGGACGACGTCGTCCACACCGCGCGGGAGGACCAGCTCGTGGAAGCGGGCCGCGGATGAGTGGCTGAGCACCGGGCCGGCGCGGAGGACGGTGAGCGCCGCGACCGCGGCGAGGAGGTGCCGGGCCCGAGGGTCGCCGGCCGCGGTGGCCCAGGTCTCGGCCGTCACGTAGACGCCGCGGCGCAGCCGGTGCCAGGCGCCCGATCCGACGGCCGAGCGGATCTCGTCGGGGCGGTAGCCGGCGCGGCGGGCGTCGGCGACGGTGAAGACGCCGTCACGGCGTCGGGCGGCGGCCTCGAGGACTGGATGCACCGCGCCAGTCTCGGGATGCCCGGCCGACCGCGGGACGGCGTCGGCCGATCTGTGGACAACCGGCGTCCGTCCTCAGCTCGCGGTGTCCTCCCTCGCCGCAGACGCTGAGGGAGGACACCCGGTGATCAGGTCACCTGATCCCCGCCGGGGCCAGGTGCTCTCCCGCCGGGGCCAGGTGCTCCCCTGCCGGGGCCAGGTGTCAGAGGTACTGGCCGCCGCCGGGCCGGAAGTCGGGCTGCTGGGCCGGCGCCTGCCCGCCGGGGAGGGCCTTGCGGCGCATCTCCTCCAGCTGGGCGCGGGCGGCCATCTGCTGGGCGAACAGCGCCGTCTGGATGCCGTGGAACACGCCCTCCAGCCAGCCCACCAGCTGCGCCTGCGCGATCCGCAGCTCGGCGTCCGAGGGGGTCTCGCCCTCGCTGAAGGGCAGGGTGATCCGCTCCAGCTCCTCGCGCAGCTCCGGCGCCAGGCCCTGCTCGAGTTCCCGGATCGAGGAGGCGTGGATGTCGCGCAGCCGGTTGCGGCTGGCGTCGTCCAGGGGCGCGGCGCGGACCTCCTCCAACAGCTGCTTGATCATCGTGCCGATGCGCATCACCTTCGCGGGCTGCTCGACCAGCTCGCCGACGCCGGGCGCGCCGTCGCCCTCATCGTCGGACCCCTGGGGCATCGGCACGGTGCCGACCGGACGCCCGTCGGGCCCGACCACGACGACCTGCTGCGGGCGCTCGTTGCCGTTCTGCGGTGCAGTCATGCCCCCATCCTGCCCGGTGGTGCGGACGGTCCGCCGGGGCACCGGGACGGCGCGGGACCGCCGGGCGCACGAACTAGGGTGCGGCCCATGTCTTCGGGGGGCCGGCTGGACGTCGCGCGGGTGCGCGGCCTCTTCCCGGCGCTCTCCGACGGGTACGTCCACGCGGACGGTCCGGCCGGCTCGCTGGTCCCCGAGAACGTGGCGCACGCCGTGGGCTCCGCGATGCGCATGCCGGTCGCGAACCGCGGCGGGGTCTTCCCGGCGTCCGGGCGGGCCGAGGCGCTGGTCTCCGGCGCCCGCGCGGCCGTCGCCGACCTCGTGGGTGGCCGCCCCGGCGGCGTGGTCCTGGGCCCCAGCATGACGGCGCTGACCTACGGGATGGCCCGCGCGCTGGCCCGCACCTGGCGGCCGGGTGACGAGATCGTGCTGAGCCGGCTGGACCACGACGCCAACGTCCGCCCCTGGCTGCAACTGGCCGCCGCCACCGGCGTGAACGTGCGGTGGGCGGAGGTCGACATCGAGACCGGTGAGCTGCCCGCCTGGCAGTACGCCGAGCTGCTGAACCGGCGCACCCGGTTGGTGGCCGTCACCGCGGCCAGCAACGCCCTGGGCACCCGGCCCGACGTCGCCGGCATCGCCGCGGAGGCGCACGCGGCGGGGGCACTGGTCTACGTCGACGCCGTGCACGCCGCCCCGCACGTGTTCCTCGACAAGGCGTCCCTGGGCGCCGACCTCCTCGCGGTGTCGGCCTACAAGTGGTGCGGCCCGCACGTCGCGGCGGTGGTCGCCGACCCCGAACTGCTCGGCCACCTGCAGCCGGAGAAGCTGCTGCCGTCCTCCGACCGGGTGCCCGACCGGTTCGAGACGGGGACGCCGCCGTTCGAGCTCTACGCCGGCGTGAGCGCCGCCGTGGACCACCTGGCCGGTCTCTGCGGGGAGACGTTCGGCAGCCGCCGCGACCGGCTGCGGGTGTCGATGGCCGCCGTCGCCCGGCACGAGGGCGACCTGTTCGACTGGCTGGACCAGGCGCTCCGCGCCATGCGGCACGTGCAGGTGCTGGGCGAGCCCGAGCGGTGCACCCCGACGTTGTCGTTCACCGTCGCCGGCATGCGCCCCCGCCAGGTGGCCGCGGAGCTCGCCCGCGCCGGCATCTGCGCCTGGGACGGCGACTTCTACGCCCGCGAGCTCTTCGACGCCCTCGGGGTCAACGAGAGCGGGGGAGCGGTGCGCCTGGGCCTCATGCACTACAACACCGCGGACGAGGTCGGCCGGATCATCGACGCCGTCGCCGGCCTACGCCCCCGCTGAGGGCCCCGTCCTCCTCATCGCTCGCAGGCTCGCGACGAGCCTCTGGACGGGGCCGTCAGTCGCCGTTGACCAGCAGCACCTTGCCGACGTGCTCACTGGCCTCCACGACCCGGTGGGCCTCGGCCGCCCGCGACATCGGCAGGCGGCGGTCGACGATCGGCCGGATCGTGCCGCGCTCGACGTCGGGCCACACGTCGTGCCGCACGGCCGCCACGATCTCCGCCTTGCCTCCGCGGCCCTCCACCGGGCGCGACCGCAGCGCCGTGGCGTGCACCGAGGCCCGCTTGGCCAGCAGCTTCCCGATGTGCAGCTCGGCCTTCATGCCGCCCTGCATGCCGATGATCACCAGCCGCCCGCCGGTCGCGAGGGCATCGACGTTGCGGGCCAGGTACTCGGCGCCCATGTTGTCCAGGACGACGTCGACCCCACGGCCGTCGGTCGCCTCCCGCACGCGCTCGACGAAGTCCTCGTCGCGGTAGTTGATGCCGACGTCGGCGCCGAGCTCGCGGCAGACGTCGAGCTTGGCCGCCGTCCCCGCGGTCGTGAGCACCCGCGCGCCGGCGCGGGCGGCGAGTTGGATCGCCATCGTCCCGATGCCGCTGGACCCGCCGTGCACCAGGAACGTCTCGCCCCGGCGCAGCCCGGCGAGCATGAAGACGTTGGACCAGACGGTGCAGGCCACCTCCGGCAGGGCGGCGGCCGTCGCCAGCTCCACGCCCGACGGCCTGGGCAGCACCTGTGCGGCCGGGACGGCGACCCGCTCGGCGTAGCCACCGCCGGCGAGCAGGGCGCACACCTCGTCGCCGACCGCCCAGCCGGTGACGCCCTCCCCGACCTCGCTCACGATCCCGCTGCACTCCAGGCCGAGGACCTGTGTCGCACCGGGCGGGGGCGCGTAGTTGCCTCGCCGCTGGAGGAGGTCGGCGCGGTTCACGGCGGTGGCGACGACGTCGACGACGAGCTCGCCGGGGCCGCAGACCGGGTCGGGCACCTCCCCCCAGGTCAGCACATCCGGACCGCCGGGTTCGCTGATCGTCACCGCGCGCATGCCCGCACCCTAGGAGGACCGTGGGCTCCCCACCTCTCGCGGGCCGGGGCAGGACGGGTTCCGGGTCAGTCGGCCGCCAGCCGACCCCGGCGGACCGTCAGGGGCGCCAGCCGCGGATCGCGCACGGGCAGCAGCTCGATCAGCCGGTCGTGCACCTCCAGGTCGTCCTCGCCGAGGCGGTGGTGGGCCAGCTCGTGCAGCAGGTCCACGTCCCCGGAGTCGAGCACCGCACGGCGCACGGCGGCCGACAGCTCGCCGCGCAGCTGGCGGACCAGTGGCGCCTCCGAGCGGGGCAGCAGGGGCCCGGGCGCCCCCCGCAGCGCCGTGGCGGCCTGGCCCTGCTGCAGCGCGCGACGCACCGTGCCCAGGTCGCTGTCCACCGGGGTGGTCAGCCGGTAGGGCCGGGTCAGCAGCAACTCGGCGCCGATGAGGCTGCGCAGGCGGAGGACCTCGACCCGCACCGTCGTGGGGTTGCCCTCGTCGCCGTACAGCAGCAGGGCCAGCTGCTCGCCGGTGAGCCCTTCGGGGTGCAGCACCAGGGCGGTGAGCATCTCGGCAGGGCGGAGGGTGAGCGGGATCGGGCGTCCCCGCACCACCGCCCGGGGCGGCTCGTCGCCCATGAGGCGCAGGGAGAGCGCCCTCTCGGGTGGCCCGGCGGCGGTGCCGGAGAGGCGGTCGGTGGTGCGCAGGAGGAGCCCCTCGTCTAGCTGCTCGACCACCACCTCCTGACCACCGGGAAGCACGAGCCGGTCGCCCGCGGCGGGGATCTCCATGCGGTCGGGCCACCAGCCCCAGGGTTGCCCGGCGAGCAGCCGGCCGGACGGGGTGAGAAGAGCTCCGGGGGCGCCCCGCAGGGCCGTCAGGTGCCGCATGTTCTGCCGTCGCAGGCGCTCGTCGGCGATCGCCGACCGCACCCGCAGCTGGTGCTCGGCGAGCTGCGCGGTGGTGGAGACCAGTTGCACGAGCGCCGGGTGCACGGTCTGCAGAGGGCCGCTGAGGTCTATCGCGCCGAGGATCGAGCCGGTCTCCGGGTCGTGCACGGGCGCGGCCACGCAGGTCCAGCTGTGGTAGGTGCGGACGAGGTGCTCGGCCGAGTGGATCTGCACCGGCTCGTCCACGGCCAGCGTCGTTCCCATCGCGTTCGTGCCGATGGCCTGCTCGCTCCAGTTCGTGCCGGGGAACAGGCCGACCCGGTCCCCCTGGTGGAGCAGGGTGGCCGCGCCCTCCCGCCACAGGACGTTGCCGGCGGCGTCGGTGACCAGCATGACGTGCACGGCCTCGTCGGCGATGCTGGTCAGGGTGCTCTGCAGGAGGGGGAGCACCGCGTTCAGCGGGTGGGCATCCCGGATGTCCCGCAGCTCGTCCTCCGCGTAGACGACCGGCGGGGTGCGGTGCTCCGGGTCGACGTGCGCGGCGAGGCTCCGCTCCCACGAGGCCGACACGACCGGGCGCGGGCGGGGGGCGTCCGGGTCGCCGGCGAGGACCGCGTCGAAGACCCTGCTCAGGGTGCGGGCGTGCGCGACGGGATCGGGTGCCGTCCGCGCGCTGCCGAGCCGGGGCGCCGCTCCGCGTGTCACCCGCACCTCCGAGCCCCGGTGCCGGGCACCCGCCGAGCACACCTCGCCCCGCGCATCATCGACCCGGCCGCGCCGGGCGGGCAACCCCCGGCGCCGCCGGGCCTGCTCGTGGCGGCAGGTGGCAGGCGTCAGGCGCCTGGCCGGCCGTCGAGCGCAGCCGCGGCCGCCGTCGCGACGACGACGTCCTGCTCGACGGATCCGGCGCTGACCCCGACCGCTCCGATGATCTCGTTCCCGCGCTGCAGGGGGATCCCCCCGCCGAAGGTGACCAGGCCGCCCGCGGTGTTCTCGAGGCCGTAGAGCTCGGCCCCCGGCTGGACGAGGGGCGTGAGCGCGGCGGTCGGCAGAGCCATCAGCGCCGACGTCACCGCCTTGCGGTTGGAGATGTCGATGCTGGCCCGGATGGCGCCGTCCATCCGGGCGAAGGCCACCAGGTGGCCACCGTCGTCGACGACGGCCACGTTCATCGGCTGGCCGATCTCTTCGGCCTTGGCGATGCCGGCGTCCAGGACCTGGCGGGCTTCTGCGTGGGTGAGGCGAGGTGTCATGGCGGGCAGCAAACCGTCAACGCTCCGTCGGGGCCAGCCCTCCCGTCGTGCCGGTCCGCGGCCCGGTGCCCGCCGTCCCCCGACGCAACGCGCGTGCAACGTGGCGCCTGTCACAGTTGCCGGGCTGGACGCCCGCGCCGGACCACCACAGGAGCGCCGCCGGATGAGCACGCCACCGAGCAGACCGCTGACCCCCGCCGACTACCCGCTGTCCATCAACCGGCCCGACCTCCTGCGCACCCCCACCGGCAAGTCGGTCAGCGACCTGACCATGGCCGCGGTGGTGTCCGGCGAGCTGTCGGCCGACGACCTGCGGATCGCCCCGCAGACCCTCGAGCTGCAGGCCCAGCTGGCCGAGGCGAGCGGCCGCCCGCAGCTGGCGGCCAACTTCCGGCGCGCGGCGGAGATGGCCGTGATACCCGACGTCGAGGTGCTGCAGATGTACAACGCGCTCCGCCCCCGCGCCTCGACGGGTGCGGAGCTGCGCTCGCTCGCCGACCGGCTGGAAGGCACGTACTCGGCGCCGACCTGCGCCGGCCTGGTCCGCGAGGCCGCCGAGGTCTACGCCCGGCGCCGCCTGCTGGCCCCCGACGCCGCCCCCGACGACGCCACCGACGCCGACGGCCCGGTCGCCTCCGGGGACGTGCCCCCCACCGCCGCCGACGACGTCGCGGCCGCAGACCTCACCCCCGAGCTGAGCGAGAGGACACCGCGGACATGACCACCACGCAGCCCCGCACGGCGGACGAGCCCGGACGCTCCCGGCGCACCGACGTCCTCGAGGCGCGGCCGGTCAACCTCGACGGCTTCGTGGAGGAGTGGCCCGAGAAGGGCCTCGTGGCGATGGAGAGCGCCTTCGACCCGGCCCCGGGTGTGCGGGTGGAGGACGGCCGGATCGTCGAGCTCGACGGCCGCGCACGCGCCGACTTCGACTTCATGGACACCTTCATCGCCGACCACGCGATCGACGTCGCCACGGCCGAGGCATCCAACGCCGTGCCGTCGATCGAGATCGCCCGGATGCTCATCGACCCCCGGACCTCCCGCGCCGACGTGCTCCAGGTGACGCGCGGCCTCACCCCCGCCAAGATCCTCGACGTCGTCAAGCTGATGAACGTCGTCGAGATCATGCAGGGGATGCAGAAGATGCGGGCCCGCCGCACCCCGGCGAACCAGGCCCACTCCACCAGCGCCCGCGACAACCCGCTCCAGGTCGCCGTGGACGCCGCCGAGGGAGCGCTGCGCGGGTTCGCCGAGCTGGAGACGACGCTGGGCGTGGTGCGGTACGCCCCGCTGGTGGCGATCGCGCTGCAGGTGGGCGGGCAGGTCGGGCGCGGTGGCGTCCTCACCCAGTGCGCGCTGGAGGAGGCGACCGAGCTCGAGCTGGGCATGCGCGGCATCACCGCCTATGCGGAGACCATCTCCGTGTACGGGACGGAGTCGGTGTTCGTCGACGGCGACGACACCCCCTGGTCCAAGGCATTCCTCGCCTCGGCGTACGCCTCCCGCGGCATCAAGATGCGCTTCACCTCCGGGACCGGGTCGGAGGTGCAGATGGGCAACGCCGAGGGCAGGTCCATGCTCTACCTGGAGATCCGCTGCATCCTCATGGCCAAGGGCGCCGGCGTGCAGGGTCTGCAGAACGGGTCGATCAGCTGCATCGGCGTGCCCGGGGCGGTACCGGGCGGCATCCGCGCGGTGGCCGCGGAGAACCTGGTGGCCAGCATGCTCGACCTCGAGTGCGCGTCGGGGAACGACCAGTCCTTCTCCCACTCCTCGATGCGCCGGGTGGCCCGGCTGATGCCTCAGCTGCTGCCGGGCACCGACTTCGTCTGCTCCGGCTACTCGGCCGTGCCGAACCCCGACAACATGTTCGCGGGTTCCAACTTCGACACCGACGACTACGACGACTGGAACACCATCCAGCGCGACCTCCAGGTCGACGGGGGCCTCCGGCACGTGCGCGAGGACGAGATCCTCGCCGTCCGGAACAGAGCGGCGCGGGCACTGCAGGCCCTCTTCGCCCACCTGGACCTCCCGTCGATCACCGACGAGGAGGTGGAGGCAGCGACCCGCGCGAACTCCTCCAACGACTACCCGTTCCGGGACGTGCTCGCCGACCTCAAGGGTGCGCAGTCCGTGATGGACCGCGGGATCACCGGCTTGGACCTCGTGCGGGGACTGGAGGCCACCGGCTTCCACGACGTCGCGGAGAACCTGCTGGCGGTCCTGCGCCAACGGGTGAGCGGGGACCTGTTGCAGACGTCCGCCGTCCTCACCGCCGACTTCGTGCCGCTGTCGGCGATCAACGACGCCAACGACTACGCCGGGCCCGGCACGGGCTACCGGCTGGAGGGCGAGAGGTGGGAGCAGCTCAAGAAGCTGCGGCACGTCACCTCCGCCACCGACCCCGAGACCGAGGTGAGCTGAACCGTGACCACGCTGGAGACGACGCCGGCACGACCGGAGCGCACGCTCTCGCTCCGCGAGGTGGGGCCGGCCGGCCGGGGGACCCGCGGCGACGAGGTCGTGGTCGCGGTGTCCCCGGCGTTCGGTGGGCACTTCAGCCAGACGATCGTCGGGGTGCCGCACGCCGAGGTGCTGCGTCAGCTGCTCGCCGGCATCGAGGAGCAGGGCGTGTCGGCGCGGGTCGTGCGCGTCTGGTCGACCGCCGATCTCGCCGCCCTGTCGCACACCGCCGCGAAGCTGTCCGGCTCGGGGATCTCGGTGGGGCTGCTCTCCCGGGGCACCACGATGATCCACCAGAAGGACCTCGCGCGGCTGAGCAACCTCGAGCTCTTCCCCCAGTCCCCGCTGCTCGACCCGCCGGTGTTCCGGATGATCGGCTCGAACGCAGCCCAGTACGCCAAGGGCGAGTCACCCCAGCCCGTACCGACCCGAAACGACCAGATGGCGCGACCCCGGTGGCAGGCGAAGGCCGCTCTGCTGCACCTCAAGGAGTTCGAGTGCATCCAGCACGACCGCGAGCCGGTCGAGCTGGCGGTGGCGTTCGGGCCCGCCGGCTGAGGTGACCGGTCAGCGCGGTCGACGGCTCGTCGTCGGCGTCGACATCGGCAACTCCACCACCGAGGCCTGCGTCGCCGTGATCGGTGCGGACGGCGCGGCCGACCACCTGGGCACCGATCTGACGCACACCACCGGCGTGAAGGGGACCCCGGACAACAGCGCGGGAGCGCTCGTCGCGATCCGGGGCGCCCTGGCCCGTGCCGGGCGGGATCCCGCCGACGTGCACGTCGTGCTGCTCAACGAGGCGACGCCGGTCATCAGCGGGCTGGCCATGGAGACGATCACCGAGACGATCATCACCGAATCGACCATGATCGGGCACAACCCGGCCACCCCGGGCGGGGAGGGGCTCGGGGTGGGCACCACCGTGTCGGTCACCGACCTCGCCGCGCAGGAGGCCGGGACGCCGGTGATCTGCGTGGTGCCCCACGGCTGGGACTTCGACGACGTCGCCGGCGCCCTCAACACGGCGGTCGACCGCGGCGTGGAGGTCGTGGCCGCGGTGCTCGCCGGGGACGACGCCGTCCTGGTCACCAACCGGCTCGCACGGCCCATACCGGTGGTCGACGAGGTCGCGTCGGTGGAGAAGGTGCCGCTGGGCATGCTCGCCGCGGTCGAGGTGGCCGCGCCCGGTCGCACCATCCGGACCCTGTCGAACACCTACGGGTTGGCCACCGTGTTCGGCCTGGACCCCGAGCAGACCCGGCACGTGTCGCCCGTGGCGCGGGCGCTCACCGGCAACCGCTCGGCCGTCGTGATCCGGACCCCGTCGGGTGACGTCTCCGACCGGCGCATCCCGGTGGGGGTCCTGGAGCTGCGGGGTGCCGGCAAGACCCTGCGGGTCGACGTCGACGCCGGTGCGGAGGCGATCATGGCGACCCTCGCCCGCGTCCAGCCGCTCGACGACGCGCACGGTGAGCCGGGCACCCACGTGGGCGGCATGCTGGCCCAGGTCCGCGACACCATGGCCGACGTCATGGAGGTGCCCGGCCAGGCGGGCGTCCCCTCGGCGGAGATCGCCATCCGCGACGTCCTGGCCGTCGACACCTTCGTGCCCGCCGAGGTGCGCGGCGGGCTGGCGGGTGAGGTCGCGCTGGAGAACGCGGTCGCGCTGGCGGCGATGGTGCGCACCAGCCGCAGCCGCATGCAGCTGGTGGCCGACGAGGTGTCCACCCGGCTGGGCGTCCCGGCCGAGATCGGTGGGGTCGAGGGTGAGATGGCCGTGCGCGGCGCCCTGACCACCCCGGGCGTGGACCGGCCGGTCGCGGTGCTCGACCTCGGTGGCGGATCGACCGACGCGGCCCTGGTGGACCGCGCCGGCCGGAGCACCGCGGTGCACGTCGCGGGTGCGGGCGAGCTCGTCACCAAGCTCATCGACTCGGAGCTGGCGCTGGACGACCGGGAGGTGGCCGAGAGCGTCAAGCGGTTCCCGCTGGCGAAGGTCGAGAGCTTCTTCCACGTCCGCCACGAGGACGGGACGGTGCAGTTCTTCCCCGACCCGCTGCCGGCCCACGTGTTCGCCCGGGTGGTGGTCATGACGCCGGAGGGGCCGGTCCCGGTGGTCACCAGGCACGGGCTGGACCGCGTGCGCCGTGTCCGCCGGGAGGCCAAGCGCCGGGTCTTCGTCGTCAACTCCCTGCGCGCGCTCCGCCAGGTCGCGCCGGACGCGGACCTGCGTGCCCTCGACTTCGTGGTCCTGCTCGGCGGCTCCGCCCTGGACTTCGAGATCCCGGACATGATCGCCGACGCGCTGGCCGGTCACGGCATCGTGTGCGGAACCGGGAACGTGCTGGGCACCGAGGGGCCGCGCAACGCCGTCGCCTCGGGCCTCGTGCACGCCTACGCGGCGGCCACCGCCGTCCCGGCGGCGCCGGTGGACGCAGCCGCCGCCGTGCCGTGACCGCGCCGGGGAGGTCGGCACCGGAGCCCCCGGCGGTGCTCGTGCACCGCCACGCGGATGCCGATGCCACGGTGCTGCGCGAGCTCCACGCCGGCATGGAGGAGGAGGGGGTGCCCACCCGCGAGGTCGTGCTGCCGCACGGATCCCCGGATGCCGTGGCGATGGCGCACGCCGCGGCGACCGACTCCCGGCTGGAGGTGGGGATCGGGGTGGACGCCGCCGGGGCGGTCGCGGTGCACCACGGGAAGCTCCCCGCGCGGCGCGCGGTGCTCGTCGTCGGGGCGGGCGCGGGACCGGTCGAGCTGCGCCGGGCCGGGCGGACGGCCGGGCGGGTGGTCAAGGGTCTGCCGCTGGGGTGAGGCCCCGGCACGTCGCCGTGCCGGGGCCCCACCGCCGTCGCGGGGCGTTCTCAGGCGCGGGCCTTGAGGTCCTTGCGCAGGATCTTGCCGGCTGCCGACTTCGGCACCTGCTCGATGAACTCGACGAAGCGGATCTTCTTGTGCGGGGCCACCTTCTCGGACATGTACGCCATGACGGCGTCCTCGGAGAGCTCCGAGCCCGGCGCGCGGACGATGAACGCCTTCGGCAGCTCCTCGCCGCTCTCCTTGTCCGGCACGCCGATGACGGCGGCGTCGGCGATCTCCGGGTGGTTGATCAGCACGGCCTCGAGCTCGGCCGGGGCCACCTGGTAGCCCTTGTACTTGATCAGCTCCTTGACGCGGTCGACGACCGTGTAGCAGCCGTTCTCGTCGACGACGGCGACGTCGCCGGTGTGCAGCCAGCCCTCGCTGTCGACGGTGCCGGCGGTGGCGTCGGGGTTGTTCAGGTAGCCCTTCATCACCTGCGGGCCGCGCACCCACAGCTCACCGCGCTCGCCCGGCGCGGCGTCCTGGCCGGTGCCCGGGTCGACCAGCCGGCACTCGGTGTTGGGCACCGCGTACCCGACCGAGCCCTTGGGCACCTCGCTGCTGACGCCCGGCGGCTCGGCGCCCGGGTCGGGCGTGGTGTGCGAGACCGGCGAGAGCTCGGTCATGCCGTAGCCCTGCCCGACGGTGACGCCGGTGTCGGCGCCCTTGCGCAGCCGGTCCTGGGCCGCCAGTGCGAGCTGCTCGTCGAGCGGGGCGGCGCCGGACAGGATCGAGGTCAGCGACGACAGGTCGTACTGGTCGACCACCGGGTGCTTGGCCATCGCCAGCAGGATGGGCGGCGCGACGAACGCGCGGGTGATCTTGTGGTCCTGGATGGTGCGGAGGAAGTCCTCCAGGTCGAAGCGCGGCAGCGTGACGACGGCGCCGCCCCACGCCAGCCCCTGGTTCATCAGCACGGTCAGGCCGTAGATGTGGAAGAACGGCAGGACGGCGATGATCCGCTCGTCCTCGCCCAGCCGGATCAGCGGGCGGCACTGCGCGACGTTGGCCACCAGGTTGCGGTGGGTCAGCATGACGCCCTTGGGCAGCCCGGTGGTGCCGCTGGAGTACGGCAGCGTGACCAGGTCGTTCGCCGGGTCGATGTCCACCTGGACCGACGGCGCGTCGGCGCCCAGCAGGTCGAACAGGTTGGCGTGCCCCTCGGCGCCGTCGAGCACGATGATCTCGTCCAGCGGCGTCTTCTCCGCGGCCGCCGTGGCGCGGTCCAGGAACAGCCCGATGGTGATCAGGATCTTCGCGCCGGAGTCCTTCAGCTGGAAGGCGATCTCGTCGGGCGTGTAGAGCGAGTTGATCGGGCTCATCACGCAGCCGGCTGCGGCGATGCCGTGGAAGACCACCGGGAACCACGGGGTGTTCGGGCAGAAGACGGCGACGACGTCGCCCTTGCGCAGGCCGCGGGCGTGCAGGTTGGCCGCGACCCGGTCGACGTACTGGGCCAGCTGGCCGTGCGTGATGACGTCGCCCTTGAGGCCGTCGATCAGGGCCGGTGCATCGGGCTTCTCCCGGCCGGCCGCCAGGACGAACTCGGGGACGGAGACGTTCGGGATCTCGACGTCGGGATACGGGCTCGACAGCGCCACGGGTGTTCCTCCTCGCATGGTGTGTGGCGCCAGTCTCACACCTGCGGTGTCCCCGCTCACAAGGGGGTTACCGGCGGGTTCGTCCGGTCAGCGGGGCCACAGCACCGACTGCGTGCACCGGAACAACGCGATGGTCTTCCCGGTGGCGGCGTTGCGGACGACGGCGTCCCACACCTGGGTGGTCCGCCCGGCGTGCACGTTGGTGGCCTCGCAGGTGAGCCGGCCCTCCCGCGCGGTGCTCAGGTGGTTGCTCTTGAGCTCGATCGTGGTGAACCCGCTGGCACCCTCGGGGAGCAGCGCGCGCGTGGGCAGGCCGCAGGAGGTGTCGGCGAGGGTGACGACGGTGCCCGCGTGCAGGTAGCCGTTGGGGGCGAGCAGCTCGGGCCGGACGTCGAGGTGGCTCGTCAGCCGACCGGGCTCGTGGGTGTCGACGACGATGCCGAGCAGGCCGGGGAGGGTGCCCGGCAGCAGGTCGTTGAGCTCGTCGGCGGTCAGGAACCCGGTGGCGGACATGGGAAGGGAACTTAGCTGCAGGGGTGCCCGCGAGGAGCGGGGCCCGAAGGGTCCCGGCGAGTGGGCGGCGCGCCCCGGCCCCTCCGCAGGGGCCCGCGCCGAGCCTGCGAGGCGTGGGCGGCAGGGGGGTCCTCTCTCACGCGAGGCCGCGGACGGTGCGCACCGGCGGGCGGGTGCCGCGGATCGAGGCGACCATGTCCAGCGTCTGCCGGGTCGGGGCGACGTCGTGGGCGCGGAACACCCGGGCGCCCAGCCAGGCGCTCACCGCGGTCGCGGCCAGCGTGCCGGTGAGCCGCTCGCCCAGCGGGACGTCGAGGGTCTCGCCGACGAAGTCCTTGTTCGACAGCGCCACGAGCACCGGCCAGCCGGTCGCGACGAGCTCGTCCAGCCGGCGGGTCGCCTCCAGCGAGTGCCGGGTGTTCTTGCCGAAGTCGTGCCCCGGGTCGACCAGCACGCGCTCGCGGTCCACCCCGGCGGCGACGGCGGCCTCGGCCAGCGTCGTCGTCCGCGTGACGATGTCGGCGACGACGTCGTCGTAGGCGACACGGTGCGGCCGGGTGCGCGGCGGCAGCCCACCGGCGTGGGTGCAGACGATGCCGGCGCCGGCCTCGGCTGCGACGACCGCCAGCGCCGGGTCCACGCCGCCCCAGGCGTCGTTCACCACGTCGGCGCCGGCGGCCAGCGCCTCGCGGGCGACCTCGGCCCGCCAGGTGTCGATGGAGATGGGCAGGGCGGGGTGCGCGGCGCGGATCGCGGCCACGAGGTCGACGGTCCGGCGCACCTCCTCGGCGGGGGAGACCTCCTCGCCGGGCGCGGCCTTCACGCCGCCGACGTCGACCATGTCCGCGCCCTCGGCGACCACCTGGTCCACCCGCGCGACGGCCGCGGCCAGCTCGTAGGTGGCCCCGCGGTCGTAGAACGAGTCGGGGGTGCGGTTGACGATCGCCATGACCACGAACGCGCCGTCCGGAACGTCGAGCGCCCCCAGTCGCAGCAACCCGCTCCCCGTCCCATGGTGGTGTGTGGTGGAGTCAGCCAACCAGACCGTGCACGAGGAGGCAGAGCAGATGGCGCAGACGACGGCCGAGGGCGTCGAGGGGGTCCAGGGCCTGGTGGGTCAGCACCTGGGCCACAGCGACTGGGTGACGATCACGCAGGAGCAGGTGAACCAGTTCGCCGAGGCGACCGGCGACCACCAGTGGATCCACGTCGACCCGGAGCGGGCGAAGAAGGAGAGCCCGTTCGGCGGGCCCATCGCCCACGGCTACCTGACGCTGTCGCTGCTGCCCGCGCTGATGCCGCAGATCGTCGAGATCACCGGCTTCCGGATGGGCGTGAACTACGGCACCGAGAAGGTGCGCTTCCCCTCGCCGGTGCCCGTCGGCGCGCGGGTGCGGGCCTCCGCCACGCTCGAGGCGGCGACGCCGTTCGAGGGCGGCATCCAGATGAACCTCGCCGTCACCGTGGAGGTCGAGGGCGGCAGCAAGCCGGCGATGGTCGCCACCGTCGTCTACCGCCGCTACCTCTGACCGGCGGGCGGTCGGCTCGCAACCGCCGTCCACCCTCACCGCCGGGCGTCCTCCCTCACCGCGCACCGCGAGGGAGGACGCCCGACGATCAGGCCACCTGGTCCCAGCGCCGGGGGCGGGTCAGGTGACGATCGCCTGGCTGATCAGCTGGCGCAGGTAGGTGCGGATCGGCAGCGTGCTCGAGGGCAGCAGCTGCGTGTAGAAGCCGACCGTCAGGTCCTCGACCGGGTCCACGTAGAACGCCGTCGACGCCGCCCCGCCCCAGCTGTAGTCGCCGACGCTGGAGACGACGCCGTAGCGCACCGGGTCGATCACCATCGAGACCCCGAGGCCGAAGCCCACCCCGCGCAGCGGCGTCTCGGCGAACAGCGGCCGGCCGAAGGTCTCCAGGTCCTGCCCGCCGGGGATGTGGTTCCTGACCATGTGGGCCAGCGTCCGCGGCCCGAGCAGCCGGCCGCCGTCGTAGGAGCCGCCGCGGCGCATCATCTCCGCGAACCGCAGGTAGTCACCGGCGGTGGAGACGAGCCCGCCGCCGCCGGAGAGGAACGCGGGCTTGCTCAGGGCCGCCTGGCCCATGGCGTCGAGCGGGGCGAAGCCCGTGGGCGCGCCCCCCGGCCGGCCGGGGGTGGCGGCGTAGAGCCGGGCCAGGGTGTCGGGGTCGTCCTCGGGGCGCAGCCCGAACGACGTGTTCGCCATGCCGAGCGGCGCGAAGATGCGCTGCTCGAAGAACTCGTCCAGCGGCTGCCCGGAGACGACCTCGACCAGCCGGCCCAGCACGTCGGTGGAGACGCCGTAGTTCCACTCGCTGCCGGGCTGGAAGACCAGCGGCACCGAGGCCCACTGCCGGCAGACCTCGGCGGAGTCCGCGCCGGGCGGGGTGCCCCACTCGTGGCCCATCGCGCGGTACATGGCGTCGACGGGGTGGGCGTGGTGGAAGCCGTAGGTGAGCCCCGACATGTGCGTGAGCAGGTGCCAGATCCGGATCGGCTCCACCTGCGGCGCGGTGACCGGCTTCATCGTCGACCCGGCCACGTACACGCGGGTCTCGGCGAACTCCGGCAGCCACCGCGAGATCGGGTCGGAGAGCTGGAAGGCGCCCTCCTCGTACAGCATCATCGCCGCGACCGAGGTGACCGGCTTCGTCATCGAGAAGATGCGCCACCGGGTGTCCAGCTCGACGGGGCGGCCGTGCTCGACGTCGCGGGAGCCGTAGCGCCCGACGTGCACCAGCTTCCCGTGGCGGGCGACCGTCACCAGGAAGCCGGGCAGCTGGCCCTCCTCGACGTAGCGGGCCAGCCGGCCGTCCAGGCGTCCCAACCGGGCGGGGTCCATGCCCACCTCTGCCGGGTCGGTGACCACCTGCAGTTCGTCGCTCACGCGCACCTCCGGGTCCCGGGCGCCGACCGCCGCCGGGCGACGCCTCGACCGCATCCTGGCTCACGGCGTTGTGAGCCCGGACACACGGGGTCGGCGTCGGCCCGGCTGCGGGCGCGACCCGGGGTCAGACCGGGACGGAGCTCGCGGCCTTCTTCAGGTTGGAGCCGGCGGTCACCTTGACGGTGTTGGCCGCGGGGATGTCGATCGACTCACCGGTCTGCGGGTTGCGGCCGGTGCGGGCGGAGCGCTGCGTGCGCTCGACCGTGATCAGCCCGGAGACGGCGACCTTCTCGCCACGCGTGATCGCGTCGACGAGCTCGTCCTGGAGGCCGGCGAGGACCGAGTCGACCGTCGAGGTCGGGACGTCGGCGCGCTTGGCGATGGCGGAGACCAGTTCAGCCTTGTTCATGGAGCAACCTTTCCGTAGGGGGTGGCGGTGCCGTGTCCTCGGCACGCAGCCGGCTCTTCACCCGGACGCGCGGGACGACACCGGGGTTCCCGCTCCCACGCCTGGCGGGGGTGCGAGCACCCGGTCTCGCGGGATTCCGGGCCGGGGGCACGGTGTCATGCCACCTGCAGGTCTGGCCAGTGGGGGGTCCTGGGAAACCCGGCAGACCCGCTGATCACAGCCGTCACGCGGTCCCGCGGCCCCTGCGGGCGGGCTCAGCCGCTCCTCGGGCGGGGTCGGTGCAGACGACGGGGGTGAAGCGGTGGGCGGCCGGGCGGGTGAGCGCCCTGCGCAGGGCGTCCCCGACACCGGTCGAGAGGTGCACCCGCAGCGAGACGGGGGCGGTGTGCACCTCGCCGGTCCGCGGGTCGCTCAGCCGCAGGGCCGCGGGCTGGCCGTGCGGTCCCGGCCCCTGCCGCCTCACCCCGCGGGGGGACGTCCTTCCGTGGCACACCGGGGACGCCGGTCCCGCGCCCGCGGCGCGGCGTGCCAGCATGTGCCAGGAACGTCCCCGGTCAGGGGGGCGCGGACGCCGGGCGGAGGATGCGTGGCCACGATGGGCGCCGCGGTCCCGGACGGTCGGTCCGAGGACG
Source organism: Blastococcus sp. SYSU DS0541 (assembly GCF_054050875.1). NCBI lineage: Bacteria > Bacillati > Actinomycetota > Actinomycetes > Geodermatophilales > Geodermatophilaceae > Blastococcus > Blastococcus sp. SYSU DS0541. Next base: position 32,249 of record NZ_JBJHAD010000017.1, on the reverse strand, counting down.
ACCCGCTCACCGATCCGCTGCGGATCGCCGCGGCGCGCCGGCTGCTGCTGGAGGTCCGCGGCCCCGCGGCGTTCGACCGGCTCTCGGCGCTGACGGCCCGGGTGCTCGGGGTGGGGCACGTCAAGGTCACGCTCTTCACCGACCACGACGTCGTCGTCGGTGGGTACGGCCTCCCGGCCGGCGTGGTGGGCGGCCCGGCCCTCCTCACCGGCGCGCTCTCCGCCATCACGGTGCGCACCGGCCAGCCGCTGGTCGTCTCCGCCGCCACCGAGGACGCGCGGGTGGCCGACCTGCCCGCCGTCACGTCGGGGCAGGTGCTCTCCTACCTGGGCGCGCCGCTGACCGCCGTCTCGGGTCAGGTGGTGGGCGCGTTGGCGGCCTACGACGCCGAGCCGCGCACCTGGTCCGAGGACGCCGCCGAGCTGCTGGAGCAGCTGGCCGCCTCCGTCGTCGCCGAGCTGGAGCTCTCGGCCGCGCAGTCGGCGGTGGGCACCTCGCGGGCCTGGCTGGAGGTCGCGCTCGAGGCGAGCTCGGTGGGCATCTGGGAGCGCGACCTGCGCACGGGGACCATCCACTGGGACGACCGGTGCGCGGCGCTGTTCGGCCTGGACTCCGCGGTCGAGCTCGACTCGCTCGACGACGTCCTGGTCTCGCACGTGCACCCCGACGACCACGCCGCCATCGCCGAGGCCATGCGGGTCGCCGTGGAGGAGCGCGGTGACTACACCGTCGAGTTCCGGGCACTGCGCGAGGACGGCGTCACGCGGTGGGTGCTCGCCCGCGGGCGTGTGGTGGCCGACGTGACCGGCGCCCCGGCGCGGGTGCTCGGCACGGCCGTGGACATCACCGAGGCGCGCGGGCAGGCGCAGCGGCGGCTCACCGCGGTGCAGCGGGCCGCTGCGATCGCCGAGGTGGCGGCCGAGCTCGCCAACGCGGCGCGGCTGGACCAGCTCGCCGACATCGCGCTGCGCGGGGCCCAGGTGCTGGGTGCCGAGTCCAGCGCGCTGGCCGTCTTCGACTTCCCGGGCGGCCCGCTGCGGCTGCGCATGACCGGGAACATGGTGGCCGCGGTGGAGGAGAGCGCGCCGGAGGCGGGGGTGCTCGGCGACGGCGTCATCCTCCCCATGGACGACGCGCTGCCGGCCCAGCACGCGGCCCGGCACGGACGCCGGATCCTGCTCGACGACCGCGCCGAGGCGGTGGCCCGTTTCCCGGCGCTGGAGCCGGTCATCGAACTGCTGGGGCTGCACGCGCTGGCGACCATCCCGCTGCGGGTCGAAGGGCGGCTGCTCGGCTCGTTTCTGGTCGTCTGGACCAGCGCGCACACGTTCACCGGGGACGACGTCGAGGTGCTCGAGGCGCTGGCCGCGCAGATCGCGCTGAGCGTGTCGCGGCTGCAGTCCGACGCCGAGCGCGGTGCGGCGGTCGCGGCGATGGCGCAGGCCAACCAGCGGCTGCGGCTGCTCGCGGAGGCCGGGCGGGTGCTGTCGGGGACGCTGGACATCGACCAGCAGATCGGCCGGCTGGCCTCCCTCGTGGTGCCCGAGCTGGCCGACTGGTGCTGGATCGTGGTCACCGACGAGGCCGGCCGGCTGCACGGGGTGGCCAGCGGTCACCGGGACCCGGCGCGGCGCGAGGAGGTCCAGGCCTACGTGCGCGCGATGGTCGCCGAGATGACCGAGGAGGCCGCCGCGCGGCAGGTGACCGCCACCGGCCGCCCCGTCGTGCTGCCGGCCATCGACTGCGACCACGTGGCGCGCGCGCTGCCCGATCCCGTGACGCGGGAGCTCTTCTCCCGGCTGGGGGCCGCGTCCTCCGTCGTGGTGCCGCTGGTCGCGCGCGGGCAGGCGCTCGGCGCGCTGGGGCTGTTCACCGGGGAGCAGCGCGGGCCGCTCGGCGACGCCGAGGTGGACACGGCGGTGGAGATCGGCCGGCGGGCGGGGCTGGCCCTGCACCAGGCCCGGCTGTACGAGCAGCAGCGGGATCTGGCCGACGCGCTGCAGCGGAGCATGCTGACCGAGCCGCCGCAGCCGGAGCACTGCGAGATCGTGGTGCGCTACGTGCCGGCCGCCGAGGGCGCCGAGATCGGTGGCGACTGGTACGACGCCTTCCTCCAGCGCGGCGGCACGACGGTGCTGGCGATCGGCGACGTCGTCGGCCACGACACCCGGGCCGCGGCGGCGATGGGTCAGGTCCGCGGTCTGCTGCGGGGGATCAGCTACTCCAGCGGCGGCTCACCGGCCGAGGTGCTCACCGAGCTCGACCGCGCGGTCCAGGGGCTGGCGCTGAACACGATGGCGACGGCGCTGGTCGCCCAGCTGGACCCCGAGCCCGGCGACGAGGCCGGGCGCATGCGGCTGCGCTGGGCCAACGCCGGGCACCCGCCACCGGCGCTGCTCGCCTCGGACAGCAGTGTGGTGCTCCTCGACGGCAAGCAGGCGGACCTGCTGCTGGGCGTCGCGCCGGAGACCGTCCGCGAGGACCACGTCGCCGTCCTGGCCCCCGGCTCGACGGTGCTGCTCTACACGGACGGGCTGGTCGAGCGCCGCGACCGCGACATCGACGCGGGCACCGAGGAGCTGCTGGAGGTCCTCGGCGAGTGCGGCGGGTTGCCCCTCGACGAGCTCTGCGACCGCGTCCTGGAGCGGATGATCCTGCCGGACGCCGAGGACGACGTCGCCGTCCTCGCCGTCCGGCTCGTTCCCGAGGACTGACCCCGCACCGGGTGGATGCGCTGCCGGGCACCCCGGCCGCCGGACCCTCCCGTGCGGGGCCCCGGCCCGAGCGTGCGAGGGCCGGGGGGCACGGGGGTCCTCTTACTGTCCCGGCGGGACCTCGACGGCGGTCGCGGTGCCCTGGGGGGTGCTCGCGCCGGTCTGGGCCCGCAGCTCGGCGTCGCGGGCGGCCATCGCCTCCTGCCGGCCCGGCTCCTCCTCCAGGATCGCGGCGGCCTTCCAGCCGTCGGGGATCGCGAAGGCGTCGACCAGCGTGGTGATGTGCGGCCGCAGGGCCTTGAGCAGGCCGTTCACCGTCGCGGTCAGCGTCTTGCCCCGCGACGGGGTGAGCTGCCCGTGCTCGAGGAACCAGGCCTTGTCCTCCTCGATGGTGGACAGGGCGTACAGGTCGCAGACGGTGTCGAGCAGCGCCTTCGCGGCGGGGTCGGTGGTGCGGTCGACGGCGTCGACGAACGCCTCGAGGACGACCCGGTCGATGTGCGTCTGCGCCGTCTTCAGGACGTGGTCCTGGACGTCGTTGAACATGTCGAACGGGGCCATGCCCTCGATCGTCGAGTTCCTCCGCAGGCGGCGGATCGCGCCCTCGAGGGCGTGCTTCTCGCGGAACTCGAACATCTTGAGCTGCCAGCCGCGGTCGAGCATCGGCACCTCGTCGTCCCGGCCGGGGACGGCGTCGACGAGCCGCTGGATCAGCGCCCGCGCCGCCGTCCGCTCCAGGACGGTCTCGCGGACCATGTCGGCGACGAAGCCGATCCGGCCCCAGCCGTCGAGCGAGCCGAACGTGTCGCGGTAGCCGGTGAGCAGGCCCTTCGCCACCAGCTGCAGCAGGACGGTGTTGTCGCCCTCGAAGGTGGTGAAGACGTCGGTGTCGGCCTTGAGGTGGGGGAGCCGGTTCTCCTGCAGGTAGCCCGCGCCGCCGCACGCCTCACGGCACATCTGGATGGTGCGGGTGGCGTGCCAGGTCTGGGCCACCTTGAGGCCGGCGGCGCGGGACTCGAGCTCCCGCTGGGCGTGCTCGTCGACCTCCTGGCCGTGCTCGTGCACCGCCGTCTGGAGGTCGTGCATGGTGCTGACCAGCTCGCTCTGGGCGAAGTGCAGCGCGTAGGTCCTCGCCAGCGCCGGCAGCAGCTTGCGCTGGTGCACGAGGTAGTCGTTGATGACGATCTCGCGCTCCTCGCCGGGAGCGGCGAACTGGCGACGGCTGTTGCCGTAGCGGACGGCGATGTCGAGCGCCAGCTTGGTGGCCGACGCCGCCGAGCCGCCGACGCTGACCCGGCCCCGCACGAGGGTGCCCAGCATGGTGAAGAAGCGCCGGGTCTCGTTCTCGATGCTCGAGGTGTAGCTGCCGTCCGCGGCGACCTGGCCGTAGCGGTCGAGCAGCATGTCCCGCGGCACGGCCACGTGGTCGAAGGTGAGCCGGCCGTTGTCCACGCCGAGCAGCCCGGCCTTGGGGCCGTCGTCGCCGATGGTGACGCCGGGCATCGGGTTGCCGTCCTCGTTCCGGATCGGCACCAGCCAGGCGTGCACCCCGTGGTTCCTCCCCTGGCTGACCAGTTGCGCGAAGACCACCGCCATCCGGCCGTCCCTCGCCGCGTTGCCGATGTAGTCCTTGCGCGCCGCCTCGTGCGGGGTGTGCAGGTCGAACGTCTGCGTCGCGGGGTCGTAGGTGCACGTGGTCCGCAGCTGCTGGACGTCGGAGCCGTGCCCGGTCTCGGTCATCGCGAAGCAGCCGGGCAGGTCGAAGCTCATGATGTCGCGCAGGTAGGTCTCGTGGTGCCGGCGCGTGCCGAGCAGCTGCACCGCCCCGCCGAACAGGCCCCACTGGACGCCGGCCTTGACCATGAGCGAGAGGTCGACGAAGGCCAGCATCTCGATGGAGACGACCGAGCCGCCGGCGTCGGCCTCGCCGCCGAACTCCTTGGGGAAGCCGAGGGTGACCCGGCCGGACTCCGCGAGCTTCGCCGCCATGCGGGTCACCCGCTCCCGCGCCTCGGCCATCGACTCGCCGTAGACCGGGAGCATCTCCGGGTCGTGCAGGTTCTCGCGGGCGTCGCGGCGCACGTGCGCCCAGCGGCCGTCGAGCGCCTCCTGGAGGCGGGCCGGGTCGACCGTGGGGGGCAGGGTGCTCGTCACAGGTCCTCCTTGCGGGGTTCGGGGGTCGCGACGCCGGAGAGTCCGGCCCAGGCGAGTTCGGTGAGGTGGGCGGCCAGGTCGCGACGCGGCATGGGGCGGCCGGCGCGCAGCCACCAGTCGGCGGCGGCGCGGACCAGGCCGACGACGGCGTGGCCCCAGGGCGCGGCGGCGACCGGGTCGCGGCCGGCCCGTTCGAGCGCCGGGGCCAGGATCGCGGCCGCCTGGTCACCGACGAGGTCGGAGAGGCCGGTGATCGGGTCGTCGGCGTCGGCCGGGCCGGTCGGGCCGTGGACGACGAAGCGGTACAGCTCCGGATCGGCCTCGAGGAACGCCAGGTAGGCCTCGACGGCGGCGCCGAGCATGTCGCGCGGCTGGTCGGAGCTGCCCATCGCGGCGCGCAGCGTCGGCACCAGCTGCTCGGCGACCCGGGTGCAGACGGCGACGTGCAGGTCGCTGCGGTCGGCGAAGTGCCGGTAGACGACGGTCTTGCTGGTGCCGGCCACGGCCGCGATCTCGTCCATGCCCACGCCGGCGCCGTGCCGGCCGACCGCGACGACCGCCGCGTCGACCAGCGCGGCCCGGCGGGCGCGGCGGTGCTCGTCCCACCGGGAGTCGCGCCGGTCGCGCGGGGCGGCCGCACGGGCGGCGGCCGCCCCCGCCCGGTGCTCGGCGCGCCCCTGGGTGTCCCCGCCGGCCCGCCGCCGGCGGCCGGCCGGGGCCTCCGGCTGCGACGACGGGTCCATCGCCTCGAGTTTCACGGCACCGACGGTACCGGGTACTGTCGGTACCGGCCACCCATCCCCCACCACGGAGGTCCCCATGGCTGAGAACGCGAAGCCCGCCACCCGCCGGGCGGCGATCGTCGGCGGCAACCGGATCCCGTTCGCGCGGTCCAACACCGCCTACGCCCAGGCGTCCAACCAGGACATGCTCACCGCGACCCTCGACGGGCTCGTCGCCCGCTTCGGGTTGCAGGGCGAGTCGGTGGGCGAGGTCGTCGCCGGCGCCGTCCTCAAGCACGCGCGCGACTTCAACCTCACCCGCGAGGCGGTGCTCGGCTCGAAGCTGTCGCCCACCACGCCGGCCTACGACGTCCAGCAGGCCTGCGGCACCGGGCTGGAGGCCGCGATCCTCGTCGCCAACAAGATCGCGCTGGGCCAGATCGAGTCCGGGATCGCCGGCGGGGTGGACACCACCTCCGACGCGCCGCTGGCCGTGGGGGAGGACCTCCGCCGCGTGCTCATCTCGCTCAACAGCGCGAAGACGGTGCAGGACCGGCTGAAGGCCCTCGCACGGATCCGCCCGGGCATGCTGGCGCCCGAGATCCCGCGCAACGCCGAGCCGCGCACCGGCCTGGCCATGGGCGACCACGCCGCGATCACCGCGGAGGAGTGGGAGATCGGGCGCGAGGAGCAGGACGAGCTCGCCGCCCGTTCCCACCGGAGCATGGCTGCCGCCTACGAGCGCGGCTTCTTCGACGACCTGGTGACGCCGTTCCTCGGCCTCGCCCGCGACAACAACCTGCGCCCCGACTCGAGCGTCGAGAAGCTGGCGAAGCTGACGCCGGTCTTCGGCAAGGGCGAGCGCGCCACGATGACCGCGGGCAACTCGACGCCGCTCACCGACGGGGCCTCGGCCGTGCTGCTGGCCTCCGACGAGTGGGCGCGGGCCAAGGGGCTGCCGGTGCTGGCCCACCTCGTCGATGCGCAGACCGCCGCCGTCGACTACGTGCACGGCGGCGAGGGCCTGCTCATGGCCCCGGTCTACGCCGTGCCGGTGATGCTGGCCCGCAACGGCCTGACCCTGCAGGACTTCGACTTCTACGAGATCCACGAGGCGTTCGCGTCCACCGTGCTCGCGACGATGAAGGCCTGGGAGGACCCCGCGTTCTGCAAGGACAAGCTGGGCCTCGACGCGCCGCTGGGACCGATCGACCGGGCGAAGCTGAACGTCAACGGCTCGTCGTTGGCCGCCGGGCACCCGTTCGCCGCGACCGGCGGCCGGATCGTGGCGAGCCTGGCCAAGATGCTGCACGAGGCGGGCCCGGGCAAGCGCGGCCTGATCTCCATCTGCGCCGCCGGCGGTCAGGGCGTCGTCGCGATCCTCGAGTCCTGACCCACACACCTCCGGTGGGGAACCGGACGGCCTCCGGCCGCACCCCACCCGCACACCTCCGGAAGAAGAGAGCTCTCAGTGGCTGACTGGTACACGAACTTCGCCAACTCCGGCTTCGGCACCACCCTCACCAAGCAACTGGGCCTGCCGCGCCCGGTCGAGCTCCGCCGCTACGAGCCCGGGGAGCCCCTGCTCCCGGGCCCGGTGGTGGTCGGCTCGGCCGGCGCGGGCCGGCTGGGCGAGACCGTGACCGCCGTCCTCCGGGACGCCGGGGTGACCGTGCAGTCGCCGGTGACCGCCGACGGGGCGGCCGACGGCGAGAAGCTCGGCGCGGTGGTCCTCGACGCCACGGGGCTGGCCTCGCCGGGCGACCTGGCCGGCGCGCGCGACGTCCTGGCCCCGGTGATCAAGCGGCTGCGGGCCTCCGGGCGGGTGCTGGTCCTCGCCGACCCGCCGGCGGATGCCGCCACCCCGGCGCAGGCGGCGGCACGCCAGGCCGTGGACGGACTGGTCCGGTCCATCGGCAAGGAGCTGCTCAACGGCTCGACGGCGAACGCGCTCGTCGTGCCCGACGGCGCCGAGGGCTCGCTCGCCGCGCCGCTCCGCTTCTTCCTCTCCGGCCGTTCCGCCTACGTCGACGGCCAGCTGCTCACCCTCTCGGCGGCGGACGTCCCGGCGAACCCCGACGAGGAGCGGCCGCTGGCCGGCAAGGTCGCCGTCGTCACCGGTGCGGCGCGCGGCATCGGCGCCGCCATCGCGAAGGTCATGGCCCGCGACGGCGCGCACGTGGTCGCCGTCGACGTCCCCGCCGCCGGGGACGCCCTGGCCCGGGTGGCCAACGAGATCGGGGGGACGTCGCTGCAGCTCGACATCACCGCCGCGGACGCCGCGCAGCGGCTCGTCGAGCACCTGCGGGAGCGGCACGGGGGCGTGGACGTCGTCGTCCACAACGCCGGCATCACCCGCGACAAGCTGCTGGTGAACATGGACGCCGCCCGCTGGGACACCGTCATGGCGGTCAACCTGCAGGCGCAGCTGGACCTCACGCAGGCGCTGCTGGACGCCGACGGCGTGCTGAGGCCGGGCGCCCGCGTCGTCTGCGTCTCCTCGCAGTCGGGCATCGCCGGCAACCGCGGCCAGACCAACTACGCGGCGAGCAAGGCCGGCGTCCTCGGCATGGTGCGGGCCTGGGCGCCTGAGTTCGCCGGCCGGGTCGCCACGATCAACGCCGTCGCGCCGGGCTTCATCGTCACCGAGATGACGGCGAAGATGCCCTTCGGCACACGGGAGATCGGGTCGCGGATCAACTCGCTGCAGCAGGGCGGGCTGCCGGTCGACGTCGCCGAGACGATCGCCTGGCTGGCGCAGCCGGCCAGTGCCGGGGTCAACGGCCAGACCGTGCGGGTCTGCGGCCAGTCGCTGCTGGGGGCCTGATGGCCGAGTCCTCCGCTGCACGCACCGTCCTGGACGGGCCGCCGAACATGACGGCGCTCTTCGCCCGGGCCGCGCTCACCGCGCGCGGCCGGGGCGGGGACCTGCCCGACACCCGCGTCGCGCGCACCGGCGTGACCGTGGACCCGGCCGACCTCGCCGCGTACGCGCGGGTCTGCGGCTTCCCGCTCGCCGACACGCTGCCGGCGACCTACCCGCACGTGCTGACCTTCCCGCTGCAGCTGGCGCTGATGAGCGACCGCGCGTTCCCGCTCGCCCTGCCCGGGCTGGTGCACGTGCGCAACCGCATCGACCTGCTGCGCCCGATCGCCACGACCGGGGCGCTCGACCTCGAGGTGTGGGCGGAGCGGTTCGCGCGGCACCGGAGCGGGGTGACCGTCGACCTCTGCGCGTCGGTGCGCGCCGGCGGCGCCGAGGTCTGGCGCTCCCGGTCGACGTACCTGGCGCGCGGGGCGGCCGCACCCGACGGCGCGCCGGAATCCGATGTGACGGTGACGGTGGGCAGCCTGGAGCGGGCGGTCGCCACCTGGCGGGTCCCCGACGACGCCGGTCGCCGCTACGCCAAGGTCTCGGGTGACGTGAACCCGATCCACCTCTCGGGGCTGTCCGCCAAGGCGTTCGGCTTCAAGCGGGCGATCGCGCACGGCATGTGGGTCAAGGCCCGCGTGCTGGCGGCGCTGGAGAACCGGCTGCCCGACGCGTTCACGGTCGACGTCGCCTTCCGCAAGCCGCTGTTCCTGCCCTCCACGGTCACGCTCGCCACGGAGCAGGCCCAGGGTGGCTGGGACGCCGCCGTCCGCAACGCGGCGAGCGGCACCGAGCACCTCGTCGCCACCATCCGCCCCCTGTGACCTGAGCGCACCCCCTCGTTGATCATCGGCGTCTGGTCGGCCGACACGCCGCTGGGCGCAGCCGGATGCCGATGATCAACGCGACGGACCGAATCGAGGAGCTCCGCATGGCCGTGTCGTTCGACCTCACCGAGGACCAGCTCGAGCTGCAGAAGTGGGTGCACGAGTTCGCCGCGGACGTCGTCCGCCCGGCCGCGCACGAGTACGACGAGCGGGAGGACTTCCCGTGGGAGGTCCTGCAGGAGGCCGCGAAGATCGGCCTGTATTCGCTGGACTTCTTCGCCACCCAGTGGTTCGACGAGTCCGGTCTCGGCATCCCGCTCACCATGGAGGAGCTCTTCTGGGGCGACGCCGGGATCGGGCTGGCGATCGTGGGGACGACGCTCGCCGCCGCCTCCGTGCGGGCGAACGGCACCGACGAGCAGGTCGGGCAGTGGATCCCCGCGATGTTCGGGACCGAGAGCGAACCGAAGGTGGCCGCCTTCTGCTCCAGCGAGCCCGACGCCGGCTCCGACGTCGGGGCCATGCGTACCCGGGCCGTCTACGACGAGGCGACCGACGAGTGGGTGCTCACCGGCACCAAGACCTGGGCCACCAACGGCGGGATCGCCGACATCCACGTGGTCACCGCCGTCGTCGACCCGGAGCTGAAGGCGCGCGGGCACGCGAGCTTCGTCGTCCCGCCGGGCACGAAGGGCATCAGCCAGGGCCAGAAGTTCCTCAAGCACGGCATCCGCGCCTCGCACACCGCCGAGGTGGTGCTGGACGGCTGCCGCGTGCCCGGTGACTGCCTGCTCGGCGGGCGGGAGAAGCTCGAGGAGCGGCTGGCCCGCGCGCGCGAGGGCGTGCGGAGCGGGCGCACCCAGCCCTCGATGGCGACCTTCGAGCGCACCCGCCCCGCGGTCGGCGCCCAGGCGGTCGGGGTGGCGCGGGCCGCCTACGACTACGCGCTGGACTACGCCAAGCAGCGGGTGCAGTTCGGCCGGCCGATCATCGAGAACCAGGCGATCGCCTTCATGCTCGCCGACATGAAGACCTCGATCGACGCGGCCCGCCTGCTGGTGTGGCGCGCGGCGTGGATGGCCCGCAACGGCCAGCAGTTCACTGCCGCCGAGGGCTCGATGTCGAAGCTGGTGGCAGGGGAGACGGCCGTGCGCGTGACGGAGAAGGCCATGCAGATCCTCGGCGGCAACGGCTACACCCGCGAGTACCCCGTCGAGCGGATGGCGCGCGACGCGAAGATCTACACGATCTTCGAGGGCACCTCGGAGATCCAGCGCCTGGTCATCGCCCGCGCCATCTCCGGCGTGCAGCTCCGCTGACGGGCAGCCGACCGGGCAGCTGTGTCCTGGTGTCGCGCTCTGCCCACGTGGGCGGGGCAGAGCGCGACCGTCGTCCGGGTGTGGTGACGTCGGCCCGTGCCCGGCGCGTCGCATCACGCTGAGCAGCGGTTCCGTCACTTAACATCGGCCCGACGCGCCTTCGAGGGGCGCCGCAGCCGAACGACCGGGGGCACGGTATGGCGGACCCGGACCGGGGACGGCGCGAGGACGACACCCGTCCGGCGCTGCGGTGGGACGCCGGCGCCGACCCGGACGTCCTGTCGCTGACCGCCCGCCCGCCGGTGCCGCCGGTGGCCGGTCCGCGGCACGACGCGATCCCCGCACCCGACGGCGGCCCGGTCGGCACCGTGGCCGGGGCGCGCCCGGCCGAGCGCCCGTGGGACGACGGGCCGTGGGACGAGCACTGGGACGAGCTCACCGCGGACGACGGCACCTGGGACGACCCCTCCTCGGACGGCCGGTCCTGGCACGGCGCCTCCTGGCAGGACGAGGACGGCGAGGAGGAGGCCACCCCGCCCCGGCGCCGAGAGCCGCGGTGGCAGGTGGTGTCCCGCGGGATCGGCGAGCTGATGGTCACCGCCGGCCTGGTGCTGCTGCTCTTCGTCGTCTACGAGGTCTACGTCACCGACCTGCTCACCGAGCGGCGCCAGGACCAGCTGAGCGCCGAGCTGGAGGAGGAGTGGCGGAACGCCCCCACCGAGGCGGGCCTCGTCCAGGTCGAGATCGGCGACGCGTTCGGGGTCCTGCGCATCCCGCGGCTGGGCGAGGACTACGCCCGCGTGGTCCTGGAGGGCACCACCGAGGGCGAGCTCTCGCAGGGGCCCGGCCACTACGTCGGCACCGCGATGCCGGGGCAGCCCGGGAACGTCGCGCTCGCCGGCCACCGGGTGGGCAAGGGCTCGCCCTTCCTCGAGCTCGACGCGCTCGCCCCCGGCGATCCGATCGTCGTCGAGACCGTGGACACCTGGTTCGTCTACCGCGTACTGGGCGACCCGGCGACCGGCGATCTCGAGGCCGACCCGACCGGCATCCCCGGCCGGCACGTGGTCTCCCCCTCCGACGTGTCGGTGATCGCCCCGACACCGACCGCCGACCCGGCGGTCGGCCCGACCGGCGCCTACCTCACGCTCACCACCTGCCACCCGCGCTTCTCCGCGCGGGAGCGGCTGATCATCCACGCGCGGCTGGACGGCGCGGGCATTCCCAAGTCGGAGATGCCCGATGGCCCGCCGGCGCTGCGCGAGGGCTGATCCGGACACCGGAGGACCGCATGTACGGCTGGATCTGGCGGCACCTGCCCGGCGGCACGGGCCTGAGGGCGGCGCAGTCGCTCGTCCTCGCGCTCGCCGTCTGCGCCCTGCTGCTCTTCGTCGTCTTCCCGTGGGTGGAGCCGCAGCTCCCCTGGAACGACGTCACCGTCGACGGCTGATCGCTACCGGTCCAGAACGGCCAGCACGGCGTCGAGCACCCGGTCGGGGCCCCAGCGGACGACGTCGTCGGTGACCAGCCCGGTCTCTCCCGCGGCGGCGTCCACGGCACGCCGCGCGGCGACGTCGTCGAGCCCGGCGGTGTTCACGGCGACCGCGGCGACCCGCGCCGGGCGCACCCAGCCGGCGGCCTGCTCGTAGCCGCGCACGATCTCGGCGAGCGGGGGGAGCGCCGTGCCCGGGTAGTCGGCGATCGCGGTGCGCCCCGCCCGGTGGCACAGCACCAGCGCGTCCGCCGACGACCCGTGCAGCAGGCCGAGGGTCACGCCCGAGTAGGCCGGGTGGTAGATCGAGCCCTGCCCCTCCAGCCACAGCAGGTCACCCCGTCCGGCGCCCTCCCGCACCAGCCGGTCGGCGGCGCCGGCGGTGAAGTCGGAGATCACGTGGTCGACGGCCATGCCCCAGCCGGAGATCGCGACGCCGGTCTGCCCGGTGGCCACGAAGACCGAGCGCAGCCCCCGGTGCCGCGCGGCCCGGTCCAGCTCCAGGACGACGCTCATCTTCCCGATCGCGCAATCCGAGCCGACGGTGTGCACCACCCGGGCGCCGACCGGCCCGGTGAGCGGGACGCCGAGGTCGTCGGGGACCGCGCGCAGGTCGCGGATCGAGACCCCGGCCGCCCGGGCGGCGGCCGCCAGCTCCGGATCGGCGCCCAGGTCGGTGTGCAGCCCGGTCTCGACGTGCAGGCCGAGCCGGAGGGCGGTCAGCAGCGTCTCCCGCCAGGCGGCCGTCAGCCGGCCGCCGAGCGGTGCGACCCCGAGCAGCACCGTCGTCGCGCCGAGCTCCCGGGCGGCCGCGACGTCGGCGACCACGGGGGCGGGGGAGGCGCAGAAGGGGACGACGTCGACCGCCCGCCGCCCGGCGTGCGCGGGGTCGATCACGCAGACCACCTCGCGGGTGCCGTAGCGGAGCACCCCGTGCGCGGTCTTGGCGTAGGACTCCGACAGCTGCCCGCCGGTCAGGACGGCCAGCCGCTCCCCGCTCACGCCGCCTCCCCGGCCGGCTCGAGCCCGAGGCCGGGTGCGTCGGGCAGCACGACCCGCCCGGCCTCGAGCCCCAGACCCGTGAAGGGCTCGTCCGAGACGAGCAGGTGGGCGTCGAGGTCCACCAGGTCGGCCAGCGGGCCGAGCTGCGCCGCCTGGGCGATGCCGAGCTGCGACTCGATCATGCAGCCGAGCATCACCCGGAGGTCCAGCGCCGCGGCCGCCGCCAGCATCCGCTGCGCCTCGCGGATGCCCCCGCACTTGGCCAGCTTCACCACGATGCCGTCCGCGTAGCCGGCGACGGCGGGCACCGAGGCGAGGTCCTTGCAGCCCTCGTCGACGAACACCGGCAGCCGGTCGGGGAGCTCCCGGTAGCGGGCGAAGGAGTCCAGGTCGCCGGCGGGGAAGGGCTGCTCGACCATCTCGACGCCCAGCTCGCGCAGCCGCGGCAGCAGCTCGCGGGCCTGGTCGAACGTCCAGCCCTCGTTGCCGTCGATCCGCAGCCGGGCGTCGGTGACCGAGCGGATCGCCGCCAGCCGTTCCAGGTCGCCCGGCCCGCCCACCTTCACCTTGTAGACGGCGAACCCCGGGGCGCGCCGCACACGGGCGACCGTCTCCTCCACCGACGCGATGCCGATCGTGAAGCTGGTGGGCGGGAGGACCCCGTCCAGCCCCAGCAGCCGCCAGACCGGCTGCCCGTAGCGACGGCCCAGCCAGTCGTGCACCGCGCCGTCGAGAGCCATCTTCGCGCCCTGCGGGCCGTCCCAGGCCCGCAGCCGGCGGGCGATGCCCTCGACGTCGCGGAGGTCCCCGTCCAGGAGCGCGGGCCCGTCCGCGGCGACGGCGTCGGCCATCGCGGCCACCGACTCCCCCCAGTAGGCGACCGGCGCGCCCTCGCCGTACCCGCGGACGCCCCCCTCGTCGACCCGGACGACGAGCACCTCCTCGGTGTCCACGGAGGAGCGGGCGATCGTGAAGGTGTCGCGCAGGTGCAGCGTCAGGGGGCGGCAGGTCAGCTCCACCCGGGCAGTCTCGTGGCCGGGGCGGCCCGCGGCTACCGGTTGCGCCCGAGGGCGTCGTGGCTGGTGACCCAGTCACCGGCCAGGATCGCCGAGGTGAGCGAGATGTCGCCGGCCAGCACCACCCCGGCGCAGATCTCGGCGAACTTCTGCACCTTGTCCTTGCCGTAGCAACCGAGCACCTCCAGGCACTCGCGCTGGGTGGGCAGCCCCGTGCCCCCGCCGTACGTGGCGACGATGAGCGAGGTCAGCGTGGTCGACCAGTAGTAGTCGCCGTTCTCCAGCAGCTGGGTGTAGGTGACCCCGGAGTGCGACTCTGCGACGTTGGCGGCGTCCTGCCCGGTGGCGATGAACATGGCGGTCAGCCCGTTCGCGGCGTGCGCGCCGTTGTAGGCCGCCCCGGACATGAAGGCGCCGGCCATGCCGACCTGCCGGTACTCGAACAGCTGCCGGGTGCCCACGCCGGTGAGCCGCCGCAGCACCTCGTCGGGGATCGTCACCTCGGCGACGACGCGCTTGCCCCGCGTCATCAGCATGTTGATCTGCGAGTGCTTCTTGTCGGTGTCGATCGCGCCGGAGAGGACGTAGCGCGGGTGGTCGGGGTGGTTCTCGCGGATCCACTCGCAGGCGGCCAGCGTCGCCTTGCCGGTCATGTTCTGGCCGGCGGCGTCGCCGGTCGTGTAGTTGACCCGCAGGTACCGCAGCGGGCCGATCTGGTGCTGGCCGATGTAGGTCAGCTTCCCCGAGCGGGTCGTGGCCTCGGCCGCCGCCCGGATGCCGTCGACGTGCTCGTCCACCCAGCGGCCGAACTCCCGCGCCGCCAGGGCGTCCTCGAGCATGAAGGCGGGCGCGCGCTGCATGTGGTCGTCCACGACGGTGGTCCGCGCGCCGCCGCACTCGGCGATCAGCCGCATCCCGCGGTTGTAGCTGGCCACCAGCGTGCCCTCCGTCGTGGCCATCGGCACGAAGAAGTCGCCGCGGGCGTGCTCGCCCCGCAGCGTCAGCGGCCCGGCCAGGCCGAGGGGCACCTGGGCGACGCCGGTGAAGTTCTCGACGTTGCCGGGCAGCACGGCGGGGTCGATGGAGTACCGGCCGACGTGGTCGAGCCCGGCGCCGGTCTGCTCGGCGACGAAGGCCTGCCGCTTGTGCGCCATCTCGTCGGTGTAGTCGTGCTCCCGGTCGCGGGGGATGCGGGCGCGGTGCGGAGGACGGGCGTCGGTCATGGGGCACCTCGACGGGACGACGGTGTGACGCCTCGATTGTGAGGTGGCTCACTTCCCCCCGCGCGTCCACCGTCGGGTCTCGAACCGGCAACGATCCCTTGCCCCCGAGTCGCCAACCTGCGGGTACGGGAGCAAGGTCGGGGTGGACGACCTGCCCCGATCGCGGAGGTTCCCGTGCGCACCACTCGATTGATCTCCCTGGGCGCCGTCGGCGCGCTCGCCCTCAGTGCGTGCAGCGGTGGCGGCGAGAGCGTCGACACCGGTGCCGGCGGCGGCGGGGGCGGCGGCGGCGACGTGCTCGTGGCCGCGGTGAGCGCCCAGCCCGACCAGTTCGACCCGCACGTGACCAGCGCCTACCCGAGCTTCCAGGTGCTGGAGAACGTCTACGACACCCTCGTCGTCCCGAACGCGCAGGACCTGACGATGGAGCCGAGCCTCGCCACCGACTGGGAGGTCAGCGAGGACGGGCTGACCTGGACGTTCAACCTGCGGGAGGGCGTCACCTTCCACGACGGCAGCGAGTTCGACGCCGCGGACGTCGTCTACTCGTACAACCGGATCATCGACGAGGAGCTCAACAACGCCTACCGGTTCGCCACGGTCGAGAGCGTCGAAGCCGTCGACCCGCAGACCGTCGAGATCACCGTCAGCCAGCCGACGCCGAACCTGCCCGCCCTGATCGGCGCCTTCAAGGGCATGGCGATCCTGCCGGAGGGCGCCGCCGAGGAGTACGACCTCACGACCGAGGCGGTCGGCACCGGCCCGTTCACGCTGGAGAGCTCCGACGCCAGCAGCACCGAGCTCGCCGCCTACGAGGACTACTGGGGCGGCGCGCCCAGCATCGGCGGCGTCGAGTTCACCTACATCACCGAGCCGGCCGCGGCGCTGACCGCGCTGCAGAACGGCGAGGTGCAGTGGACCGACAACATCCCGCCGCAGCAGATCGAGTCCCTCGAAGGTGACGACGCCGTCGAGCTCGCGACCACGCCCAGCGTGGACTACTGGTACATGAGCATGAACTACGACCGGGAGCCCTTCGGCAACCCGCTGGTGCGCCAGGCGATCGCCACCGCCATCGACCGCGGTGCGGTGACCGAGGCGGCCCGGTTCGGGGCGGCGCAGCCCAACCAGACCGCCATCCCCGAGGACAGCTTCTACTACTACGACTACGCGCCCTTCGAGCCCAACGTGGAAGAGGCGACGGCGCTGCTCGAGCAGGCCGGGGTGCAGACCCCGATCACCATGGGGCTGATGGTCACCGACGAGTTCCCGGAGACCGTCACCGCCGCGCAGGTCATCGCCAGCCAGCTCGAGCCGATCGGGATCGAGGTGGACGTCCAGACCGTGGACTTCGCCACCTGGCTGGACCGGCAGGCGCAGGGTGACTTCGACGCCTTCATGCTCGGCTGGCTGGGCAACATCGACCCGTTCGACTTCTACCACGCCCAGCACATCACCGACGGCTCCAGCAACTACCAGGGTTACAGCAACCCGCAGGTCGACCAGCTGCTCACCCAGGCATCCACGGAGACCGACGAGAACGCCCGCAAGGAGCTCTACGACCAGGCCGCGAAGCTGATCGTGGACGACGTCTCCTACCTGTACCTCTACAACCCCGACGTCGTGCAGGCCTGGGCGCCAGGGCTCTCCGGGTACGAGATCCGGGCCGACAAGGCCATCAACTTCGAAGGCGTGGAGCTGCCCTGACCGGCTACGTCCTCCGGCGGATCGGCCAGTCCGCGGTCGTCCTCGCCGGAGTGAGCGTCATCGTGTTCGGCCTGGTGCACCTGGTACCAGGCGATCCGGTGCGGCTCGCGCTGGGCACCCGGTTCTCCCAGGAGAGCTACGACGCCCTGCGCGAGCGGTCGGGGCTGGACCAGCCGCTGTTCGAGCAGTTCTTCAGCTGGTTCGGCCGGGCGCTCACCGGCGACCTGGGGGTGAGCTTCCGCAGCGGCGAGACGGTGACCTCCCAGATCGCCGAGCGGCTGCCGGCGACGCTGACGCTGGCGCTCGCCTCCATCCTGGTGGCGCTGCTCATCGCCGTCCCGCTGGGCACGATCTCGGCGCTGCGCCCGCGCTCGCTCGTCGACCGCGCGGCCACCGTGATCAGTCAGTTCGGCATCTCGGTGCCGGACTTCTGGATGGGCATCGTGCTGATCCTGATCTTCGCCGGGACGCTGGGCTGGCTGCCCTCGGGCGGCTACGTCCCGCTCACCGAGGACCCGGGCGGGTGGCTCCAGCGGCTGCTCATGCCTGCGCTGGTGACCGGTGTGGTGTCGGGCTCGGTGATCACCCGGTTCGTGCGGTCCAGCATGCTCGAGGCCCTCGGCGCCGATCACGTGCGCACGGCGCAGGCCAAGGGGCTGCCGACGCGGCAGGTGTTCACCTGGCACGTGCTGCGGAACGCGCTGCTGCCGTTGGTCACGGTGACCGGCGTGCAGCTGGCCTACCTGCTGTCGGGGGTGGTGGTCGTGGAGATCGTCTTCTCGTGGCCGGGGCTGGGGCAGCTGGCGCTGCAGGCGGTCCAGGCCCGCGACTACCCGGTGCTGCAGGGCGCGATCCTGCTCTTCGCGCTGGTCTTCCTGGTGATCAACCTGGTGGTGGACCTGCTCTACACCGCCATCGACCCCCGGATCCGCCGATGATCCCCAGCCGAGTCCTGCTGCCGACCCCCAGCCGAGTCCTGCTGCCATGAGCATCCAGCCGACCCCAGGGCCCCCGCCCTACCAGGGCAGGGGTGGCGAGCGTCCGCCCGAGACGCCGGAGGAGCCCCCGGGCGGGTCCCCGCAGCGGGACACCTCGCCCGAGCCGCCCACCCTGCGCCCGGCCCGGCCGCGGTGGCGCGAGACCCTCAGCCTGCTGGCCCACAACCCGACGGCGGCGATCGCCTCGGTCGTCCTGCTCTTCATCGTGGTGGTGGCGGTCTTCGACGACACCTTCGCGCCGGAGGGGGCCAACGACATCTCGGTGGCCGACCGGCTCCAGTCGCCGAGCTGGGAGCACCCGTTCGGCACCGACGACCTCGGCCGCGACATCCTGAGCCGGGTCATCCTGGGCGCCTCGGTGTCGCTGCGCGTGGGGTTCCTCGCCGTCGGGTTCGCCCTCGTCGTGGGCACCCTGATCGGCCTGCTCGCCGGCTACTACGGCAAGTGGGTCGACGACGTCCTCATGCGGGTCATGGACATGCTCTTCGCCTTCCCCGCGGTGCTGCTCGCGATCGCCGTCCTCGCCGTCCGCGGGCCCGGGTCGGGCAACACCGCGCTGGCGATCGGGATCGTCTACACGCCGATCTTCGCCCGGGTCACCCGCGCCAGCGTGCTCGGCGTGCGCGAGGAGGTCTACGTGCGGGCGTCCCGGTCGGTGGGGGCGTCGGACTGGCGGATCCTGACCCGCCACATCCTGCCCAACGCCGCGCCGCCGATCATCGTGCAGACCTCGATCAGCCTGGCGTTCGCGGTGCTGGCCGAGGCGGCGCTGTCGTTCCTCGGCCTGGGCACGCAACCGCCCAACCCCTCGTGGGGGCTGATGCTCGCCGAGGGGCGCGGCTACATCGAGCTGGCCTGGTGGCTGGCCTTCTTCCCGGGGATGGCGATCTTCCTGACCGTGCTGTGCTTCAACCTGCTCGGCGACGGGCTTCGCGACGTCCTCGACCCGCGCCAGCGCACCCAGATGGCCGGGGGCTCACGGGCGGCCGGTGCGGCGGCCGCCGCCGACACCGGCGGGGGTGGGCGGTGACCGCGCCGGTGCTGGAGGTCGAGGACCTGCGGGTGCGGTTGCGCACCCCGCGCGGGCCGGCCGACGTCGTCAACGGGCTGAGCTACACCGTGGGCCCGGGGGAGACCGTCGCGGTCGTGGGGGAGTCCGGCAGCGGCAAGAGCGTCTCGGTGCTGGCGCTGCTCGGGCTGCTCCCCGCGCGGGTGGCGACGGTGACCGGCCGCGCCGTGCTGCAGGGCGAGGACCTGCTGACCATGTCGCCCGAACGGCTGCGCCAGGTGCGCGGCCCGGGGGCGGGCATGGTGTTCCAGGACCCGATGACGTCGCTCAACCCGGTGCTCACCATCGGGCGGCAGCTGGTCGAGGGCATCCGTGCGCACGGCGAGGTCTCCAAGCAGGCCGCGCGGGACCGGGCGACGGAGCTGCTGCGCGAGGTGGGGCTGCCCGATCCGGGCCGGGCGCTGGACCGATACCCGCACGAGCTCTCCGGGGGGATGCGCCAGCGGGTCGTCATCGCGATCGCGCTGAGCAACTCGCCCTCGCTGCTCATCGCCGACGAGGCCACGACGGCGCTGGACGTGACGGTGCAGGCGCAGATCATCGACCTGGTCGAGGAGCTGCAGGCCGAGCACGGCACCGGGGTCATCTGGATCACCCACGACCTCGGCGTGGTCGCCGGCATCGCCGACCGCGTGCTGGTCATGTACGGCGGCCGGTGCGTCGAGGACGGCACGGTCGACGACGTCCTGGAGCGGCCGGCGCACCCCTACACCCGCGGCCTGCTCGGCTCGCTGCCCGACCTCGCCGCCCCGGTGGGGCCCGACGGCGAGGTGCCCGAGCTCACCGCCGTCCCCGGGCTGCCGCCGCCGCCCACCGACCTGCCGCCGGGCTGCGTGTTCTGGTCGCGCTGCCCCGTGCGGGCCGATCCGCGCTGCGAGACCGAGCAGCCGCCGCTGGCCGTGGTCGGCCCCTCCGGTGGGGCGCTGCCGCACCGGGCGGCGACCTGGTGCGCCGAGGGGGAGGAGCCGCGATGAGCGAGCGGGGGCCGGCGGGGGCGCACGCCTCGCAGGGAGCGCCGGTGGCCGAGCATCGGACGGCGCCGGGGGGCGACGTCCTGGTCTCCGCCCGCGGGCTGGAGGTGCACTTCCCGCTGCGCGGGCAGGGCCGCGGCACGCCCGCCCGGGTGCTGCGCGCCGTCGACGGGGTGGACCTCGACATCCTGCGCGGGGAGGCGCTGGGCCTGGTGGGGGAGTCCGGCTGCGGCAAGTCCACGCTGGGCAACGCCCTGCTGCGGCTGGTGCCGCCGACCGGGGGCAGCGTGACCTTCGACGGCACCGACGTGACCTCGCTGGACCGCCGCGGGCTCAAGGAGATGCGCCGGCGGGCCGGGATGGTCTTCCAGGACCCGTTCGCCTCGCTCGACCCGCGGCGCACCGTCGCCCAGACGGTCAGCGAGCCGCTGGAGGTGCACGGGCTGCGGTCGGGCAAGCGGGAGCGGGCCGAGCGGGTGGGCGAGCTGCTGGAGCTGGTCGGGCTCGACCCGGTCGTCGCGGGGCGCTACCCGCACGAGTTCTCCGGCGGTCAGCGGCAGCGCGTCGGCATCGCCCGGGCGCTCGCCGGGGAGCCCGACTTCCTGGTGTGCGACGAGGCGATCGCCTCGCTCGACGTGAGCGTGCAGGCCCAGGTGCTCAACCTGCTGCGCCGGCTGCAGCGGCAGCTGGGGCTCACCCTGCTGTTCATCTCGCACGACCTCTCCGCCGTCCGGCACATCTCCGACCGGATCGCCGTCATGTACCTGGGGCGGATCGTCGAGATCGGCCCCGCGGCGGCGGTGGGTTCCGAGCCGCAGATGCCCTACACGCAGGCGCTGCTGTCGGCGGTGCCCGTGCCGCACCCGGCGCAGGAGCGGGCGCGGAAGCGGGTCGTGCTGCGCGGCGACGTCCCCTCGCCGTCCGACGTCCCCTCGGGCTGCCGGTTCCGCACCCGCTGCCCGTACGTCTTCGAGCCGTGCGACGACGTCGACCCGGCGCTGCAGCCGGCGGGCGCGCCCGGCCAGCTGGCCGCGTGCCACCTGCACGGCGTCGCCGGGACGCCGGTCACCGAGACGCCGGAGGGCGTCACCGCCGACCCCTGACGCTCTGGATCGCTGTTGATCATCGTCGTGTGGCTGGGAGACACGCCGGCGGTGGGCGCCAGATGACGATGATCAACCGGGGAGGGGCGTCAGACGGTCTCGCCGACCAGGCGCGGGCGGGCGGCGGCCAGCCCGACGGCGAGCTGGGCGACCACCACGGCGAGCAGCATCCACAGCCCGGGCGCCCACTCGCCGGTCGCCTCGTGCAGCAGGCCGACGGTCAGCGGCCCGGTGGCCGCCACCAGGTAGCCCACGCTCTGCGCCGCCGCCGAGAGCCGCCCGGTCTGGCCGACGTCGCGGGTGCGCTGGAGGATCAGCGTCATCGCCAGCGGGAAGGCGATGCCGGTGCCGAGGCCGTAGAGCACCGCCCACAGCAGCGGGGCGGATGCGGGCGCCGCGAGCAGGCCGACGATCCCGGCGATCACCGGGATCGTGCCGGCCAGCACCCACGCGCCCTGGCCCGGGCGGCGCGCGGCCAGCGGCGGGACGACGAGGGACGCGGGCAGGCCGAGGGCGGCGGCGAGCGCGACCAGGCCGCCCGCGGCCACCGGGGAGACGCCGGCGTCGGACTCCAGCACCTCGGCCAGCCAGGTGAGCATCGCGTAGAACGACAGCGACTGGAGACCGAAGAAGAGGGTCACCGCCAGCGCCACGCGGTCGCGCAGGACGGCGGTGCGGGCGCCGGCCGGAGCGGGTGGAGGGGGCGGGACGGCCCGCCGCGCGCGGGTGAGGGCGGCCATGCCGAGCAGCGCCGCGAGCACCGGCACGGCCCACAGCAGCAGGCCGGTGCCGGCGCTGCCCGCGAGCCCGGCCAGCGGCTGCGCCAGCCCCGCCCCGATGCTGGCCGAGGCCGCCATGGCGGCGACGATCATCCCGAGCACCAGGGCGCTGCGGTTGCCGTACTCCGCGCGTGCCGCGGCGGGCAGCAGCACGTTGGCGACGGCGATGCCGCCGGTGAGCAGCACGGTGCCCAGGAAGAGCCCCGGGACGTCGGCCAGCCGGAGCCCGATCCCGGCCGCCAGCGCGACGACGCCGAGGAGCACGGCCCGGTGCACCCCGAACCGGGCGGCCAGGGCCGGCGCGAACGGCGAGACCAGCCCGAAGCAGACCAGCGGGAGCGCGGTGACGACGGCGAGCGCCCCGGTGGAGAGGGTGAACTCGTCGCCGAGCTCGGCCAGCAGCGGGCCGACGGCGGCGAACGGCGCGCGCAGGCACAGCGCGACCAGCACGAGGGCGGCGGCCGGGAGCGCGAGCCGCCAGGCGGAGCGCCGTCGGGTGGCGGGGGCGGTCACGAGCGGGCGCTGCGGCCGAGATCGTGCTCGATCTGGGCGGCGGTCTCCAGCAGCGGCGGCACGTAGTCCTGCTCGAGCTGCGCCACCGAGGTGCGGCTGGCGCTGACCGACAGGTTGACCGCGGCGACGACGGCGCCGGACCGGTCACGCACGGGGGCGGCGGCCGAGCGCAGGCCCTCCTCGAGCTCCTGGTCGACCATCGCGTAGCCGCGCTCGCGCACGTCGCCGAGCACCCACCGCAGCACCCCGGGGTCGGTGACGGTGCGCCCGGTGAGCGGCTCCAGCCGGGCGCGGTCGAGGTAGGCGGTCAGCTCCTCGTCGGGGAGCCCGGCGAGCAGCACCCGCCCCATCGACGTGGCGTAGGCGGGGAACCGGGTGCCGACGGTGATCATCACGGTCATGATCCGCTTGGTGTGCACCCGCGCCACGTACACGACGTCGTCGCCGTCGAGCACCGACAGCGACGAGGACTCCTCCACCCGCTGCACCAGCGACTCCAGGTGCGGCTGCGCGACCTCGGGGAGGGTGAGCCCCGAGAGGTAGGAGTAGCCGAGCTCCAGCACGCGGGGGCGGAGGGAGAACTCCCGCCCCTCGGCGCGGACGTAGCCGAGCTGGACGAGGGTCAGCAGGAAGCGCCGGGCGGCCGCGCGGGTCAGCCCGGTGGCGCGGGCGACCTCGCTGAGCTGCAGGCGGGGGTGCTCGGCGTCGAAGGCGCGGATCACGGCCAGGCCGCGGTCGAGGGACTGCACGTAGGTGCCGTCCCGGACGGGCACCGGCCGCTCGTCGGGCACAGGGGTCACGGCGCTCCTTCGCTCCGGCGGGGTGGTGAGCGCGATCACCATACGGTGCGCATGATGAACGCCTGTGCGGAGAGCGCACGACATGACGGTCGGATCACGACGGATTGACGTGACTGCCCTCACGTGCGAGCGTCGTGCACGTTCACATGGCACACAGATGTTCGCACAGCGAACACGTGCCTGGAGTCGCCATCGATCCGAGGAGAACTCATGCGCCGCACCGTGGCAGCGCTCGTCGCCGCCCCCCTGCTGCTCGTCACCGCCTGCGGCGGATCCGACGAGGAGCCCGACGCCGGCGCGGCCGGCGGCGGTGGCGGTGGAGAGCTCGAGCAGGTGTCGGTCGGGGTCATCCCCATCGTCGACGTGGCGCCGATCTACCTCGGCGACCAGCAGGGTTTCTTCGAGGAGTGCGGGCTCGACCTCACCCTCGAGACCGGCCAGGGCGGTGCCGCCATCGTCCCCGCCGTGGTGAGCGGGCAGTCGCAGTTCGGCTTCAGCAACATCACCTCGCTGCTGCTCGCCGCCAGCGAGGGCCTGCCGCTGCAGGTCGTCGCCAACGGCGTCGCCTCCACCGGTGAGCAGGGCGCGGACTTCGGCGGCGTCGTCACCACCCCCGACAGCGGCATCGCCGGCGCCGCCGACCTCGCCGGCGCCACCGTGGCGGTCAACACGCTCAACAACATCGGGACGACGACGGTCCGCGAGTCGGTGCGCGCCGCCGGCGGCGACCCCGACAGCGTCCAGTTCGTCGAGCTGCCGTTCCCGGAGATGCCCGCCGCCCTGGAGCAGGGCAACGTCGACGCCGCCTGGGTGGTCGAGCCGTTCCTCGCCGTCGCCACCGACGCCGGCGCCACGGTCGTGACCTCGAACTTCGTCGACACCGCCGACGACCTCACCGTGGCCGCGTACTTCACCAGCGAGCAGTACGCCCAGGAGAACCCCGAGGCCGTCGAGTGCTTCAGCGACGCGATGGCGCAGTCGCTGGAGTACGCGCAGGCGAACCCGGACGCCGTCCGCGAGGTCCTGGACGAGTACACCGAGATCGACCCGGCCATCGCCGAGGCGATGACCCTGCCGGCCTGGCCGGCCGAGATCAACCGCGACTCGGTGCAGACCCTCTCCGACCTGGCGGTCGAGGACGGGCTGCTCGACGAGGCTCCGGACCTGGACGCCCTGCTGCCGTGACCGGTTCCACCGCCACCCGCACGGCGGCGGACCCCGCCGCGTCGCCGGCCCGTCCCGGCCTGGGTCCTGGGGCTGCTCGGGCTGGTCGCGCTCGTCGCGCTGGTCGAGATCGCCCCGCGGATCGGGCTCGTCCCGCGCCGCTGGTTCCCGCCGTCGTCGGAGATCGGCGCGGAGCTGGTCGAGCAGTTCGGCCGCCCGGAGTTCTGGACCGCCGTCCTGGAGACCCTGAAGGGCTGGGCGATCGGCCTGGCCATCGCCGCGGTCGCCGGCGTGCTGCTGGGGCTGCTGCTGGGCACCTTCCGGTTCGCCCGGGAGTTCTCCGCGTCCACCATCGAGTTCCTGCGGCCGATCCCGTCGGTGGCGTTGATCCCGATCGCCGTCCTGCTGTACGGGAACGACCTCGAGAGCGAGCTCCTGCTCGTCGTCTACGCGTCGTTCTGGCAGATCCTCATCCAGGTGCTCTACGGGGTGCAGGACGTCGACCCCGTCGCCCAGGACACCGCCCGCGCCTACGGGCTCGGCCCCTGGGCGCGGGTCCGGCACGTCACCTGGCCCACCGCGCTTCCCTACGTCATGACCGGCCTGCGCCTGGGCGCGGCGGTCGCGCTGATCCTCGCGGTCACCGCCGAGCTCGTCATCGGCACGCCGGGGCTGGGCCAGCTGCTCGCCACGGCCCAGAGCAGCGGCGCGGTCGTGGCCGCGTACGCGATCGTCGTGACCACGGGCATCCTCGGCGTGATCGTCAACCTGGTCTTCCGGGCCATCGAGCGGCGGGCGCTGTCGTGGCACCCGTCCCAGCGAGCGGAGGTGGCGGCGTGAGCGTGCTCCGCCGGGTCGCGATGACCCTCGGCCTGCCGGTGATCCTGCTCGCCGCCTGGTGGTTCGCCAGCGCCGGCAGCACGAGCTTCTTCTTCCCGCCGCTGTCGGAGATCCTCGACAGCCTGGTCGAGGAGTGGTTCGGCCCCCGGCTGGCCGCCGACGTCTGGCCCAGCCTCTACCGGCTGGCCGCGGGTTACGCGCTCGCCGTCGTGGTGTCCCTGGCCCTCGGCGTCCTGATCGGCACCTCGCGCACGGTGCGGGCGCTGACCGAGCCGGTGTTCGAGTTCTTCCGGGCCATCCCGCCGCCGGTGCTGGTGCCGATCTTCATCCTGCTGTTCGGCCTCGGCGACGGGATGAAGATCGTCGTCATCGCCTTCGGCTGCATGTGGCCGATCCTGCTGAACACCGTCGAGGGCGTGCGCGCCGTCGACGAGGTGCTCAGCGACACCGGCCGCGTCTACGGCCTCACCGGCTGGTCCCGGCTGCGGCGCCTGGTGCTGCCCAGCGCCAGCCCGCAGATCTTCGCCGGGCTCCGCCAGGGGCTCTCGGTCGCGATCATCCTCATGGTCATCAGCGAGCTGTTCGCCGCGAGCAACGGGCTGGGCTACGCGGTCGTCCAGGCGCAGCGCAGCTTCGCCATCCCGGAGACCTGGGCGGGGATGCTCATGCTGGGTCTGCTGGGCTTCCTGCTGTCGCTGCTGTTCCGGCTCGTCGAGAGCCGGCAGCTCGCCTGGTACCACGGCCTGCGCCGGGCCCAGCGCTCCTCCTGACCTCCTCGACTTCCCGGAAGGGGAACCTCGTGCTCGACGTCCGTGGCATCAAGAAGGTCTACGAGAGCAAGGACCGCACGGTCGAGGCCGTCCGCGACCTGACGTTCACCCTGCCCGCGGGCGAGCTGGCCTGCCTGGTCGGCCCCTCCGGCTGCGGCAAGACGACGCTGCTGAAGATCATGTCCGGCCTGCTGGAGCCCACCTCCGGTGAGGTGCGCATGGAGGGCGAGGTCGTGAACGGCCCGCCGCCGGGCATGGCGGTGGTCTTCCAGGAGTACGGGCGCAGCCTCTTCCCCTGGATGACCGTGCGCGACAACGTCGAGCTCCCGCTCAAGCAGAAGAAGCTGGCATCGGCCCGGCGCACGGAGCTGGTCGAGGAGTCGCTGGCCGCCGTCGGCCTGGCCGAGGCGCACGCGGCCTACCCGTGGCAGCTGTCGGGCGGCATGCAGCAGCGGGTGGCCATCGCCCGGGCGGTCGCCTACGAGCCGCACGTGCTGCTCATGGACGAGCCGTTCGCCGCCGTCGACGCGCAGACCCGCGCCGACCTCGAGGACCTCATCCGGAGCCTGTGGCACCGCTTCCAGGTGACCACGCTGTTCGTCACGCACGACATCGACGAGGCGGTCTACCTCGGCCAGCGGGTGCTCATCCTGTCCAACTCGCCGACGGTGATCCGCGACGACCTCGTCATCGACCTGCCCGACGAGCGCGACCAGCTCACCACCCGCTCCTCGCCGCGGTTCGCCGAGCTGCGGGCGCGGGTCTACGAGCAGATCCACCGGGCCAAGGACGAGAAGGAGGCCGCGGAGGCAGCACAGCCCGTGGCCGCCGGCCCCGTGTCCGGCCCCGCGCCCGCCGCCCCCGACCACTCGGGGTTCTGACCGCTCCGCAGGGCCGACTTCGAGGGGCCGACTTCCGGGAAGTCGGCCCGTGGCGGGCGTTCGGGCGCCCGCTTTCCCCGAAGTCGGGTTGCGGGCCCGGGGTGAGAGACGCGAAACGGGGCCCCGGCAGCTGTGCCGGGGCCCCGTTCGCCGTCTCTCGCGGGGTCAGCGGCCGGCGCGCTCCGCCTGGGCGAAGCCGCTGCGCAGGAACCGGTCGATGTCGTGCCAGCTCGGGCCGGCGCGGTGGACCACCCGCTCGCGACCGAAGGCGTTCGTGAGCCACGTCGTCGACTCACGGGCGCCGATGATGTCGTCGACCGAGTGGCCGGCACCGGGCACGAGGGAGAACCGCGCCTCGTTCCCCGCGGCCGTCGTCGTGTCGTAGACGAGCTGGCTCTGGTTGTAGGGGAGCAGCGGGTCGGCCAGGCCGTGGAGCACCCAGATCGGGATCTCGTCGCCCTCGATGTAGCTGCTCGGGTCGGCCGCCTCGGTCTCCGCCGGGCAGTCCTGGATGCTCACGAGCTCGGTCGGGAAGACCTCGCCGGGGCACTCGATCAGCCGGCTCTCCGGGGAGTCCGGTGCGTCGTGGGGGTAGATGCCCTCCTGCATCGGGAGGTCGTTCTCTGCCGCGAAGGCGTCCATGGACAGGAAGTCCGTCGGTGGGAAGAACGGCACGGCCACCTGGACGGCGCTGGAGGTCCCGTCCACGCCCGTCTCGCCGGGCAGCTCAAGGACGTCGCTCGTGGTGGCCGCGAACGCCGCCGACCAGCCGCCCGACGAGTTGCCCATGAAGGCGAAGCGGTCCGGGTCGAGGCCGTACCGGTCGGCGTTCTCCCGCAGGTAGCGGACGGCGGCGCGGACGTCGTGGCCCTGCGCCGGGAAGCGGGCGTCGAAGCTGGAGCGCACGTTGATCGCCGCGACGGCGTACCCGCGGCCGGTGAACTCCTCGACGACGTCGAGCGCCTGCTCGCCGGTCTTGACGTCGTTGCTGAACCACGCGGAGCCCGAGTGCCAGATGACCAGCGGCAGGCCGCCTCTCCCGCGGGCGTCCGGGAGGTGCAGGTCCAGCAGGTTGCCCGGGGACGCCGGGCCGTAGGCGAGGTCGCTCACGACGGTGGGCTCGGACGGCGGGGCCGCGTGGGCCGGGGCGGCGAGGGAGACGGCCAGTGCGGCGGCGAGGCCGCAGCCGGCCGCGAGGCCCTTCCGGGCGGTGCGTGCGGTGGGGCGCATGTGTGTCGAGCTCCGATTCAGTGGGGGCGTTGTCGCCGGTGCGGAGACTGAGCGGCTGTGACGCTAGACACACGGCGGGGCGTTGACGAAGCAGACCTTCCGCTGCCCGGAAACGCCCTGCGGAGGGCGTGGCGGGGCCGGTCGAGAGACGGTGGATCGGGCGCTGGCAG
Source organism: Blastococcus sp. SYSU DS0541 (assembly GCF_054050875.1). Lineage (NCBI taxonomy): Bacteria > Bacillati > Actinomycetota > Actinomycetes > Geodermatophilales > Geodermatophilaceae > Blastococcus > Blastococcus sp. SYSU DS0541. The sequence goes on along the minus strand of NZ_JBJHAD010000017.1, from coordinate 3,913 downwards.
GGCCCGCAGCGCCCGGTTTCCCGCATCTCGCCGTCGGCTGGGAACTCCCGAGGCAGGACCTCTGGTGGGATACCCCAGGGGGGTATAACCTTCGTGGCGGTGCAGGCCACCCGAGCCGCCTCCCGCACTTCTTCGGCGGGGTCCGGCGGCCGGTCGGTGGAGGAGTGCGAGGCAGAGGAGAAGGTCATGTCAGATCCGACGAGCCGCCCGGACGGCTACGCGGCGGCGCCGAAGGCGACAGTGGCCGGCCACCACCACGGCCACGGCCACGGTGGTGGGCCGACGCACGGACAGGGACTGCCGGTCGCCGCCAGCGACAACCGCGTGGACGTGGAGGACCCGTTGCGCGCCGCCGCCGGCTCCACTCCCGACGGCCACGGCGCGTCCCACGGCGGGCACGCGGGGCACGCCGGGCAGGGAGACCACGACGGTCACGCGGGGCACGCCGGGCATGGCGGTCACGGCGCTGACCACGTGGCGATGTTCCGCCGGCTGTTCTGGCTCATGCTGGCGCTGGCGGTGCCGACGGTCCTGCTCAGCGGCATGTTCGCCGACATCGTCGGCTACACGCTGCCCGACGTCCCCGGCCGGGAGTGGGTGTCCCCGGTGCTCGGGACGGTCATCTACGTCTGGGGCGGCCGGCCGTTCCTCACCGGAGCGGTCGGGGAGGTCCGGGCCCGCAAGCCCGGGATGATGCTGCTCATCGGCATGGCCATCACCGTGGCGTTCGTCGCGTCCTGGGGTGCCACGGTGGGCGTGCTCTCCCACGAGCTGGACTTCTGGTGGGAGCTGGCGCTGCTCGTCGTCATCATGCTGCTGGGGCACTGGCTGGAGATGCGCTCCCTGGCGCAGACCTCCTCGGCACTGGACTCGCTCGCCGCGCTGCTGCCCGACGAGGCGGAGAAGGTCGTCGGCGACGACCTGGTCACCGTGTCCCCGGCCGAGCTGGCCGTCGGCGACGTGGTGGTCGTCCGTCCTGGTGGGCGGGTGCCGGCCGACGGCGACGTCGTCGACGGCACCGCCGAGGTGGACGAGTCGATGATCACCGGTGAGTCCCAGCCGGTCCGCCGCGGCGTCGGGGACACCGTGGTGGCCGGCACCGTGGCCACCGACACCGCGATCCGGGTGCGGGTCACGGCGGTGGGAGAGGACACCGCGCTGGCCGGCATCCAGCGGCTGGTCGCAGATGCGCAGTCCTCCACCACGCGCGCGCAGCTGCTGGCCGACCGGGCGGCCGGCTGGCTGTTCTGGTTCGCCGTCGGGGCCGCGGCGGTCACCGCTGTCGTGTGGAGCCTCAACGGCGCGCCGGACAGCGCGCTGGTCCGGGTGATCACGGTGCTGGTCATCGCGTGCCCGCACGCGCTGGGCCTGGCCATCCCCCTGGTGGTGTCCATCTCCACCGAGCGGGCCGCGCGGGGCGGCGTGCTGGTCAAGGACCGCGGGGCGATGGAGCGGATGCGCACCGTCGACACCGTGCTCTTCGACAAGACCGGCACCCTGACCAAGGGGGAGTCGGCGGTCACCCACGTCACCGGGGTCGGCCGGACCGAGGACGAGGTGCTGGCGCTGGCCGCGGCGGCGGAGGCCGACAGCGAGCACCCGCTGGCCCGCGCGATCGTCGCCGCCGCCCGGCAGCGGCACCTGCCCGTGTCCCCGGCGGCGGAGTTCCGCGCGTCGGCCGCGGTCGGGGTCACCGCCACCGTCGACGGGCACACCGTCGCCGTCGGCGGCCCGAACCTGCTGACCGAGCACGGCCTGACCCCGCTGCCCGACACCCGGCCGTGGGCCGCCGACGGCGCGACGGTGCTGCACGTGCTCGTCGACGGGCACGTCGCCGGCGCGCTGGCCCTGGCCGACGAGATCAGGCCGGAGTCCCGGGATGCGGTCGACGCGCTGCACGCGCTCGGCGTCGACGTCGTCATGATCACCGGCGACGCCGAGCCGGTCGCCCGCGCGGTGGCCACCGAGCTGGGCATCGACCAGGTGTTCGCCGGGGTGCGCCCGGAGGACAAGGCCGCGAAGGTCGCCGCCCTGCAGCAGCAGGGCCGGGCGGTCGCCATGGTGGGCGACGGCGTGAACGACGCCCCGAGCCTGGCGCGCGCCGACGTGGGCATCGCGATCGGGGCCGGCACCGACGTCGCGATCGGCTCCGCCGGGATCATCCTGGCCTCCTCCGACCCGCGCGCGGTGGTGTCGGTGATCCGGCTGTCACGAGCCAGCTACCGCAAGATGCAGCAGAACCTGTGGGCCGGCGCCGGCTACAACCTGATCGCGGTCCCGCTGGCCGCCGGGGTGCTCGCCCCGATCGGGTTCGTCCTCCCGATGGAGGTCGGCGCCCTGCTGATGAGCCTGTCCACCGTGGTGGTGGCCTCCAACGCCCAGTTGCTGCGGCGGCTGGACCTGCGCCCGGAGGCCAGCGTCGCCGAGGTCGCCGCCGGCCGGGCCGCCCCGGCCCGGCGCTCCGGGGCGGCCGCGGAGCCGACCATCGCCGGCCGGCGCTGACCGGGTCCGGCCGCCGGGCACCGTCCCGGCGGCCGGCCATCGCGGGCGTCGTAGCCTCGCCCGAGGAAGGGGGTGGAGATGGCGGCACGAGGATGGACAGCGCTGCTGCTGCTGGCCGCCGTCTTCGCGATGCACGGCCTGCAGTGCACCGCCGCCGGCACCGAGCACCCAGCCGGTCACGGCGCCGCTCCGGTGGCGGCAGCCCCCGCCGGGCTGCTCGAGGGCGGCCTCCACACCGGCCCGGTGAGCCCCGGCCTCGAGGCGCACAGCAGCGCCCACGCCGGTGAGCACGGCAGCGTCCAGGGCGCCGCCGCGATGGTCGCCGCGGCCCCGCCGGTCGGCCTGCTCGCCGCCGACCACGGCAGTGCGCCGGCCGGAGCGGGCGGGCACCTGTGGGCGCTGTGCCTGGCGGTGCTCGCCGCCGGGCTGGCGGTGCTGCTCGCCCTGCTGCTGCCCCGCCTGCTGACGCTGCTGCCGGCGGCGTGGGCGCGGCTGCGCACGCACGCCTCCGCCGCCCTCGCGCCACTGCGCCCGCCGGACCTGCACGCCCTCTGCCTGCTGCGGATCTAGGCCGACCGCCGCCACCGCCCCGCCTCCAGCGACCGTGCTGGCCCGGCGGCGGTGCACGCGCACGCCCACCGGCCCACATCCGCAGCTCCAGGAGACACCCACCATGACCCGCACCACCGCACGCCTGACCGGCCTCACCGCCGCCCTGCTCACCGGCGCACTCGTCCTCGCCGGCTGCGCCGACGACACCGGCGCTCCCGGGCACGGCTCGATGATGAACGGCAGCGCCTCCTCGGCCGGCTCCTCGGCCGCGCAGGCCGAGTTCAATGACGCCGACGTCGCCTTCGCCCAGGGCATGATCCCCCACCACCGGCAGGCCATCGCCATGGCCGAGCTGGCCGAAGGGCGCGCCGCCGACCCCCGCGTGCTCGACCTAGCCGCCCGCATCCAGGCCGCGCAGGACCCCGAGATCCAGACGATGACCGGCTGGCTGCAGGACTGGGACGCCGACGGCGGGCACATGGACGACGGCATGGACGGCATGGACCACGGCGACGGCGGCATGCACCACGGCGAGGGCGGGATGATGTCGGCGGACGACATGCACGCGCTGATGTCCGCCACCGGCGCTGAGTTCGACCGTCTCTTCCTGTCCGGCATGATCGTCCACCACCAGGGCGCGGTGGAGATGGCAGCCGAGCAGTCCGCGGACGGCCGCAACGCCGAGGCGCTCGCGCTGGCCCAGTCCATCCGCGACAGCCAGAACGCCGAGATCGCCGAGATGCAGCGACTCCTCACCGAGCTCGACGGCTGACCCGGCCGCGGCGGGGGCGGGCCGCCACCGGCCCCCCCCGGGGGGCCCCCCCACCAAACACCCCCCCCCGCCCGGCACGGGGTACAT
>NZ_JBJHAD010000016.1:0-120165 GCF_054050875.1 Blastococcus sp. SYSU DS0541 | reverse complement strand
GAGACCCACCCCCCCGCGGGCGGGCTGGGGGGGGGGGGGGGGGGCCCCCCGCGGGGGCCCCCCCCCCCCCCCCCCCCCCCCCGGGGGGGGGCCCCCCCCCCCCCCCCCCCCCCCCCCCCCCCCCCGCGGATCAGCGGCTGCCGCCGCCGATCATCGGATCGTCGCCGCGGTCGACCGTGCCCCGCTCTGCCCCCTCCGTGGAGGAGCCCGTGGTGTAGCGACCCGGGTCCGACTCGTCGACCATCACGTCGTCCCGGACCTCGTCCGCGGGAGGCTGCGGAACCACGGCGACCCCCTCGGGCCGGGTCGGGGGCACCTGCTCGTGCGGCTGCTGCTCGCCGCTCTTGGACCCGGCCGCGACGGCGCCCGCGGCGGCGGCCGCGACCCCGGCCACGGCGGCCGCGCCCGCGGCGACCGCCTTGCCCGACACCCCGGCCTTGCCGCTGTCCCCCCGGGACGGGAAGGCGGCGTTCACCCCGGGCGTGCCGACGTCCTCGCCGGGGTTGATCGTCCCGCGCCAGCCCCCGGTGGCGTAGCCCTCGCTCTCCACCAGCTCCTTGAACCGCCGCAGGTCGGACTCGACCTGCCGCTCCACGACGCCCAGCTTGTCGCCGACCTTCTCCACGAGCCCCTCCGGCTCGTACTCCAGCGACAGGTGCACGAGCGTGGCGCCCGCACCCACCGGCTGGAAGCGCACCGCCCCGGCGTTGGTCGCGCCCTCCGTCGCGGCCCACGCGACCTTCTGGTCGGGAACCTGCTCCAGGATGGTGGCGTCCCACTCCCGCCGGACGCCGGCTATCTCGGCCACCCAGTGCAGGCGCTTGTCGCCGTGCTGTCGGACTTCCTTGACCCCGCCCATGAAGTGCGGGAAGTCCTCGAACTGGGTCCACTGGTTGTAGGCGGTCGTCACCGGTACGTCGACCTGGATCGACTTCTCAGCCTTCGTCGTCATCGTTCGTCCTCCCATGGTGAGTTGCGTCACTCACCCACCGCCTACCCGCACTCCGGCCCGCCGACGCCCCCTGATGCGGAACGCCCGGAGATGCGGCGCCGGGCCACCCCGCCGTTCGTGCCCCGCCGCCGCCCTCCACCAGGCCGGGTCAGCTCACGTGGTGCACCTCCGGCAGCCCGTACACCGGCGTCGGGATCCCCTCGTAGCGCGCCTTGAGCTGCAGCGCCAGGTAGAGGGAGTAGTGCCGGGACTGGTGCAGGTTGCCGCCGTGGAACCACAGCGCCTCCTGCCGGGTGGGCTTCCACATGTTGCGCTGCTCGCCCTCCCACGGCCCCGGGTCCTTGGTGGTGTCCGAGCCCAGGCCCCACACCTTGCCCACCCGGTCGGCGACCTCCTGGCTGATGAGGTCGGCCGCCCAGCCGTTCATCGACCCGTAGCCGGTGGCGTAGACGACCAGGTCGGCGGGCAGCGCGGTGCCGTCGTCCAGGACGACGGCGTCCTCGGTGAGGCGCACCACCTGGCCGTGCGCCAGCTTGACCCGGCCGTCGGCCACGAGCTCCGCGGCGCCGACGTCGATGTAGTAGCCCGAGCCGCGGCGCAGGTACTTCATGAACAGGCCCGAGCCGTCCTCGCCCCAGTCCAGCCAGAAGCCGGCCTTCTCCAGCCGGTCGTAGAAGTCGGCGTCCTTCTGCTTCATCTGCTCGTACAGCGGGATCTGGAACTCGTGCAGGATCCGGTACGGCAGCGAGGCGAAGATCAGGTCCGCCTTCTCCGTCGTCACCCCGGCGGCCACCGCCTCCTCCGAGTAGAGCGCGCCGAGCCCGATCTCCATGAGGCTGTCGCTCTTGACGATGTGCGTCGAGGAGCGCTGGACCATGGTCACGTCGGCGTCGTGCTCCCACAGCGCCCCGCAGATGTCGAAGGCGGAGTTGTTGCTGCCGATGACGACGACCTTCTTGCCGGCGTAGGCGTCGGGCCCGGGGTGCGCCGACGAGTGCTGCTGGTCACCGCGGAAGACGTCCTGCCCCGGGATGACGGGGATGTTCGGCTTCCCGGACATCCCGGTGGCCAGGACGACGTGCTTCGGCCGCAGGGTGAGCGGCTTGCCCTCGCGCTCGACCTGGACGGTCCACTCGCCCTTCTCCTCGTCGAAGGTCGCCGACGTCGCCGTGGTGCTGCCCCAGTAGGGCACCTCCATGACCTTGACGTAGCTCTCCAGCCAGTCGCCGATCTTGTCCTTGGGCGAGAACACCGGCCAGTTGTCCGGGAACTTCAGGTAGGGCAGGTGGTCGTACCAGACCGGGTCGTGCAGGCAGAGGGACTTGTAGCGCCCGCGCCACTGGTCCCCCGGCCGCGGGTGCTTGTCGACGACGAGCGCCGGCACGCCGAGCTGGCGCAGCCGGGCGCCGAGGGCGATGCCGCCCTGCCCGCCGCCGATGACGAGGACGTAGGGCTGGACGCCGACGCCGAGATCGGCCTCCTCCTGCTCGCGGCGCTCCAGCCAGGTGCGGCGCTCCTTGTTCGCCCCGTGCTCGGCCCCCATCGGCCGGGCCGGGCCGCGCGGCTCCTCGTGGCCCTTCAGCTCCGACAGGGTGGTCAGCAGCGTCCACGCCCTCGCCTCGCCGTCCTCCTCGACCAGCCGCACCAGCCCGCGCCCCCGGCCGACCGCGGTCTCGAACGCGAACCAGGCGGTGGTCACCCCGTCGGCCTCCTCCGGCGGCTCGTCGACGGTGAAACCCCGGGGATCGGTCCCGTCGAGCGTCGCGCTGAGCAGGTCGGCGACGCCGGCCGGGTTCTCGACGGTGGTGATGTTCCAGGTGAAGGAGACGAGGTCGCGCCAGAAGCTCGTCCCGGCGAACATCCCGGCGGCGCGCGCCACGTCTCTGGCCCGCAGCGCCTCCTCGAAGCCGGTGAGCCAGCGGTGCGCCCGCTGCTCCGGGGTCTGCGTGGGCGTGTCCAGGGTCTGGGTCATGCGCTGCTCCTCCTCCGGGCACCGGACGGCGTGGTGTGATGTGCAGCACAACGCCCCGCGGCCCGTGGGGGAAGCGTTGCAGCGAGTTGCACGCCCCCGGCCGCGGCGCCCGCCCGGAGGAGGTGGACGTGGCCGGCTACTCGGCGATCGCTCCCGGGACCGACCTGGCGGAGCACGCCCGGGTGCTGGTCCGGGTGCACGACGCGGTGATCGCGGGCGGGCGCCCGCCGGTCCGCCCGCGGGGCGTGGTCGCGCGCTCGTGGTCGAGGGTCCTGGGCCTGGGCCTCGACGCCTCCCGCTCCAACGCCCGGGAGCCGCTGCCCCTGGAGGAGGTGGAACGGCGCCGCCGTGCCAGCCCCCTGTCGCTGGTGGTCGGCGAGCTCCGGCAGGTGCTGGGCAGCGTCGCCGAGGCCTCCTCCTTCCTCGTGGTGGTCACCGACGCGGACGGCGTGATCCTCTGGCGGGAGGGGTCCGCGCGGCTGCGGGTGCGGGCGGACGCGCTCGGTTTCGCCGAGGGGGCGCGTTGGACGGAGGCCGCGGTCGGCACCAACGCGATCGGGACCGCCCTGGCCGAGGCCGCGCCGGTGCAGCTGTTCTCCGCCGAGCACTTCGAGACGGCCCAGCACCCCTGGTACTGCACCGCCGCGCCGCTCCACCACCCCGTGAGCGGGGAGCTGCTCGGCGTCGTGGACGTCAGCGGGCCGGCGCTCACCCTGCACCCGGTGATCGGCGCCCTCGTGGAGACCGCCGTCAAGCTGGCCGAGTCCCAGCTGTGGCGTCACCACGAGCACCGCCTGGAGCGGCTGCGCCGGTCGGCCCGCGCCGCGCTGGAGACCGTCCATGGCCCCGTCCTGCTGGTCGACGACGACGGCTGGGTCGCGCACCGCTCGGGCATCGCGGTGCGCGACCGCATCGAGGTGCCGCGGCCCGACCGGCTGGTCGCCGTCCCGGGGCTGGGGCTGTGCACCCCCGAGCGGATCGGCGAGGGCTGGCTGGTGCGCCCGCGCGGCCCCGGCGCCGACATCGTGGCCGAGCTGCACCTGACCGGCCCGCCGGTGCTCCGGTTGCGGACCGGCGCCGGGTCGTGGCGGACACCGCTCACCCGGCGCCACGCCGAGGTCCTCGTGCTGCTGCAGCGGGCCGGTCGCTCGGGGCTGACGGCCGCGGGGCTGAGCACCGCCCTCTACGGCGACGAGGACCACTGCGTGACGGTCCGCGCGGAGGTCTCGCGGCTGCGCCGGGTCGTCGGCGGCCTCGTGGCCACCGCCCCCTACCGGCTCGCCGACGGCGTCACCCTCTCGGTCGTCCGCTCCTGACGAGCTGCGGAGGGGGGTGCCCCGGTCAGCCGCGGCGGCCGAGGATGCGGCGGAGCAGCCCGGGCCTCCGCGGCGCCGGAACCGGTGCGGGCGACCCGGCCGCCACCGGGGGCGCCGCCGGCGGCACGGCTGCGCCGCGAGCCGCGGAGCGGGCACCGGCGGCGGCGACCCGGGAGCGGTCCCGGTGCTCGTGGGCGATCCGCTCGTGCGCCAGGTAGTGCTGGAGGCTCTCCGGCGCGAGGCGGCTGCCGCGCGCGGCGACGTCGTGCCGCGCCGCCCGCTCGCAGGCGCGCTTCTCCGCCTCGGTCATCTGGAGCGGATCCCACCCGCCGCGCCGCCGGCCGGTCTCCCCCGGGGGCTGAGGCGTTCCGCTGAGGACGGTCATGACGGCTCCTCTCCTCGCTGGGTGCCGACCAGCCTGGACCCCGCCGGCGCCGCGGCACAGGGCCGCAGGTCACTCCGCGCGGGCGGGCGGGCACGGCGGGCTCCGGTCGCGCGGGGGCGGCCGCCGGGGCAGGGTCGGGGGGACGTCGACGCGACGAAGGCTGCCGGGAGGACGAGTGCGCATCCACCTGCTCGCCACCGGCGGGACGATCGCCAGCCGGCGCGGACCGGGCGGGCTGGCCTCGGTCACCCCCGCCGCCGACCTCCTCGCCGCCGCGGGCACGCCGCCGGGGTTCGAGGTGACGACCAGCGACCTGAGGACAGTGGGCAGCTTCGCGCTGACGACCGCGCACCTGCGGGAGCTCGTCGCGGAGGTGCGCCGCTGCCTGGCGGCCGGCGTCGACGGCGTCGTCGTCACGCACGGAACCGACACCATGGAGGAGTCGGCGTTCCTCGCGGACCTGGTCCACGACGACCCGCGGCCGGTCGTCTTCACCGGCGCCCAGCGCCCCTTCGACTCCCCCGCCCCCGACGGTCCGCGCAACCTCGCCGACGCCCTGCGCGTGGCCGCCTCCCCGGCCGCCGGGGGTACGGGGGTCCTGCTCCTGTTCGACGGCCTCGCCTTCGCGGCGCGCGGGGTGCGCAAGGTGGAGACCCTGCGCAGCGGCGCCTTCGCCGCACCGGGCCGCGGCCCGGTGCTCCGGGTGGACGGCGAGGCGGTGACGGCGCTGGCCCGTCCGGTTCGCGGCGCCCCCCTCCCCCTCGACCTGGGGGCGGACCTCCCCCGCGTGGACGTCGTCCCGCTCTACCTGGGGACCGACGACGTGCTGCTCCGCGCCGCGGTGGCGGCCGGCGCGGCCGGCCTCGTGCTGCAGGCGTTCGGCGCGGGCAACGCGACGCCGGCGGTGGCGGCCGCCGTGGCGGAGCTGGCCGCCGGCGGGATGCCGGTGCTGGTGTGCTCCCGCGTCCCGTCGGGCCCGGTCGCCCCGCTCTACACCGGGGGCGGGGGCGCCGACCTCGCCCGGGACGGCGCGCTGCTCGCCGGTGACCTGAGCCCGTGGCAGGCCCGCCTGCTGCTCGCCGCCGCGCTCGCCGTCGCCCCCGACGACCCGCTGGCACTCGTCGCCGGCCACCTGGCGGCCGGCGACCCGGCACCGGACCGAGTGGATGGAGAGCAGGGATGAGCAAGGAGATCTTCGTGGCCTTCGGCGTCGACGTCGACGCCGTCGGTGGCTGGCTCGGCTCGTACGGCGGGGAGGACTCCCCCGACGACATCTCCCGCGGGGTCTTCGCCGGCGAGGTCGGCGTGCCGCGTCTGCTGGAGCTGTTCCGCCGCCGGGAGCTGCCGACCACCTGGTTCTGGCCCGGCCACTCGATCGAGACGTTCCCGGAGCAGTTCGACGCCTGCGTCGCCGCCGGCCACGAGATCGGCGTCCACGGCTACAGCCACGAGAACCCGATCGCGATGAGCCGCGAGCAGGAGCAGGCGGTGCTCGACCGCTGCATCGCGCTGATCGAGGAGCGGGCCGGCCGCCGGCCGACCGGCTACGTGGCCCCGTGGTGGGAGTTCAGCGGCGTCACCAACGAGCTACTGCTCGAGCGGGGGATCACCTACGACCACTCGCTCATGCACCGGGACTTCGAGCCCTACTACGTCCGGGTCGGTGACTCCTGGACGAAGATCGACTACGACGCCCCGGCGGAGAGCTGGATGGAGCCGCTGGTCCGCGGGGAGGAGACCGACCTCGTCGAGATCCCGGCGAACTGGTACCTCGACGACCTGCCGCCGATGATGTTCATCAAGTCCAGCCCGAACAGTCACGGCTTCGTCAACCCGCGGGACATCGAGCAGATGTGGCGGGACCAGTTCGACTGGGTGCACCGCGAGATGGACTACGCGGCGTTCACCATGACCATCCACCCCGACGTCTCCGGGCGCCCGCAGGTGCTGCTGATGCTCGAGCGGCTCATCGACCACATCAACGGTCACGACGGCGTCCGCTGGGCGACCTTCGACGAGATCGCGCAGGACTTCCTCCGTCGCTCGCCCCGCGGCTAACGCCGGCTCCGGGCCGGCTCCCGCGAGCCGGCGGCGATCACCCCCGCCCACCCGGGGGGCGCGGCGGCGCCGGCGCCGAGGAGCACCGTCGCCGCCGCGACCAGCAGGGCCGCCGGGAGCCCGGGGCCCGCGGCCACCGCACCGAGCGCCACGGCGCCGAGCGCCTGGCCGGCGGTGAGGCCCACGAAGAGGAGCGCCGCGGCGGCTGCGGCACCGTCGGGGCGGGCGCGAGCACCCCAGGCGATCAGCACGCCGCTGAGCGCCACGAAGGCGCCACCGAAGACCGCCAGCGCGATGCCGGCGAGCCACGGGACGCCGGGCCGGACGGCGAGCAGCGCGGAGGCCGCCGCCGCCAGGACCAGGGCGGCCCGCCAGGCAGCGCGCACCCCGTACCGCTCGACCAGCGCGCCGCTGACCCCGCCGAGCAACCCCGCCGCCCCCAGGACGCACCACAGCGCCCCGCTCACCCCGGCGGACAGCTCACCCGCCCCGGTCAGCAGGTCCCGCCCGAACGTCCAGACGCCGGCGCACCCCGCGCCCGCGAGGACCGCGGCCACGGTGGGCCGGCCGAGCCCGCGCCAGGGCCGGCCGGCCGGGTGGGGCAGCGCGCCGGGGCCCGGCCAGCGGGCCGCCCGGTCGGCGGCCCAGGTCACCAGCACCGCCAGGACGGCGAACACCAGCCAGGCCTCCCGCCAGGCCGCGGGGGCGGCGAGCACCAGCAGGCCGCCGGCCACCACGCCTGCTCCCGTGCCGCTGTTGACCACGCCCTGGGCTCGCCCCTCGCTCGCGGGCGGGACCGAGGCGGCGATCGCGGCCACCAGCGCGGGTGTCGCGGCGCCCGCCCCGCTGCCGGCGATCAGCACCCCGACCGCGAGCACCGCGGTGCCCGGTGCGACGGCGACCACCACGGATCCGGCCGCGGCGCTGCCACCGGCGGCCCACAGCGCGGCCCGCCCGTGGCCGCGCGCGACCAGGAGGGGCGCCAGCAGGGCGGCGGCGCAGTAGCCCAGGTAGCCCCCGGCCGCGAGGGCGCCCGCGGTGCCGCCCGAGAAGCCGAACTCGGTCCGGAACTGCGGCAGGTAGAGGCCGAACCCGTACCGGGCCAGCCCGTAGGTGACCGCGATGACGGCGAGACCGGCGCTGATCAGCACTGCAGGCCGCACCGGGACGGGCCCGCCAGACGCACGTAACGATCGTTTCGCCATAACGTTCGTTACCGTAGTGCCGTGCCCCGGACCCCCGCGACCGCGACGGCGCGCGAGCGGCTGCTTTCGGCCGCGGCGGAGCTCTTCTACGAGTCGGGCATCGCCGCGACGGGCGTCGACGCCGTGCTGCGGCGGGCCGGCGTCTCCCCGGCCACCATGTACGCCCACTTCGCCGGCAAGGACGCGCTCGTGGCCGCCTACCTGGAGCAGCGGCACCACCGGTGGCGCGCGGTGTGGGACGAGGTCCTCGCCGACAGGGACGACCCTCGCGACCGGCTCCTGTCGGTGTTCGACGCGCTCGCCCGTTACCGGGAGAGGTCGGGTGACCGCCGGGGCTGCGGATTCCTGGCCGCCGCCACGGAGCTGCCGGCCGGCCATCCCGGCCAGGTGTGGCTGGCGGCGGACTCCGCGTTCCTCACCGGGCGGTTGCAGGACCTCGCGGGCACCGCCGGCGCCGACCGGCCGGCGGAGCTCGCCGCGGACCTCCTGCTGCTCTACGACGGCGCACTGGCCGGGCTCGCGAGACGGGCGACCACCCCGGGGCCGATCGGCGACGACCCCCTCGGCCGCGCCCGCGCCACCGCGCGCCTGGTCCTGGCGACCCGGCTCCCCGACCGGTGAACCGCTGCCGCCGTCCGCCCCGACGACGCAGGAGAGGGGCGGCCCCCGGAGTGCGGAGCCGCCCCTCTCGTGCGTGCCGGATGCGTCAGCGGGTGGAGCAGGTGAGGTACGTGAAGCCCTCCTGAGCGGCCTCGAAGGGGTCGTAGGTCGGGTCGCCGAAGCGGGGGTCGTGCTCGACGACGTAGTACCGGGTGCTGCCGCCGGCCGCTCGGAAGACCTCCGAGAAGTCGATGTCACCGCGGCCGACGATCTCGATCCGCCGGTCCATGTCCTCGTTCAGGTCCTTGACGTGGAAGAGCCGGATCCGGTTGCCGTACTCCTGGATGACGTCGATCGGGTCGACACCCGCGAAGACCGCCCAGTACAGGTCGAGCTGGGAGACGACGTGCCGCCGCTCGGAGTGCTGCATCAGGATGTCGAAGGCGGTCCGATCACCGAAGGTGGTCTCGAACTCCCAGTTGTGGTTGTGGATCATCAGCCACTGGCCGGCCTTGCGGGCCTGCTCGCCGACCGCGTCGAGGTACTCGGCGTAGGCGATCCACTCGGCCTCGGTCTCGAGCTGCGGGGTGCCGCCGGAGCCGAAGTACTGCACGCCCAGGACGCGGTTCTCCTGGAGGATCTGCTCGATGTCCGCCGGCTCGTCGGGGGTGCCGACGTCGACGTGCCGACCCGAGGCCTTGAGCCGGTACTCGCGCAGGAGCGCCGCGTACTCCTCCGCCGACATGCCGCTCAGGGTGAAGGGCTCGACGTTCCGGTAGCCCATCTCGCTGAGCCGGCGGAGGACCTCCTCGTGCCGGGCCTGCGTGGCCTCGTCGGTGCCGAAGCCGATGTGCTCGGCGAAGGTCCACAGCTGGATGGAGACCATGCGTGCCGGCACCGCCCGGTCGACGCAGTCGGAGTTCCCGTGGGCTCCGGTCGAGGGCGGAGCCGCGCTCGCCGTGCCGACGAGGCCGAGGAACAGCAGTGAGGTCAGGGCGGCGAACAGCACTGCCCGCAGGGGGCGGTGGCTTCTCTTCAAGGTCGTGGATCCTCTCGAGTGGGGTGGCGATCGCTCGTCGTCGACCGCAGTCCGCGTGACCCGTGCCGCCCGCTGCGGAGCCCCTCGGGACTCCCGACCGTCACCGGTGGCTCCACGCCTGCGCCGAAGACCGTGTGCTGCGCCACAGAAGCTAGCAACACTTCTGCGCGACGGAAAGCGGAAGTCCGGTCAACCCTGGGCGGATGTCCGCCGGTGTCGCTGCCGGTCGGGAATGCGCTGGTCACGCGGGCGAGAGCGAGCGCCGGGGGGCGGCAGAATGGCGGCATGAGCACGCCTCCGATGCGCTCCCGGGTGGTCCCGGCCCTGCTGGGCGGGGCCACCACCGCGCTGTACTACGCCCTGCCCGACCTCATCCCCTCCCGCCCCGGCCGCGTCTGGGCGAAGGCGGCCCTGATGGTCGCCTCGCTGGCCGCGTCGGCACCGGACCTGCGGGCGGCGCGGAAGGCCGTGCGCGAGGTCCGCGAGGAGGTCCGGCCGGCGCAGGCGTTCCGCTCGCTCCCCGCGCGGAGCAAGGCGGTCCTCATCGGCATCGGCGTCAGCGCGCTGGCGGCCTCGACCGCCGGCGTGGTGGTCGGGGAGCGGTGGGCCTTCCGCCGCGGGCAGGCGCGGGCAGCCGCCGGCAAGCGGTGGCCGCACGCCGGCCCGGCGCTGGTGTACGGCGCGCTGGCGAGCACGCTGCGGCTCTCCCCTCCCCCGCCGGCCACGGACGCCGCGAGCGACGGCGGGCCACCTGCCTGATCCCGAGGGGCTCGTCAGCCCAGCCGGCGCTCGCGCTCCTCGGGCCAGCGCGTGACCGCGTCGGCCAGGACCCCGTGCAGGAAGGCGAGGAACTCGCGGGTCTCGGCGAGCCGGCGCCCGCCCGGTCGATCGGTCCCGAGCAGGTCGATGCCGGACCCGACGACGTCCTGGAAGCGCTGCAGGGCCTGCAGCTCGGCGGAGACGAACCGGGTCCACAGGTGGGCGTCGTCCAGGACGTACAGGTCGCTGCGGGTACCCGGCTCCCGCTCGCGGACGAGGAAGCCGATCTGCACGAGCTGGCGGACCGCCCCGCTGATCGCCGCGGGGCTGACCTGGAGCCCTTCGGCCAGCTCGGCGGCCGTGTAGCGGTCGGCGTCGTCGGCCAGCGCGTAGGCGAAGACCCGGGCCGGCATGGGCTGCATGCCCGACTCGCGCAGCGCCAGGGCGAACCGCTCCACGAAGCGCAGCAGCGTCGCCCGCTCCGCGTCGGTGTTCTCCGCGACCGTCACGCCGCCCAGGGTACCCGACGTGTCGGAGGATCAATGAGGTTCACAAATTCGTGAAGAATCTGTAGCTTCACCGGCATGACAGCGATCTCGGTCTCCGGACTGGTCAAGACCTTCGGAGCGACCCGCGCGCTGGACGGGCTGGACCTCGAGGTGGCGACGGGTGAGGTGCACGGCTTCCTCGGCCCGAACGGCTCGGGGAAGTCCACCACCATCCGCGTGCTGCTGGGCCTGCTGCGTCCCGACTCCGGGCGCGTGCGGCTGCTGGACGGCGACCCGTGGCGGGACGCCGTCGCGCTGCACCGCCGCCTCGCCTACGTGCCCGGCGACGTGACGCTGTGGCCCACCATCTCCGGCGGCGAGTCGATCGACCTCCTCGGCCGCCTCCGGGGAGGGTTGGACCCGCGCCGGCGCGCCGAGCTGCTCGACCGCTTCGACCTCGACCCCCGCAAGAAGGCGCGCACCTACTCCAAGGGCAACCGCCAGAAGGTCGCCCTGGTGGCCGCGCTGGCCTCGGACGCCGAGCTGCTCGTGCTCGACGAGCCGACCTCGGGCCTCGACCCGCTGATGGAGGCGGTGTTCCAGGAGTGCATCCGGGAGGTGCGCGCCGAGGGGCGCACCGTGCTCCTGTCCAGCCACATCCTGGCCGAGGCCGAGGCCCTGTGCGACCGGGTGAGCATCATCCGCCACGGCGCGACGGTGCAGAGCGGAAGCCTCGAGGAGCTGCGCCACCTGACCCGCACGGCCATCACGGTGGAGACGGCCCGCCCGGCCACCGGTGTGGACACCTTGGCCGGCGTGCACGACCTGCGGCACGAGGACGGCCGGCTGCGGTTCGACGTCGACACCGACGCCCTGGACGGCGCCCTCCGCCACCTCACCGGCTTCGGCGTCGTGAGCCTCACGAGCACGCCCCCGACGCTGGAGGAGCTCTTCCTGCGGCACTACGGCGACGAGCTGGCCGAGGACACCGCCGGGCGTGAGCCGGTGCGGTCGTGAGCACCCAGCTGTCCGAGGCCCCCGCCCGCCCCGCGGCGCCGCCACGGAGCGGCCGCTCGTCCACCTCCGCCGGAACGGGGGCGCTGCTCCGCTTCGCGCTCCGCCGCGACCGCGTCCGACTGCCGGTCTGGATCGCCGCCGGCGCGTCGATGGTGGCGCTGCAGTCGGTCTCCAGCCAGTCCTTCTACGACTCCCCCGGCGCGCTGGCCGCCTACCGCGCCTCGGTGGGGAGCAACGCCGCGACCATCGCGCTCGGCGGGCCGCCGGTCGGGCTGGACACGGTCGCCGGCGCCGTGGCCTTCGAGATCTCGGCGACGGTGATGCTGATCGCCGCCCTGATGGCGATGTTCACCGTCACCCGGCACACCCGTGCCGACGAGGAGGCCGGGCGCACCGAGCTGGTCCGGTCCGCGCAGGTCGGCCGGCACGCGCCGCTGCTCGCCGCGGTGCTGCTCTCCACCCTCGCCTGCGCCCTCTTCGCCGTCGCCGTGGGGGTCGGCGCCACGGTCACCGGCCTGCCGGCCGCGGGCTCGTTCGTCCTCGGCGCCTCCTTCGGGGCCTGCGGGCTGGTCTTCACCGGGATCACCGCCGTCGCCGTGCAGGTCACCGGGCACACCCGGTCGGTCTACGGCCTCGTGGGAGGCGCGTTCGCGGTGTTCTTCGTGCTGCGCGCCATCGGCGACATCCAGGGCAACTGGGTCGTCTGGACCTCGCCGATCGGCTGGGCGCAGGCCACCCACCCGTGGTCCGCGAACGCGCTCGCGCCGCTGCTGCTGTGCGGAGCCGTGGCCGCCGGGCTGACCCTGGCCGGGTTCGCCCTGCTCGACCGGCGCGACCTCGGCGCCGGGCTGACCCAGCCGCGCCCGGGCCGCGCCGGGGCACCGCGGTCGCTGCGCTCGCCGCTGGGACTCGCCGTGCGGCTGCAGCGCGGGGCGTTCCTCGCCTGGGCGCTGGGCCTGGCCGCGCTGGGCCTGGTCTACGGCGCGCTCGCCGAGTCGGTCGAGACGCTGGTCGCCGGCAACGAGCAGGCCCTGGAGATGTTCGGGAACCCCGACGTCGGCGACCTCGTCGACGCCTACCTCGGCACCACCTTCAGCATCACCGCGCTGCTGGCCGCCGCGTACGCGGTGTCGGCGGTCCTGCGGGCGCGCAGCGAGGAGTCCGAGCACCGCGCCGAGCCGGTGCTGGCGACGGCCACCAGCCGGGCGGCCTGGCTGGGCAGCCACGTCGCCGTCGCCCTGGCCGGCTCCGCCCTGGCGATGGCGGCCTCCGGCGTGACCACGGGGATCGTGCGCGCCGTCCAGACCGGCGAGGCCGCCGCGTCCGGCCGGATGCTGGCCGCGGCGGTGGCGTACGTGCCGGCGGTCTGGGTAGTCGCCGGCCTCGCCGTCGCGCTGTTCGGCCTCCTCCCCCGGGCGGCGACGGCGCTGGCCTGGACCGCCGTGGGGCTCTTCCTCATGATCACGATGTTCGCCGAGTCCTTCGACTGGCCGGGCTGGGTCGGCGACCTCTCCCCCGTCGCCTGGGTGCCGCTCATGCCCCTGGAACCGTGGACCGCCGGCCCCGTGCTCGGGCTCCTCGCCGTCGCCGCGGCCCTGCTCGGCGTCGGCTTCGCGGGCTTCCGCCGCCGTGACCTGGCGACCGGCTAGCACCGGCGCACCCCAGATCTAGGGGTCGGCCGACCCCCACGGTCGCGTCTGCCGCTGCCGCCTCCGCGCTGGTGATGCTCGTCCTGCCACGGGCCGCGGGGCCCGGATCACGCACGGAGGCGATGAGGGTGGAGACGGAGCACCGGGTTGCGGGCGGCGGGTGCCCGTTCAGCGGGGCCGGCCGGGAGCGGGGGGTGGCCCGGCGCGGTTTCCTCGCCGGTGCGCTGGCCGTGGCGGTCGCGCCCGTCGTCGGGGGGATCGGGGGCACCGCCCGCGCCGAGGAGCTGACGACCACCGACCCGGTCGCCGACCCGACCGCGCCGGTCACCGAGGGGCCCGCCGAGACGGCCGCGCACGCCGTCGGCGACCCGCGCGGCGCAGAGGTCGCCGCCCGGGTCGACCGGAACCTCGAGGCCCGGTTCGGGCTGATGTTCAAGGACCTGCCGCCCTTCGCCCCCACCGACGGGCTGCTGCTGTGGCTCGCGGCGAGCATGAACGACGGCAAGGCCCCGCTCTCCGACGTGAAGGACAGCGACGTCGCCTTCGACAACCCCGGCATCCCGGCCGGCTACATCTACTTCGGCCAGTTCGTCGACCACGACATGACCCTGGACAAGACGCCGCTGACCCACCGGCTGCAGGACCCGATGGCCATGAAGAACTACGACACCCCGTGGTTCGACCTCGGCAGCGTCTACGGCAAGGGCATCAAGGGCAGCCCCCAGCTCTACGACCCCGCGCGCTACGGCTACCTGCGGGTGTGGGAGCACGACGGGCTGGTGGACCTGCCCCGCGACGACGTCGGCGCCGCCTACCTCGGCGACCCGCGCAACGACGAGAACCTCATCGTCGCCCAGCTGCACACCGTCTTCCTCCGGCTGCACAACAGCTTCATGGACCAGGGCATGACCTACGCCCAGGCCCGGCAGCAGACCCGCTGGCACTACCAGTGGCTGATCGTGAACGACTACCTGCCGCGCATCGTCGGCAAGCCGTTGGTCAGCAGCCTGATCAAGCGCGACGGCACGATCAAGTTCACCGGCACGCTCTACCGGCCCGGGAACCCGCTGAACCCCTACATGCCGATCGAGTACTCCGGGGCGGCCTACCGGTTCGGGCACAGCATGATCCGCGCGGAGTACGAGATGCAGGACGGCCACACCGTCCCGATCTTCGGCGCCGACGGCTACGAGGACCTGCGCGGTAACCGGCCGATCCCCGAGAACCTCTGGTGCGACTGGAACTACTTCTTCGACATCCCGGGGCTCTCGTCGCCGGACGACCGCAACATGGCGCGGCTGATCGACTCCCAGCTGTCGCTGCCGCTGTTCACGCTCCCGTCCACCGTCGTGGCGCCCACCAGCAAGGCGATCGTCGCGCTCGCCGAGCGCAACCTCCTGCGCGGCAAGCGGCTCGGGCTGCCCTGCGGTCAGGACGTCGCCACCGCCATGGGCGTCACCCCGCTCACCAACGCCGAGCTCGGGCTCAAGCAGCCGGGCTGGGACGGCAAGGCCCCCCTCTGGTACTACGTGCTCAAGGAGGCCGAGCTGGTCAACGGCGGCCGCAGGCTGGGCCCGGTCGGCGGCCGGATCGTCGCCGAGACCATCCTCGGCATCATGGCCCTGGACCCCGACTCGTACTTCAACCGCCGCCCGTCCTTCCAGTGGCAGGAGAAGAAGACGATCGGCGACCTGATCCTCCTCGCCGGCGCGCTCGACCCGCGCTCGCGGATCGTCCAGCCGGAGGACGAGGTCGTGGAGGTCGGCGCCCTCCCGCTCGAGCCGGAGGAGGAGATCAACCCGGAGGCGACCTCCCCGGTCGGCTCGGAGAACCTCCTCACCCCCTGACGTCCGGGATCGCTCGCGGTGCGGCTTCCCGCCCTGCGATCGCCGTGCCGACCCGGCCAGGGCCCCACGGGGCCGCCGGCCGGGCTACGGTGCCCGACCACGGATCGCCTGCTGCAGGAGGAGAGGAGCGACGATGTCCCGTGCTGTCGTGACCGGCGGGGCCGGCTTTCTCGGATCGCACCTCTGCGAAGCGCTGCTCGACCGCGACATCGAGGTCCTGTGCCTCGACAACTTCCTGACCGGCACGCCGGCCAACGTCCAGCACCTCCTGGAGCGACCGGGCTTCCGGCTGGTACGGGCCGACGTCACCGACTTCGTCCACGTCCCGGGGCCGGTCGACCACGTGCTGCACTTCGCCTCCCCGGCCTCCCCGATCGACTACGCCGAGCTGCCCATCCACACGATGAAGGTCGGCTCGATCGGCACCCTGCACTCGCTCGGTCTGGCCAAGGAGAAGAACGCCCGCTTCCTCCTCGCCTCCACGTCGGAGACCTACGGCGACCCGCTGGTCCACCCGCAGCCGGAGAGCTACTGGGGCAACGTCAACCCGGTGGGGCCGCGGGGGGTCTACGACGAGGCCAAGCGGTTCGCGGAGGCGCTGACGTCGGCCTACCGGCGCACCCACGGCGTCGACACGGCCATCGTGCGCATCTTCAACACCTACGGCCCCCGGATGCGACCACGCGACGGCCGGGCCATCCCCACGTTCATCCGGCAGGCCCTGGCCGGGGAGCCGATCACCGTGGCCGGTGACGGCAACCAGACCCGCTCCGTCTGCTACGTCAGCGACCTCGTCGAGGGGCTCGTCCGCTTCCTGCTCTCGCCGGAGCCGGGACCGATGAACATCGGCAACCCGCACGAGTTCCCGGTCATCGACCTGGCCCGGCGCATCAGGGAGCTGACCGGTTCACGCTCGCCGATCGAGTTCATCCCCCGCCCCGAGGACGACCCGACGGTCCGCCAGCCCGACATCGGCCTCGCCCGCCGGACGCTGGGCTGGGAGCCGCAGGTCTCCCTCGACGAGGGCCTCAAGCGCACCATCGACTGGTTCGCCACGCATCCGGACGTCGTGCGCGCCACCCGGTGACGGGTGACGGGGAACGGCCCCCCGGACCGTCGGCCCAGCCCGGGGGCGAGGGCAGCGCCCCTCAGCGGCGGCTCAGCCCCTGCGCCGCCGCGACCGCGCCCCCCGCGAGCACCAGGCCCGCCACCACCCCGACCAGCAGGTTGCGCCGGAGCGATCCGTCCGCCCGCTCCTCCGGCAGCTCGGCCGCACTGCTGATGTAGGCGAGCGCCTCGGGGTTCCCCATCACCCGCAGGTCGACCTCCAGGCTCGCGATCTGGGTGTTGAGCCGGCGCAGCTCGGTCTCCACCGGGTCGAGCTCCGAGCTGAGCGTCCGCTGGATCGCCAGCCGCTGGTTGAGCAGCCGGGAGAGCTCGACCGGGTCGGTCTCCACGGCCACCGCCTCGTCCAGCGCGGCCACCGGCTGGAGGATCTCCTGCTGCCGCGCCTGGAGCGCGTCGCGGTCGGCGATCAGCAGGTCCCGAAGCGCGGCGGTCTCCGCGACGTCGCTCGCGTGACGGGTCGCCACGTAGGTCTCGGCCCACGTCTGCGCCGCGTCCCGGGCGGCGTCCGCGGCGCCGGCCTCGGCGACGAACAGCAGCGAGCTGGACTCGGCGGCGGCGCGCACCTCGACCTCGGCCTCTCCCCCGGCGGCCTCGGCGGCGAGCTGCTGGAACTCGTCGCCGCTCACGTAGACGAGCTCCGCCGCCGGGGAGCGGATCAGGGCGCCCGCCGAGGTCCCGCCGGTGCGCGGGAAGAGCTGGCGGCTGTCCTCGGTCCGGACCAGCACCTCCGCGTCCGACCGGTACACGGGCCCGAGGACGAACAGGGAGCCCACCGCGACCACCAGCACGACGAGGAAGGTGGCCAGCGCCACCCACCAGTAGCGCCGGAGCGCGGCGAGGTACTCGACGAGCCCGGAGCGCGTGGCGTCGTCCCGGTGGGTGCCGCGACTGCGGTCCGCGGTCGGGTGCGACGTTCCGTCAGGCGCGGTCTCCAGCACGGCGGTGAACGTACCGGCAACTCACGGGTTCCTGTGGTCTCGGTCGCATCACGATCACCAGGCGCCCAGCGACCGGCCGAGCACCGCGGCGAGGTCGGCGTTCGGTGCGGCGAAGCGTTCGCGCAGCCCGGCAGCGGTCTCGGGCGCCATGGGCGGGTAGGTCGCCGGCCCCTCGTTCAGCCGGTTGACCAGGTGGCGGGCGCGGTACAGCGTGCGGCTGGGGACACGGGTGACGAGCCGGCGGGCGGGGCTCCCGGGCCGCTGCGCGGCGAGGAAGGCCCGGGCGAACCACGCCGACCGGGGCGACCTGCCCTGGTTGTGACCCGCCGTCGCGTCCGGCGCGTGCGGGGCGAGGCCGGCCAGGTCGAACAGCTCCGCGCAGACCCCTGCTGCGTCGGCTCGCAGGTCGTCGGAGAGGTAGACGCGGAGCCGCTCCGGCGGCACGGTCCCCAGGAGCGCCCGCACGTGCGGCGCGTAGATCCCGTTCCCGACGTACTGCATGTCGCGGGCCTGCGGCGGTGCGCTCACCGCCCGGCCCGCCTCCCGCGCCAGCCCCTCCTCGAAGGTGGCCGCGTCCTCCCACCCGCGCAGCCGGGCGTAGTGGAAGTGGGAGTACGCGCGCGGCACGGGATCGCGGAGGACGGCGACCACGACCGCGGACGTGGTGTCGACGATGCGGCGCACCGCGGCCGCGTCGTACATGGCCATCGTGTGCTTGGCGACCAGCGGCGCGTCCCCCACCGACGGGGGGAAGTACTTCTCGACGGCGTGCCCCCAGCCGCGGGCGACCTCCTCGTCCCGGCCGAAGAACGGCATCTCCCGGTGCACGTGGCTGCGCACGTCGGGATGCTGGGCCAGGTAGTGGAACAGCGCGGTCGAGCCGCTCTTCGGCGCACCGACGACCATCAGTCTGGGGCCCGGGCGCATCCGCCGGATGCTAGGGGAACCGGCCGGTGTTGCGGAACGGCGGACCTCCCGCAACCCGCTCCGCTGCGTTAGCCTCGCCGACCAGCCGTCGCGGGACGGCGCAGGTCGGAGGTGCGGTGGGTCTCTCCCACGACGTGGTGGCGCGGTCGTGATCGCGCCGCTGCTCGCCGTGGCCGCGTCCGCGGTCGTCTGGGCGCTGGTCTACCGCGCTCTGGTGCACCACCCGCTCGACGCGATGGCGCTGGTCCTCTACTACCTGGCGCTGCAGCTGCTGTGGCGCCCGCTGGTGCTGGCGGCGGAGCTGGACAGCCCGTTCCCCACGCTGTTGTTCCAGGACCGGGACACCGAGCTGCTCCTGCTGCGCGGCCAGGCGGTCGTCGTGCTCTTCCTGATCGCCCTGTGGGCCGGCGCCCGGCTGACCACCCCCCTCGTCCGGCCGGTGTCGGTCCTCTTCCCGCAGCTGCGCGGACCCCTGCCGCCGCGGATGCTGGTCGTCCTCGCCGTCGTCCTGACCGCCGCCGCCTCGGCCGTCACCGTGGCCCTGTGGATCCGGTACGGCGGTCCGTCCGGGCTGCTGCAGGCCTCGAAGGTCGACCGGTCCCTGACCGACAGCCGGGCGCTGCGGACGCTTCCCCTGCTGGCCGCGCTGCTGGGCGTGGCCGCCTGGTTCTCGGTGCGCGGCGCCGGCCCGCAGCGCCTGCTGCTCCTGGGGCTCGTCGCGGTGAACGGCTACCTGAGCTGGACCTGGGGCGCCCGCGACGTGCCGGTGCTCTCAGCCGTCGCGCTGCTCGCCGGTGGGCTGATCTTCGGCCGGATCGGACGCCGCGCGGCCCGCCGCCCGGACGGGCAGTGGCTGCGCGACCCCCGCTGGCGCCGCCGCTTCCTGCTGGTGCCCGTGCTGGCCCTGTCGTTGGCCTTCACGCTGCGCGCCGCCCGCGACACGGTGCTCTGGGGCGACCTGGCGCCCACGATCGAGGGGCAGGGCACCGTCCGGCAGGTCGCGGTCGCCACGAACAACACGTTCTACGACGCGCTGCTCCTCTACCTCGACGACTGGCCGGACCGGTTCGACTTCACCGGCGGCTCCGACTTCGTCGACGGCTCGGTCGCCGCGGTGCCCTCGGTGCTGTCCGGCCCGCAGGAGCCCTTCGTCTCCCCCGCCGTGCAACTGGCCCAGACCTACATCGACCGGAACAACGGCTTCCCGGCGACCCCGGTCGGCGACTGGTACGTGAACTTCGGGTACCCGGGCATCGTGCTCGGCGGCCTGGTGAGCGGCCTCGTCGCCCGGGCCGGTCAGTTCGCGTTCCGCCGGTTCCTGCGCGATCCGCTGGTGTGGGGTTTCAGCCTGGTCTTCATGATCCGGGTCTTCCCGGGTGGCGTCTGGGCGACCTCGGCACCGAAGTGGGTCGCCATCGGCCTGCCGATCATCGCCTTCACCGTGCTGCTCAACCTCTTCCTCCGGCGGGCGCGCGATGGCGGCGAGGGAACGGCCACGCCTCCGCCGGCCGGGGAGGATGCCGCCGCCGGGCGGACGGTGTCCGCCCGGTGACCGCCCCGCTCACCGGTCACAGGGGGCGTGCGGGCGCGCGCCGGTCCCTCCGCCGCGACACGGTCCTGGTCGCCGTCGGCCAGTTCGCCGCCGTCGTCAGCGCCCTGCTCGTCGCCGTGGTCGGGGCGCGCGTCCTCTCCACCGCCGAGTTCGGGGCCCTGTCGTGGGCCCTGAGCTGGCTGACCTTCCTCGCGGTCCTCGCCCAGTTCGGGCTCCCCCAGGTGGCCACCATCGCCGTGGCGCAGCAGGCCCGCCGCACCCACGCGGACCTGCTGCGGCGGCTGGTCCTGGCGCAGGCCGCCGGTGTCCTGGTGACCGCAGCGATCTGGCAGTGGGCGGTCGGCCCGGCGGCGGTCGCGGCCGGCACCCCGGCCACGGCGTACCGGTCGCTGGTGCTGCTCGTGGCGCTGTGGCTGCCGGCGGCGGCCCTCTGCCCCGTGCTGGTCAACGTGCTCCGGGCGCGGAACCGCTTCGGCCTGGCCCTGGTGTTCGGCGAGCACGTCCGCCGGGTGGTGCTCGTGGTGGTCCTGCTGGCCGGCGCCGCCGGCGCCGTCACGACCCTGTCGGCGCGAGCCGCGGTGGCGTGGACGGTCGCGATCGAGACCGCGGTCGTGCTCGCCGCCCTGCTGCTCCTGTCCCGCGAGGTGACCCCCGCGGGCCGGCACGCGGCCGGGCGGGCAGCGGACGACGGACCGGCCGGGGAGGTACCGGCGGACGCGACCGAGGGCCGGAAGGGCGACGGTCCGCCGTGGCGGCTGCTGCGCACGGGCAGCGCGTTCGCCGTCGCCTCCCTGGCCTCGGTGACCCTGCCGCAGGCCGGCGTGTGGCTGCTCGCGGTGGTGGCCCCGGTCGAGGAGGTCGCCGTCTTCGCGGTGGCGGTGCGGATCGCCGTCCTGGTCGCCGTCCCGACCGCCATCGGCATGCGCACGCTCGCGCCGCGGGTGGCGGCGGCGTCGGTCGAGGGCCGGATGGCGACGCTGGCGGAGCCGGTCCGGCGGTTCGCGGTCTGGTCCACCGCGGCGACCGCCGCGGCGGTCGTCCTGCTCGGCGCGACGGGGCAGGTCGTGCTCCCGGCCCTGTTCGGGGCCGAGTACGCCGCCGCCCTGGTCCCGGCCCTGGTGATGAGCGCCGGCGTGCTGGTCAACGCCTGGACCGGGCCGTGCTCGGTCGTCCTCTCCCACGCCGGGCAGCAGCGGACCGTCGCGCTCAGCGCCCTGGCGGCGGCGCTGGCGTTCGCCGGCCTCGCCACGTGGTGGGGGGCAGCCTGGGGCGGCACCGGGGTGGCGGCGGCTGCGGCGGTGTCCATGAGCGCCCGCAACCTGCACCTCGCCCGGGCGGCGCACCGGACGCTCGGGATCCGCACGATCGCGCTCCCGCGCGGAGGTGGGTGGTGACCGGACCGCAGTTCCTCGTCATCGGCGCCGCCCGGTCGGGGACGACCGCGCTGTACCAGTACCTCGCCGAGCACCCCGGGCTCTTCCTCACCGAGCCGAAGGAGCCGCACTACTTCGCACTCGCCGGGACGACGCCGGCGTTCACCGGGCCCGGCGACCGGCAGACCATCAACCGGCTCGCCGTGCCGGACCGGGATGCCTACCTGCGGCTGTACCGCGACGCCCGGCCCGACCAGCTCCGCGGCGAGGCGTCGGTGTCGACGATGTACCACCCCGGGGCCGCGGCCCGCGTCCGGGAGATGGCCCCCGACGCGCGGCTGGTCTGCCTCCTGCGTGATCCGGTGGACCGGGCGCTGTCCGCCTACGGCTTCATGCGCACCCGCGGCTGGGAGCCCTGCGCGACCTTCGAGGAGGCGCTGGCCGACGAACCGCGCCGGATCGCCGAGGGCTGGCACCACATCTGGCACTACGTCGGCATGAGCCGCTACGGCGAGCAGCTGCGCCGGGTGCTGGAGGTCTTCCCGCGCGAGCAGCTCCTGGTCCTGCGGCACGAGGACATGACGGCCGACCCGGACGCCGTCCTCGCCCGGGTCTACGCGCACCTCGGGGTGCCGCCGGTCCCCCGGACCACCACCCCGGACCCGCACCGCTCCGGCGAGCCGCGCAGCCGGTTCCTCGGCCGGGTGGTCAGCACCCACCACCCGCTGAAGAAGCTGGTCTCGCCGCTCCTGCCGACGTCGCTGCGCCGCGGGCTGCGGCGGCGGGTCGTCGCCCGCAACATCGTGCGGATCGGCTACCGGCCGGAGACCCGGCGCGCGCTGGTGGCGGACCTCGCCCCCGACCTCGAGCTGCTCGAGCAGGTCACCGGCCTGGACGTGGCCGCGTGGCGGGCGCCCGAGCGGCCGGCGGGCGGCCCCGGGTGACCGGCCCGGCCGGACGCCTGTTCATGACCCTCCGGCTACCCGACCGCACGGGTGCGGCCAAGATGGCGCTGGAGTTCGCCCGGGCTCTGCGCGCCGACGGCTTCGACCTGACCCTCGTGCACGGGGCCGCCCCGCGGACCGGCCCGAGCATCCTGCCCGACGTCGCCGCCCTCGGCGTCGCGACCGTCCTGGAACGGCGCCTGGAGCGCCCCTGGGACCCCCGGCTCGTGCCCGCGCTCGCCGATCGGGTGGGCAGCGACGGCGGGCGCTGCGTCATCGGCGTCAACCAGCGGGACCGCGCCCCGGCCCTGCTCGCCGCCGCCCGCGCCGGGGTTCCGGGGGTGCTGATGGTGCAGAACCAGCACCACTTCTGGGGGCCGCGACCGCTGGCGGCCCTGAAGCGGCGCGGCTACCGGGCCGTCGTCGCCCGGTCGACCACGCTGGCGGTCTGCACCTCCGCCGTCGTGCAGGAGGAGATGACCGGCTTCGGGGTCCCGCCCGGGCGCACCGTCGTCCTCCCCAACGGCATCGCCGTCTCCCCGCCCGTCCGGCTCACCCCGGCGGAGCGGGAACGGCTGCGGGCGGAGATGGGCGCCGGCGAGGAGGACCTGCTGCTGCTCAACGTGGGCCGACTGGACCGGCAGAAGGGTCAGGACGTCCTGCTGGCGGCCCTCGACGGACTGTCCGCGCCGGTGCGGGTGGCGCTGGTGGGGTCGGCCGGGGACTCCGTCGCCGCCCGCCGGACCCAGGACTACGCCACGTCCCTGCACCGGCAGGTCCGCGACCTCGGCCTGGAGCGCACCGTCACCTTCCTCGGCTGGCGGGACGACGTCGCCCGGCTGCTGGCCGCGGCCGACGGGTACGTGCACACCGCCCGGTGGGAGGGGCCCGCGCTGCCGCTCGCGGTCATGGAGGCGATGGCCGCCGGCTGCCCGACGGTCTTCACCGACTGCTCCGGGCGGCCGCCGGTCTTCGAGCCGGGCCGGGACGGGTTGCTGGCCGTGAGCGAGGACCCGGCGTCGGTCCGCGAACGCATCGCGGAGCTGGCGGCGCTCTCCCCGGCCGATCGCGCCGCGATGGGCGCCGCGGGCGCGGCCCTGATCCGCACCCACTACCGGGTCGAGGACCTCGGCCGCACGTTCAGCCGGCTCGTCCGCGGGGTGCTGGAAGCCGGCTGATCCGGGCGCGACGCCGCGCCAGCAGCTCGTCGTAGAGCGCGACGTGCGCCTGCACCATCCGCTCCGGGGCGAAGTGCTCGACGAAGCGCCGTCGTCCCGCCGCCCCCAGCCGGGCGGCCAGCTCCGGGTCGGTCAGCACGCGCACCAGGTCGCGGGCGAGCCCCTCCACGTCGCCCGCCGGCGAGAGCAGCCCGGTCTCCCCGTGGACGACGACCTCCGGGATGCCCTCGACGGCGAAGCCGACCACCGGCTTGGCCGCCGCCATCGCCTCCAGGTTCACGATGCCGAACGCCTCCCAGCGCGACGGGAGGGCCAGCACGTCGATCGCCCGCATGACGTCGGGGAGGTCGTGCCGCCAGCCGGTGACGTGCACGTGGTCGGCGATTCCCAGCTCGCGGGCCAGCGCCTCGCTCTCACCCCGCCGGGTGCCGTCACCGACGACGACGACGTGCGCCCGTGGCACCTGCGCGAGGACCGCGGGAACGGCGCGGACCAGCAGGTCGACGCCTTTCTGCTCCTCGATCCGGCCGACGAGGGCGATCAGCGGCACGTCGGGCGGCAGCCCGAGCTCACCCCGCAGGCGGGCCCGGTCGGCCGCCGCGCCGTCGCCCACGGCCATCCGCGTGGAGTACGGGATGACCGTGCAGTCCCCGGGCCGGAACAGCCGCGAACGGACGCCGACGTCGCGGATGAACGCCGAACCCGCGACGTAGTGCGTCGTGAACAGGCCGAGCGCGCGCTCGACGAGCCGGTACAGCGAGCGCTTCGGTTGAGGGACCCCGGCGTGACCCGCGTAGGCGTGCAGCATGTGCACCCGCACCGGCGTACCGGCCGACCACGCCGCCACCCGGCCCATCGCCCCCGCCACCGACGTGTGGGTGTGGACGACGTCGTAGCGGTGCCGCCGGATGTCGGCGCGGATCCGCCGGAACTGGCGCAGCAGCTCCAGCGGCCCGTCGGGCGTCGCCTGCTTGAAGTGGCCGGCGCCGTGCGACGGGGCGTAGTCCAGCACCGGCAACCCGGAGCCGCCGATCGCGGCGTCCAGCGGCCCGCCGCCGGACAGCGCGATCGTGGTCTCGAACCGGTCCGGGGGCAGCAGGGTCGCCAACTGGAGCAGGTGCTCGGCCGAGCCGCCGACGGTGATGCCGGTCAGCTGCAGCACCTTGATCCGGTCGCTCCGTGACGGCGATCCGCTCCCGCGGGGCGCGCCGCTCACGAGCTCCCCTCCACGAGCGCGGCGGTCGGCCACGTGGTCAGCCGGCGGCCGAGCAGGTCCTGCAGCGCACCGACGTCGTCGGCGAAGGAGGCGGCCAGCCCGGCGCGGGTCGCGGGGCCGATCGTCGTCGGTGCCAGGTTCGCCGCGCGGACCCGTTCCCGCTGGCCCTGCGGCACCGCCGCGGTGACCAGCCGGCGCAGCGCCGGTGAGCGGCGCAGCACGTTCTGGGCGGCGGTGACCGCGCGGCTGCGCGGCAGGCCCGAGGCGTTGACCCGGCGGGTGGGGTCGATCGGCACCGACGGGTCCACCTCCAGGAACTCCAGCACCCGCCGCAGGTGACCGGCGGGGTCCGCGCTGAACTCCTCCTGGACGACGACGAGCAGGCGGTCCCCGAACGCGGCGGTGAACGGTGCGAGCTGCTCGGCGTAGCGGCTCAGGCGGGCGAGCTGCCACATGTGGCTCCACCCCGCCCGTGTGCGCTCCTCCTCCGCGGCCAGGCACTCCTCGAACGTCCCGGCGTCGTAGCCGCGCGAGCGCAGGTAGAGCCAGCTGGAGAAGGCCCGGTCGACCGGGTCCCGCAGCATGACCACCAGCCGGCAGCCGGGCGCGCAGCACCGCTCGATGGCCGGGATCGCGGAGCCGGGGTGGGCCAGCGTGGTCACCGACCCCTCCCCGAGCCGCGGTTCGGCGCGGCCGTCGAACAGCGCCCGCCACGACTCCTCCTCGCGCACGGCGGTCCGGTTGACCAGGTCGTCGTCACCCAGGCCGGTGAAGACCGGGGCCCCGCCCGGGAACGCCAGGAAGTGCGGCTCCTTCGGGGTGGACACGAAGACGTCCGGGTGCTCGCCCAGGAACGAGGTGAGCGCGGTGGTCCCGCTCCGGGCTGCCCCGATGACCAGGAAGTTCGCGGCTGCCCCCATCGCCGGGATGCTAGCGGCGCGGAACCCCGGACGGTCCGTTGCACCACCCCACGATTTGGGGGGTGGGCGCCCCCCACGCGTGGACCTGTCCCCCTCACGGACGGCCACGGAGTCTGTGGGCACGACGACGGAGACGGGGCCGCGATGACCGAGGTGTCCTACCAGGAGGGCCGGGCCGGCCTGACGCGGGTGCCGCGCCCGCGCGCCGGTGGGGCGCAGGGCCGTCCCGCGGCCGCCTCCGCGACCCAGCTGCACCTCCCCGAGCGGGAGGTGCGGGACCGCACGGCGCTGGTCCGCGCCGGGCTGCTGGTCGTGGACGCCGCCGCGCTGGCGCTGCCGATGGCGTGGCTGGGAGGTGCGGACGCCGCCGCTGCGGCCTTCACCGTCGTCGCGCTCCTGGTGCTGGCCGCGACCGGCGCCCACCACCCCCGGATCACCCTCTCCGTCCTCGACGAGGCCCCCCGCCTCCTCTCCCGGCTCGGCGTGGCGCTGCTGCTGGTGGCGCCCGTCGCCTCCCCCTCGGTCACCGGCGTGGCCGTGCACGCGGCATGGGCGGTGCCGTGCCTGGTGGCCGGCCGGGGGCTCGCCTACGCGACCGTCCGCGCCGCCCGGCGCCGGCGGGCGGTCGAGGACCCCACCCTGGTCGTCGGGGGCGGCCGGCTCGGCATGGAGCTGCTGGCCACCATGCGGGCCCATCCCGAGCTCGGGCTTCGCGGCATCGGCTACCTCAGCGACGGCAGCCCGCTGGACGACCGGGAGCCGCTCGGCCACCTGGAGGACCTGGAGCTGGTGCTGGACACCTACGGGGTGCGCACGGTCGTCGTCGCCTACGGCCCCACCCGCGAGGCCGCGCTGGTCGACCTGGTCCGCAGCGCCGCGCTGCGCGACGTCGAGGTCTACGTCGTGCCGCGGTTCTTCGACGTCGGCATGGCCCCGTGCGGCCCGGACATCGAGGACCTCTGGGGCATCCCGCTGCACCGCGTCCGCCGGGCCGCCCTGCGCCGGGGCGCCCGGCGGGTCAAGCGGCTGATCGACGTGGTGGTGGCCGGGGCGGCCCTGACCCTGCTCTCCCCGGTCATGGCGCTGCTCGCCGCCGCGGTGCGGATGAGCAGCCCCGGTCCGGTCCTGTTCCGGCAGCCGCGGACCGGGCAGGACGGCGCACGGATCGAGATGCTCAAGTTCCGCACGCTGCGGGTGGCACGCGAGCAGGGGCCGGTGGCGGCCGGCTCGACGCGGAGCACGATGCACGCGCGGCAGGTCGACGTCGAGCAGCGGCAGACCCGCATCGGGAACGTGCTGCGCCGGACCAGCCTGGACGAGCTGCCGCAGCTGTGGAACATCCTGCGCGGCGACATGTCCCTCATCGGCCCCCGTCCCGAGGAGTGCACCTACGCCGCCCGTTTCGCCGACTCGGTGCACGGCTACCGCGACCGCCACCGGCTGACCGTCGGCCTCACCGGCTGGGCGCAGATCCACGGCCTCCGCGGGGACACCTCCATCGAGGAGCGCGCCCGGTTCGACAACGCCTACATCGAGCAGTGGTCGCTCTGGCGCGACGTCGTCATCCTGATCCGCACCGTGGCCGCCGTGCAGAGGCAGGCCTTCCGCACGGCGGTCCGAACGGTCGCCCACAGCTAGGTTCATCCCTGCGCACCGCACCGGTCGCTCCCGGTGCACCGTCCGAGACGAGAAACCCATGCGCGAACACGACACCGGTCCCGCACCCGCAGGCACCCCGGGGACTCCCGGGCGGCCCGCCGGGCCCTCCCTGACCCGGCGCGGGCTCCTGATGCTCGGCGGCGCCGGGCTGGCCTCCCCGCTGCTCGCGGGCCTGACCTCCTCCGGCCCCTCCCCCGTCGGCACCACCGCGGTGGTGCCGCGGAAGGACGAGGACGACGTCCTGAACGCGCGCGACTTCGGCGCCGAGGGCGACGGCCGCGAGGACGACACCCGAGCCCTGCAGCAGCTGCTCGACGCCTCGTCGCGGCGCGGCGAGGTCGCCTACGTGCCCTCGGGCACCTACCGGTGCACGAGCGGGCTGCTGCTGCGCTCCGACGTGCGGCTGCACCTGGACCGGCGCGCGCGTCTGGTGAAGGACTGGGCCGCACCCCCCGGGATGACCGACGCCTTCCTGCGCAACGCCGACTTCGCCGTGAAGTCCAATCACGTCCAGATCACCGGCTCCGGCACGATCGGCGCCCGGGGCCACGACAGGACCGGTGTGGTGCTCGCCCTCTACGGCGACGACGTGACGATCGCGGACATCACGATCGACACCTACGCCGGCGGGCAGGCGATCATGTTCGCCGGCGACGGCGGCCGGATGAACCGGGTCACCGTCCGCGGCAGCGCCCCGGCGTTCGGCACCGGTGGGATCCGGGTGGTCGGCGGCGCGGACTTCCTCGCCACCGGCTGCCACGTCGAGTCCGGCGACGACTGCTTCCAGTTCGTGCCGATCGGCAACCCGGAGGCCGAGCCGACCCTCTACAACCAGAGCATCACCGGCGGCCGCTTCGTCGGGTGCACCGGCGCCAGCTCGGCGAGCCGGTTCCTGGTCGCCCTGCTCGAGTTCACCGGTGGCGAGCCCGGGACGACCGACATGGACGCCTCGGTGAGCGACTGCTCGTTCCAGGACTGCCACGGCTCGGCCGCCAACCGGGGCATCGTCGTCAAGAACACGCACAGCCGGGGGGCGATCGAGCGCGTCACCTTCACGGACTGCACCGTCGACATGTCAGGAGCCGAGGACGCCTCCACCCAGGAGATCCGGGTGCAGACCGATCCGGCATCGCGGGGCGCCATCCGCGACGTGACCTTCACCCGCACCGACGTGACCAACGCCAAGAACAGCCCGGTGCGGGTGGGCGGTCCGAACATCAGCCGGCTGACCTTCGACGGCTGCACCTTCTCCGCGCCATCGGGCGCCGCTCCGACGACCGTCGTGGTGGACGGCACCGACCGGCCGCGCTTCCACGACTGCACGTTCGTCGGCGCCCCGGGCAAGCGCCTGCTGGTGGTCGGGCCGGCGACCCCGGTGACCGCCCTCTCCGTGGAGAACTGCCGGTTCACCGAGCTCGACAGCCTCTGGGCCGTCGACCTGCTCGGCGTCAACGGAGCCCTGGTCGCCGGCTCCACCTTCGAGGAAGCGGGGGCCGGCTCGACCGCTCGGGCGATCCGGGTGTCGCCGACCTCGACCGCGGTCGTCATCGAGGGCAACGACTTCACCGGCATCAGCCACCCCGAGCCGGTCACCGACCGCGCCGCCGACACCGTCGTGCGGAGCAACACCGGCGGCTGACGGCCACTCCTCCTGCCTGCCGCCCCGCCCCGGTGCCCACCGGGGCGGGGCGGCACGGGCGTGCGGGCACCCGGGCCTCACGCGGTGGACCGCCGCGACGACCAGCGCCGACACCGTGGTGACGCTCCCGGCGCGCCCGGCTGCTGCCGCGCCGGCAGCCCCGGACGAAACGAATTCGTGCGGTTCCTGCCCTGCGTGAGAAGCCACGTGTCGGCTCGCCACGCCTATCCGTCATGCGCTTTCCGGCAGTGAGGCGGTAATCCCCGGAGCGGCTGACGCGGGCCGTGGCGCGCTGTGATCGGTGCAGGTCACACGCTCACTTTCCACACTAAGGACACGCACGGAAAGGCCGCGACCGCGTTCGGTCAATTACCGCGCGCGTCTCCGGAATTGACCCCCCAATTGGTGGGACCCGCCTCCCCCTCGCTTCGGCTGTGGCAGGTGGGGCCGCACGACGAGCATTCCTGCTGCACACAGCGGATCTGCCGAGGAGCGGTACCGATGGAAACGCCCAGCCTGAACCGACGCGACGTCCTGAAGCTCTCCGCAGCAGGCGCCGCCGCACTGACGCTGCCCCTCCAGGGCGTCGTGTCAGCGGCCTCAGCGTCCGAACTGGACGAGAGCAAGATGCCCCAGCCGTACACCCAGGCCTTCAAGGCGCCGGCGGTGCTGGAGCCGGTCGTCCGGGACGACGTCCGCAGCAACGTCTTCGGCTACGTGCCCGACGACTACGTGCCGGTGCCGGGCAACAGCCACTACCCGGGCGAGCCGATCCGGGGCTCGGAGTACCTGGGCACCGACTACTACCGCATCACCCAGACCAACGTGCAGGTCCAGCTGATCCCCGGCATGTGGACCAAGATGTGGGGCTACAACCGCTCGGTCCCCGGTCCCACGATCCGGACCTACCTGCAGCCCGACCCCGACAACCCCGGTCGCAAGATCCCCCGGCGGACGGTCATGCAGGTGCTCAACGAGCTGCCCAAGCGGCACCCCACCCTCGGCTACGTCCCCTGGACCTCGACCCACCTGCACGGCTCGCCGTCCAAGCCGCAGTACGACGGCTACGCCGGCGACCTGACCAACCCGGGTGAGTGGAAGAACTACCAGTACCCGAACAGCTGCACCCCGCGGACGATCTGGTACCACGACCACGGCGTGCACCACACCGCGCAGAACGTGTACATGGGCCTGGCCGCGCAGTACCACGTCGTCGACGAGGAGCTCGAGAAGGCCCTGGGGATCCCGCGCTGGGACCGGCAGAAGGCCGCCGAGGGCAAGCCGCAGTACGAGTTCCCGCTCATCCTCAGCGACGTCATGTTCACCCAGGACGGCCAGCTGCTGTTCGACGACGACAGCGAGTCCGGCGTCTACGGCGACGTGATCCTGGTGAACGGCGTGCCGTGGCCGAACATGAAGGTCGAGCCGCGCAAGTACCGGTTCCGGATGCTCAACGGCTCACTGGCGCGCGGCTACAAGCTCCGGATGAGCAACGGCATGCCGTTCAAGGTGATCGCGACCGACGGCGGCTTCATGCAGAGCGCCCAGACGGTCACCCAGTTCACCATCGGGATGGCCGAGCGGATCGAGTTCATCCTCGACTTCAAGGACCTCAAGGGCACCAAGGTCCAGCTGCTCAACGACGGCGTCGAGAACGCCCGGGACTTCGACCACACCGGCAAGATCATGCAGTTCGAGGTCGGCCGCGGGGTGACGAGCTTCGACGGCAACCTCTCCCCGAACGTCCTCGGGTCGCCCCACCCCGTGATGACGCTCAAGGCCGCCGACCGGTCGGCGGTCCGGAAGATGGTGCTAGACCGGGGAAACGGCCTCTGGCAGATCAACGAGAGAACGTGGGACGACGTCGTGAGGTCGAACTACGAGCTGCTCTTCGCCTCCGTGGAGCGGGACGCCGTCGAGATCTGGGACGTGGAGAACGACTCCGGGGGCTGGTTCCACCCGCTGCACATCCACCTGATCGACTTCAAGGTGCTCAGCCGCACGAACACCGAGACCGGGGTCACCCAGCCGCCGCGGCCGGAGGAGCGCGGCCCCAAGGACGTCGTCTACGTCGGCGAGAACGAGACCGTGCGCCTGCTCATGAAGTTCGAGCACGAGGACGGCCGCTACATGATCCACTGCCACAACCTCTCGCACGAGGACCACGACATGATGGTCCAGTACCAGGTGGGCCACCACGACATCGACTGCGACTCCATCCGCACCGATCCCCCGAAGCCGCTGCCCGCGCCCGATCTGGTGCCCCAGGAGGCACCGGTGGAGGAGCCCGTCGTCACGGAGACGACGGAGACCACGGAGACGACGGAGACGACGGAGACCACCGCGACCACGGAGCCGACGGCCACGACCGAGGCGACCGCCACCACGGAGCCGACGGCCACGACCGAACCGACCACCACCACCGAGGCGACCACCACCACCGAGGCGGCCACCACCACCGAGGCGGCCACCACGACGACCTCGGCCGGTACGCCGTGAGCACGGCGGAGGTCACCGCGGCGCAGCCCGCGGTGACCTCGCCCCCCGGCCGTGCGCACGGCCGCGCGCACGGCCGCATCGTCGGCCGGTGGCTCCGGGCGGGCGCGCTCGGGGCCGGGGTGGCCGGCGGGTTGCACCTGGTCGCCGCGGTGGACCACCTGGAGGCCGGTGAGCTCGCGGTCGGGTTCTTCCTGGTCACGGGACTGGCCCAGCTCGGCCTGGCGGCCTGGCTCCTGCTGAACAGCTGGGCGGGCTTCCGGCCGGGGCCGCGCGTGGTCACGCTCGCGCTCGCCGGCACCGTCGGGCTGATCGGGCTGTACCTCGTCGCCCACACCACGAGCCTGCTCGACGCCTTCGCGGTCCACGACGGCACGCACGGTGGCCACGCCGGGCCGTCGCACGTGCCGGGGATCGACCCGGTGACCGGGATCGACCTCTCCGAGGGCGTGGCGGCGAACACCCCCGGCCCCGTCGCCATGGAGGGCGAGATCGGCCCGGCCCGGCACGCCCCGGGGTTCGTCGGCCAGATCGCCGTCGCCGCCGAGCTCCTGCTGCTCGCGGCGCTCGCCGCCCTGCAACCGGGTGCCTGGCGCCGCCGCACCGTCGACGCGGTGCTGGTCCTCGGCCTCCTCGCCTGGGGGCTGTGGTTCACCGGCGTCCTCGCCTGACGTCCGCGTCCTCCCGGCACCACAGCGGTGCCGCGGGGCCCGTCCTCACCCGGGGGCGGGCCCCGCGCCGTCCCCCCGACGGCTCAGAGCCAGTAGGTGTCGTGCCGGAGCATGAACTCCGCCCGCTCCTCAGGGGTCATCCGCTCGCCCCGGGCGAGGGTCTCGAAGTACTCCTCGCGGGGGCCGCCGGGGGCGAACATCAGGAGCATCGATGCGTGCGCCCCGCCGCGGAAGGCGTGGATGCCACCCTCGGGCACGTAGAGGAAGTCACCGGCGCCGGCGTCCTGCCAGGACCGCCCGTCGTAGAGGCTCACCTGCCCGGAGAGCACGTAGAACTGCTCGGAGATCGAGCGGTGGAAGTGCGGGGCCGGCCCGGCCTCCTCCTCCCCGAACGTGTAGCGGTAGAGCCCGAAGCGCCCGCCGGTCTCCGCGCCCGTGGCCAGGAACTCGCAGGTCACCTCGTTGGCCGAGACGGTGTCGGGGCGGCCGCCCGCGGGGCGCAGCCAGGCGCTCACCTCCCCGGTGGTGCCGCGGTAGAGGTCCGGTGGGTAGTGCCGGTGCAGCGACACGGTCGCTCCTGCCTGTCCGGGGCCGGGTGTCAGGAGAGGGCGCCGAGCACCTTCTCGACGCGGCGGGCGGTGGTCTCCGGCGTGCGGGCTCCCGCGACCTGCTCCGCGTGCGCCCGCCGGCGGCTGTGCGACAGGGCGGCCCAGGCCTCCGCCGCGGCGGGGTGCGCGGCGAGCGCCTCGGCGAGGGTCGGCGGGAGGGTGACCGTGCGCCGCGCGTCGTCGACCTCGAGCCGCACCTCGACCTCGTCCCCCGCCCCGCGACCGGTGGCCGCCCGCGTCGCGGCGTTGAACGACACCAGGAACCGGCCGCCCATCGAGGCGACGGTCGTGCGGTAGGTGTGGCCGCCGTCGACGGTGACGACCACGGGCACCCGCTTCCCGCGGCCGAGGCCCAGCACCACGTCCCCGGGGACGACGATGCCGACGTTGCTGCCGCCGGTGGCCGCGAGCGTGGTGCGGAACGTGGTCGGGGTGCCGGTCATGGGAGCTCCTGCCGTGCGGGGTTGCTGACGACCGGTAGACCTCGTGGCTCCCGCGGACTCATCGGTGCACGCCCCGGCCTCCCCCGCCGTCAGGCCCGGGTCCGGTTCCGCGGCCGCCGACGGCGCGCGAAGAACCGCTCCACCCGTCGCCACCGGTTCGGCGTCTTCTCCGGGTCCATGACCTCGGACTCACCCAGGGCCCGGTCGGCGGGGCCGAGCTCCGGGGGCTCGAAGGGGACCAGCGAGCGGCCGGTGGGCCGGCGCAGCCGTTCGATGCCCCGCACCAGGGAACCGGCGTCGGTGATCGCGGTGGCGACCTCCTGCGGGGTGCAGCCGAGGTGCTCGGCGAGCAGCCTGTCGCGGAAGCCGCCGATCGTGGCGGCGAGGCGGTCGGCCCCCGGCTCCCCCTCCACCGCCTCGATCGCCAGGTCGCACTCGGTGTCCAGCCCCATCGACCGGTTGTTGACGTTGCTGGAGCCGATCCGCAGCAGGCGGTCGTCGACGACGGTCACCTTGGCGTGCACGTAGATGTGCGCGCGCTGCTCCGTCACCGGCGTGTACAGCCGGAAGCGGTCGTGGACGTCGGCCTCGCGGAGGAGCTCCAGCACGACGGCGCGCGCGGTGCCCATCGCCTTCTCCGAGAGCCACCCGTCGGCCGTCCAGGGGTTCACCACGACGACGTCCGGGCCGTCGGGTTCGCGCAAGCGCTCGGCGACCGCCTCGGCGATGCGCCGGCTGGCGAAGTACTGGCTCTCGATGTAGAGCGAGCGCCGGGCCGCGGCGATCACGGCCAGCCACAGCAGCTCCACCTCGTGCACCAGTGACGTCCCACCGTGTTCCGGCCGCGTGCGGGAGATCGCGACGTCCACGTCGGTGAACAGCGGCTCGATCTCCTCGGGCCACCGGTCCCGCCCGCCGGGGACGGGCTCCAGCCGCTCCCCGGTCCCGCTCTCCCACCGCTCGCGGGCGAGCTCGGCGACGGCCTCCGCGGCCGGCCCGGTCATGATGCTGGTCGCGTCGTGCCACGGCCCGGTCGGCCGCCCCGGGACGCGACCGTTGGCGGGCCGGCACCGGTGGACGTTGTCGTCGGCGTGGTCGGAGGTGTCCCAGCGGTCGGCGGTGACGTCGATGCCGCCGGCGAAGGCCAGCGAGTCG
Source organism: Blastococcus sp. SYSU DS0541 (assembly GCF_054050875.1). NCBI lineage: Bacteria > Bacillati > Actinomycetota > Actinomycetes > Geodermatophilales > Geodermatophilaceae > Blastococcus > Blastococcus sp. SYSU DS0541. The sequence goes on along the minus strand of NZ_JBJHAD010000016.1, from coordinate 86,031 downwards.
TCGATCACCACGATCTTCTGGTGGTGGGCCCCGCCCACCGGGTGGTGGGTGTCGACGGCGAACGTGAGGCGGTCGGGGGTGCTCCGGTCCAGCAGCACGATGGGTTTCAGGCCGCGGCCGAGCGCGCGCAGCATGCCGAGGTCCCACTGGAGGACGCCGATCTCCAGGTCCGGGTTGGCCGCCACCGCCTGCTCGAGGACGGCGCCCAGCCGGTCGTCCTCCGGCCGCCCGCCGCCGAGCGGGTCCAGCCGGATGCGCGGGTCGAAGTCCCACCCGATGAACAGCACCCGGCGCTCGGCGCGCAGCACCGCGCGCTTGAGGGTGGCGAAGTAGTCGGCCGCGTCGACGAAGATGGCGAAGCTGGTGGCCCGCTCGATGCGCCAGCAGGTCTCGCCGGGGATCAGCAGCGGCGCGCCCGGCCGCGGCCGCCCGTCGGTCCCGTGCGGCTCGGGGAGCCTGATCCCGGGATCGGTGCTCGCCTCTCCGCCGCCCATCACACGCGCAGTGTGCCCGCCTCGGCGCGGGTCACCAAGACCCCACGCGCACCCGGCCGCACGAACGGGTGGTCAGCGGCGGGCGAGGAGGGCCATGCCGGCCGCGCAGCCCCACCCGGTCACGACCACCGGCGTCTCCAGCGGGTCGGCGCCGCCCGGGCGGACCCGCGCCCGGACGCACCGCTCGGTGGCGTACCCGACCGTCATCCCGGCGCCGACCCACCGCAGCACCCAGCGCGCGCGGTCGTCCGGGCCGCGGAGCAGCCGGAGCACCGCCCACGTCTGCATCGCCACCAGGTACGAGGGCGCGCTGAAGGCCGTGCCGAACCACCACCAGTCCCGGCCGACGTGCTCGGGGCTGCCCGTCATCAGCGGGACGTCGAAGTGCCGGCGCCGCCGCAGGGCCAGCACGTGGCCGGCGAGCTGCGCGGCGAGCTGGACGGAGGAGACCACCACGAGCGTCGACCGGCGCGCCATGCTGCCGCACTGTAGGGCCGTTCCCCCCGTCGTGGCGGCGGTCGCGCGGCGCGACCGGCGCCCCGGCCCGAGACCGTTGCTCCGCCCCGTCGTGCAGCGGCCCGGCGTTGTCGGCCTTCCAGTGCTCGAAGTCCTTGACCAGGCCCCGGGCCGCCGTGGCGCGCCCGGTCACCATCTCGTCCGCGTACGGCAGGCCGAGCTCGCCGCCGAGCACGGAGAGGGTCGCCTCGGGGTCCTGCACGAGGCCGTCGTAGCCGACGACGGAGTGCCGCTCCCGGCCCCGGTGACGGTCGGTGGGGGCGACGCACTCCGCCCACTGGTCGACGGCGGTGTCCACGGTGCAGGTCGTGCCCCAGCCCGCCGCGGCGGCGCACAGGCCGGCGACGACGTCGACGCCGTCCCGCACGATGCGCACCACCCGCGCATCGGGCACCCGTTGCTCGATGAGGTCGAGGGCGTAGATGTTCGCCGGCGTCTTCTCGACCCAGGCGGACGCCGCACCGTAGCCCCGCACCGTCGGCAGCGCGGGCCGCCGGCGACGGGGAGAGCCGGCGACGTCGTCGAGCCGCTGGGCCGTCCCGCTCGCCGCCAGCCCCACCGCGTGCCGGAGACCGCGCGGTGGCCGCAGCTGGTGGAAGAAGTGGGTCTTCGGGAAGGAGTGGACCTGCGGGTGCGCCGCCAGGAACGACTGCAGCGACGTGGTGCCCGACCGCGGGCAGCCCACGACGAAGATCCGGCGCACCGCACCTCCCGGATGCGTGCCGACCCCGCGGGCGGGTGGTCGGCGAGCCGTCGACGGCCCCGACCTATCCAGGTCCACCGGCCGGCCCCGGGCGACGCCGGCAGCACTCATCCCGCCGGGCCGGCTCCCGGGACGAAGATGCGCAGCAGCTCGTCGACCTCGTGACCGGCGGTCGCGGGGTGCCGGAAGTGCTGGTGCGGCCTCAGCTCGTAGTGCGTCCTCCGGCCGCGCCGGGTCCGGGTCAGGTAACCCGCCTCCTCGAGGTCCCGCAGGATGGCCAGCACGCCCCGGGAGCTGATGCCCACGGTCGCCGCCACCTCCTCCACCCGCGCGTCGGGGTCCGCCGCGACGGCGAGGAGGACGTGCCCGTGGTTGGTGAGGAAGGTCCAGGGCCGACGCCCCGGAGAATCCGCGCTGGTGCTCATCGCATGAAGTGTGCTTCACTCTTGTCGCGGAGGGGAGTACCCCCCCAGCACCTCGTCGTCAGTACGGGTCCCCGTGGGCTCCCGGCGAGGTGGGCTCCGGCAGGAGCCGGGAGAGACCTCCGGTTGGTTCACCGACCGGAGGAGAACGCTCGTGGACGTCCCCCTGTGGCTCTGGGCCGCCGTGCTCGGCCTCGTGCTCGCGATGCTCGCCGTCGACCTGTTCGCCCACCGCCGCGCCCACGTCATCGGCGTCCGGGAGGCGGCGGCCTGGTCGGCCGTGTGGGTCGCCATCGGCGTCGGCTTCGGCGCCTGGGTGTGGTGGTCCTACGGGGCCGAGCTCGGGCAGCAGTACTACGCCGGCTACCTGATCGAGAAGTCGCTGGCCGTGGACAACGTCTTCGTCTGGGCCATCCTCTTCACCTACTTCGCCGTCCCCCGGGAGTACCAGCACCGGGTGCTCTTCCTCGGCGTGCTCGGGGCGCTGGTCTTCCGCGGCCTGTTCATCGCCGGCGGCTCGGTGCTGATCGCCAGCTTCGGCTGGGTGCTCTACCTGTTCGCCGCGTTCCTGCTCTTCACCGGCTACCGGATGCTCCGGCAGCGGAACGAGCACCTGGACCCCGCGACGTCGCGGACGCTGCGGCTCTTCCGCCGCTGGGTGCCGATGACCGACGTCTACCACGGTCAGCGTTTCCTCGTCCGCCGCGGCGGACGGCTGCTGGCCACCCCGCTGCTGGCCGTCCTGGTGCTCGTCGAGGTCACCGACGTCGTCTTCGCCGTCGACTCGATCCCGGCGATCTTCGCGGTCACCGACGAGCCGTTCCTCGTCTTCACGGCCAACGCCTTCGCCATCCTCGGGCTGCGGGCCATGTACTTCCTGCTCGCCGACCTGATCCACCGCTTCGTGTACCTCAAGACCGGGCTGGCCCTGGTGCTCGTGTGGGTCGGCATCAAGATGCTGCTGAAGATCGATGTCTTCTACATCCCCACCACGATCAGCCTGGCCGTCGTGGCGACGATCATCGGTACCTCGATCTGGCTCAGCCTCCGCGCCACCCGCGGCCAGGGGCGGCAGGCACTGCCGGCGCCGGCCGTCCCGCCGTTCGCGGTCGCGACGCCGGAGGAGGACGCCGCGCTGGAGCCGGTGTGGCGCCGCCGCCGCACCTCCGCCGCGGCGGAGCAGGAGCGCACCGACGAGTCGCTGCGCACCTGACCCGGCGGCCGGGAACGCCGTCAGCGCAGCAGGGAGGCGAGGGCGGCATCGGAGGCGGCGAGCGCCGCGCGGTCATGGGTCGAGCCGCTCGCGAGCAGCTCGTCGGCGCCGGTGCGCTCGGCGAGCTGCTCGAGGCGGCGGCGCACGGTCGCCGGCCGGCCGGCGGTCACGGCGGCGAGCCCCTGCTCCACCCGGCGCGCGTCCAGGTCGTCCCACCGACGGTCCCGGATGGCCGCCACCGGCTCCAGCGCGTCGAACACGCCCGTGCGCCGGGAACGGGCCATCGCCCAGACCTCGGGCAACGCCAGCTCGCGGGCCTCGTCGTCGGTGTCGGCGACCAGGACGTCCAGCGAGACGGTGACGTGCGGGCGGCTGCCACGGTGCGGGCGGAAATCGCGCCGGTAGCCCGCCAGCACGCCGCCGAGCTCGGGCCGGTCCAGCACCGGGCCGCCGAGCACGAGCGGGAGCCCGAGCCCGGCGGCGACGCCGGCCCCCGTCGCCGTGGCCAGGACGGACAGCGGGACCGGCTCCTCGACGACGGGGCGGGCGGTCACCCCGGCCGTCCGCTCCAGGTACCCCCGGAGCTCGCCGACGTCGGAGGCGAACGCGTCGGGCTCCTCGCCCGTGCGGCGGAGGGCCCGGCGCACGGGCGCGGTGAAACCGAGGGAGCGGCCCACCCCGAGGTCGACCCGACCGGGGTGGAGCGCGGCCAGCACCAGGAACTGCTCCGCCACCACGAGGGGCTGGTGGTTGGGCAGCATCACCCCGCCCGACCCCAGCCGGATCGTCCCCGTGTGCGCACCGACGGCCGCCAGGAGCACCGCGGGCGCGCCCGACGCGATGCCCGGCACCCCGTGGTGCTCCGCCACCCAGAACCGGTCGTAGCCCAGCCGTTCCGCCGCGACCGCCCGCTCCACCGTGTGCCGCAGGGCCACCGCCTCGGGGTGACCGGCGCGGGTGCGGGAGCGGTCGAGCAGCGAGAGCCTCACGCGGGGGTGCAACCGGGCGCCGACCGCCCGGCTTCCGGCTGGCCCCGTGCCGCGTCCTCGGCCGCGGACGTCGTGGACACCCAGGTGTCGATCGTCTCCCACCACCGGTAGAGCCAGTCGACCTGCTCGGCCGGGTCGCGCGGGACCTCGGCGGCGGGCACGAACCACCAGCGCAGGTGCAGGGTCTTGTCCATGGGCAGACCGCGCCAGACGTCGCGGGGCGTGTTCAGGTGCTCGAGCCCGGTGTGGGCCACGAACACCACGTCGGCGTGCGGCGCGGCGCCCAGGGCCGCGGCCACCCCGGCGGGGCGGGGCGGCAGCACGTGCCGCATCTCCTCCGCGCGGCGCACCGCCGCCAGGAGGCCCCGGTCGCGGAGCCGCTGGATGGCCCGGGTGCGCCGCCGGGTGGTGAAGTTCGCCCCCTCCGGGAAGATGAGCAGCGCGTCCTCCTCCCCCAGGTCGCGGGCCAGGTCGGCGATCGCCTCCTCCGAGCTGTACCCGTCCGCGGGCCCCGACGGGAGGAAGTGATTGGGCAGCCGGTTGAGGTAGACGTCGATCATCGGGTCCAGCTGCAGCACGTCCTTGAGCACGATCCGCGGCCGGCGCAGGTGGTCGCGGTCCATCAGCGTGTGCACCAGCAGGAACGAGTCGCCGGGGCCGGCGTGCCGGGAGAGCACGACCATGGCGTTGGTCGAGCCGGGGAGCCCGTCGTCCAGCGGCGACCACGAGGCTCCGTCGGTGACCAGCCGGAGGGCGAAGAGCCGCTGGGCGGCCCGCATCAGCGCGTCCAGCAGCAGCCGCAGCACCGTGTAGTGGGCCGCGCGGGATCTCGGCGAGGTCAGCCGGCGACCGAATCCGCTGAGCACCCACAGCGCCCCCGCCGCGACCAGCCCGGCCACCTGCAGCGCGAGGTAGAGCAGCGCGAAGCAGAGCAGCCGGAGACCGCGCCAGTGCCCCGGCAGCCACACGGAGACGACGGCCGCCACCAGGACCAGCACGGGCAGCAGCAGGACCGCGGCCACGAGCGCCACGACCAGCAGGGGGCCGGTGAACCGGCGCACCCGCCGCGGGGGCAGCACGTCAGCCCGCCCCGGCGCCGGAGCGCCCCAGGTAGTCCCGCGCCGCCCTGTGCGCCGGTCGATCCGGTCGGGGACGCCGGAGAAATCGCGGTAGCGCAGGTCCCCGGCTCCCGGCGCAGGGGCACCGCCCGAGGGCAGCACGTGCACCGCCACCCCCGCCGGCAGCGCGGCCAGATCGGCCGCGAACCGGTGCCGGCGGGCGATCTCGAAGGCCACGAGCCCGACCTCCCACGGGCGGGACGGCGGGCGCAGCGGCCGGTCGATCCGGCCGACGTGCATCACGTAGATCGTCTCGGCCCCGAGGGCGACCGCCCGGCCGACCGGGATGCTGTGCACCAGGCCGCCGTCGAGGTAGTGCTGGCCGTCGATCTCGACCGCGGGCAGCAGCCCGGGGACGGCGCACGACGCGAGGACCGCCTCGACCAGGGGGCCGTCGGTGAACCAGTGCTCGGCGGCCCGCTCGATGCTCGAGGCGACGCACTGGAAGGGGATGCGGAGCTCGGCGAAGGTCCGCACCGGGAGGTGGGCCTCCAGCAGGTCGCGGAGCGGCTCGCGCGGGTGCAGGTGCGTGCGGGTGCGCACCAGGGTGCCGAGCCGGGCGAGCACCGAGCCCGCGAACACCCCGCGCTCGGCCAGGTCCTCCCACACCGCGCGCAGCCGGCCCACCGCGTCCGGGGCCGGGTCGGCGGCCACGAGCGCGCCGTTGATCGCCCCCACCGACGTCCCCACCACCAGGTCGGGCCGGATGCCGGCCTCGGCCAGGGCCTGCAGCATGCCCACCTCGGCCGCGCCCAGCACCCCGCCGCCCCCGAGGACGAACGCCGTCCTGCCCTGCCCGGCCGCGGCCCCCGGCGATGCCATGCCGGCATCGTGTCACCCGGGCGCGGGCCGGGCAGGGCAGGCGGGCCGCGGGCGGCTGCCGCCATCGGGGATCATCGGCCCCCCGGTAGTCCGCGGGACCGTCACCCGGAGGAGATCGCGAGCCAGCATGCAGCAGACGTCGTCCACCACACCCCCGGACGCGGCGGAGCCGGGGACCAACTGGGCCGGCAACGTCGCCTACCGGGCGGCGCGGCTGCACCGGCCCGCGAGCCTCGCCGAGCTGCAGGCCCTCGTGGCCGGCAGCGACCGGGTCAAGGTCCTGGGCTCCCGGCACTGCTTCAACGACATCGCCGACACCACCGCCGACCTGGTCTCCCTCGACCGGCTGCCCGGCGAGGTCGAGGTGGAGCGCCGCCCCGACGGCGCGGGCCTCGCCTGGATCCCCGGCGGCGCCCGCTACAGCGAGGTGGTGCCGCGCATCGCCGAGCAGGGGTTCGCGCTGCACAACCTCGCCTCCCTGCCGCACATCACCGTCGCGGGCGCCACGGCCACCGGCACCCACGGGTCGGGCAACCGGAACGGGTCGCTGAGCACCGCCGTGGCGGCGCTCGAGCTCGTACGTGGCGACGGCGAGCTGGAGACGCTGACGCACGGGGACCCCGACTTCGCCGGCGCCGTCGTGCACCTGGGCGCGCTCGGCGTGGTGACCCGGATCGGCTTGCGGGTCCAGCCGGCGTTCCAGGTGCGCACCGACGTCTACGTCGGGCTGACCTGGGAGCGGCTGTTCGCCGACTTCGACGCCGTCGCCGATGCCGCCTACAGCGTCAGCGTGTTCACCGACTGGCGGGAGGTGACCCAGGTGTGGGTGAAGGCGCGCCCCGACGAGCACGAGGTCGCGCCGGAGGAGTTCTTCGGCGCGCGGGCCGCGACGGAGCCCACCCACATGCTGCCGGGCACGCCGGTCGAGATCCTCACCGCCCAGCTGGGCCTCCCCGGGGAGTGGCACGAACGGCTGCCGCACTTCCGCACCGGCTTCACCCCCAGCAGCGGCGAGGAGCTGCAGACGGAGTACTTCGTGCCGCGGCGGCACGGGCGGGCGGCCTGCGACGCGCTGCGCTCCCTCGCGTCCCGCATCGCCCCGCTGCTCCAGGTCAGCGAGCTGCGCACCGTGGCGGCGGACGACCTCTGGCTGAGCCCGGCGTACGGCGGGGACGTCCTGGCGCTGCACTTCACCTGGCTGCCCGAGGAGGCCCGGGTGCGCGCGCTCCTGCCCGAGATCGAGGCGGCGCTGCGCCCGTACGGGGCGCGACCGCACTGGGGCAAGGTGTTCACCACCGGCGCCGAGGAGCTCGCCGCGCTGTACCCGCGGATGCCGGAGTTCCGCGCGCTCGTCCGGCGGCTGGACCCGCGCGGGGCCTTCCGCAACGACTACCTCGACCGGACCGTCGACGCCTTCACCTGACCGGCGCCGTCAGCCGGTGGCGCGGACCCGTGCGACGCCGAGGTGTTGGGCGGCGGCCTCGGCCACCAGAACGGCGTCGACGGCCACCGTCACCACCGTGGCGCCCTCCGCGGCGAAGCCGGCCGCCTCCTCGCCGCTGCGGGCGTGCACCCCCACGGGCACGCCCGCGGCCCGCGCGCGGGCGATGATCGAGGAGAGCACCGAGCCGAGCTCGGTCCGGTGGGCGTCCCCGGTCAGCTCCAGGGAGAGCGCGAGGTCGGCGGGGCCGACGTACAGCCCGTCCAGGCCCTCGACGCCGAGGACCGCGTCCAGGTCGTCGAGCATGGACGCCGTCTCCACCATCGGGACCACCAGCGGCTCGTCGGCCCCGCCGGAGAGCCGGCCGATCGACCGCCCACCGGCGGGTGCGTACCGGCAGGCGGCGACGATCTCGCGGGCGTGGCCGGCGTCGCGGACGTTGGGCACGATCACACCGCGGGCGCCGAGGTCCAGCGGCCGCCCGATGTCGGGGAACAGGGAGCTGCGGGTGCGGACCAACGGCACCGAGCCCGCGGCCGTGATGGCCGCGCAGGTGCCGGGGAGGTCCGCCTCGGCCGTCGCCCCGTGCTGGAGGTCGACGACCACGTAGTCGGCGCCGGTGCGCGCGAGCAGCTCACCGGTCACCACCCCGGGCAGCACGCTCCACAGCCCGTGGCAGGGCCGACCCTCCGACCACCGCCGCCGCAGCTCCGCCTCGCTGCCCGCCATCCCGGCCCTCCCTCGTCGTCGACCAGCCCGATGCCGCCCCGCCGATCCTGCGCGCAGGGTGCCGCGCCCGCGACCGAGAGGTGTGCGGTGCGCATGCTCAGGCCGCGCCCACGTCGACCCGGACGGCCTCGATGCGGCCGGCGCGTGGCCCGGGGCGCCAGCTCGGCGCGGTGCAGACGAACAGGGTGCGACCGTCGTCCCCGCCCAGCGCGCAGGCGTAGGAGAGCGAGCCGCTGCCCACCGCGACCCGGGCGGTCACCTCGCCGCCGTCGCGCACCCGGAGCACCTCCGGGGTTCGGGCGGTGGCCGCCCACACCTGCCCCTCGGCGTCCAGGCAGATGCCGTCGGGGGCGATGCCGGGCAGCTCGGCGAACACCCGCCGGCCGGACAGCGACCCGTCCGCCGCGACGTCGAACGCGGTGAGCCGCGCCCCGTAGGTCTCCGCGACGACGAGCGTGCGGCCGTCGGGGCTCAGCACCATCCCGTTGGGGAAGACGAGGCCCGCCGCGGCGACGGAGACCGAGCCGTCGGGGTCCACGCGGACGAGGTCGGCCGGCTCCGGCTCCGCGCCCGCCTCGAGGTCGAAGCCGAAGCTGCTGACGTAGGCGCGCCCCGCCGCGTCGACGACCAGGTCATTGGCCCGGAACCGCGTCGCGCCGGCGAGGTCGGCGTGCACGCCGGTGCCGCCGTCGGCCACCCGCAGCAGGGCCCGCCGGACCATGGAGACGACGAGCAGGTCGCCGCCGGGCAGCCAGCCGAGCCCCGAGGGGCTGTCGTCGAGCTCCAGCACCACCGCGGGGCCCCCGTCGGCGGGCATCCGGCGCACCACGCGGTCGTGGAAGTCGGAGAACCACAGCCGGCCGTCGTGCCAGCGCGGCCCTTCCGGGAAGCCCAGGTCGTCGGCGAGCACGGTCGTCGTCGGAGCGGTCACCGGCGGACCGTAGCGCGAGCGGCCCCGCGTCAGGCGGGCGGCGCGGGCGCCTCTCCGGCACCGCGCGGCAGCCGGCCCATCAGGAAGAACTCGGGGTTGGGCGTGATCGCCGCGAAGTGCGCCAGCCGGTTGGAGAGCGCGAAGAACGACGTGATCATGCCGACGTCCCAGACGTCGTCCTGGGTCAGGCCGTGGTCGGCGAGGGCGCCCAGCTCCTCGGCGGTGACCGAGGCCGGGTCGGCCGCCAGGCGGGTGGCGACCGCGAGCACGGCGCGCATCCGCGGGGACAGCGGTGCCTTGCGCCAGTCCACGGCGACGTGGTCGGCGATGTGGGGGTCCTTGGTGCGGATGCGTGCCACGGCGCCGTGCGCGACGACGCAGTACAGGCAGTCGTTGCCGGCGCTGGTGGCGACGACGATCAGCTCGCGGTCGGCCTTGGACAGGCCCGGGGTGTCCTTGTCCATGAGCGCGTCGTGCATCGCGAAGAACGCCCGCGCCTCGTCCGGCCGCCAGGCCAGCGCCGCGAAGACGTTGGGCAGGAAGCCGGACCTCTCCTGGACCTCCGCGTAGCGCTCGGCGAGGTCGGGGGGCAGCTCGCCGGCGGGCCGGAGCGGGAAGCGGCTGATCGGCATCTCGGTCATCGGCCCACCCTGGCAGCGCGCGCCGTCGGCGTCATCCACCGGGAGTCGCCGTGACGGCGGCGACCACCGCCGGGTACGCCGCCTCGGCGGCCGACCGCAGCTCCGCGTCGGTGCGGTCCTGCACCGGGTGCGGGACGAGCACGCACGGCGCGGGGAACCCCAGAGCCGTGCCCTGCGCGCGGGCGGCCTCGGCGAAGGCCTCGCTGGCGAGGAACACCCCGACGACGCCGCGACGCTCGAGGTCGGCGATGTCGTGCACACTGCACGACGTGCAGGAGCCCTAATCGGCGAGCGCCTCGATGACCACCTCGCACTGCTCGGCGATCTCGTGCCGCAGGTCCACCGGCGCGGTGCGGGCGAAGGTCGGCTTGCGGTAGCGCCGCACGAGCGCGCCGTCCGCGGCGAGCAGCTCCGCGAGCCGGTCGAGGACGACGTCGCCGCGCGCCTTGCTGATGTCGAGCAGCGCCACGCTGCGGCCGCGCAGCGAGGCCGGCCGGGGCAGCAGCTCCCGGGCGGACGCCTGCCGTTCGCCGGTCGGGTCCAGGACGGTCCTCATGCGCGCACCTCTCTCGTCACCGGGGCGCTCCCGGTCTCGCCGGCCACCCAGCCGCCCACGATCGCGCTGAACAGCCCGGCGTCGCCGCCGGCGTGCGCCACCAGCAGACCACCGGGCCGGAACTTCGGCAGATCGGCCCCGGCCAGCCGGGCGGGCACCCCCTCGGCCATGCCACCGGCCCCGCGCACCAGCTCGTCGCCGGGCAGGGTGAGCAGCTCGTCGAGCTCGGCCAGCAGGCGGGCGCGGTCCCAACCGGCCTCGCGGAACACCCGGCCGTGCTCCGGCGAGACGACGAGCATCGCGTCGAACGCCATGGGGAGCTTGGGGTGGGCGTTGACCCGGAGGCAAGCGGCGAAGGTGCGCGCCAGGGAGCGCGGGTCGCGGCTGAGCTGGTCGACGACCGGCTGCACACCCGATCCGGCGAAGACGGTCACCGCGTCACCGGCCACCCCGCGGTCGGCGGCGAGCGGGGCGAAGGGGCTGTCCTGCTCCCGCTCGGCGAAGCAGAAGGTGAACTTGCCGGGATTGCCCAGGGTCGCCCGGTCGACCTCGCCGGGGCGGCCGCCGCCGACGTTGCGCACCACGAGCTGCAGGGCCCGGCCGATCGTGGCGTTGGCCCGGTTGCCCTGCCCGAGCGCGTTGACCCCGCTGTTCATCCCGATCCGGCCGGCGACCGGGCCGTTGACCACCACGACGGGGCCGGAGAAGTACGTCGTCGCCAGCAGGCCGTGCAGGGCGAACTCCTCGGCGGCCGCCGCCTCCAGCGCGGCAAGGACCACCGGCAGGTGCTCGGGCAGGCACCCGGCCAGCACCGCGTTGACGGCCACCTTCTCCACGGTGCACTCGACGAGGTCCGGCGGCACGACGGCCACCACGTCCTGCGGGTCCCGCGTCGTGCCGCGCAGCATCCGCAGCACCCGCTCGGGCGTCGGCGGCACGACGGGGAGCCCGTCGGTCCAGCCCCGGTCGAACAGCGCCTCGTGCTCGTCCTCGAGCTCGGCGAGCTCGACCCGCCGGCTGGCCAGCCCGCTCCCGCCGAAGCGCGCCTCCAGCGCATCGACGCGGAACGGGTCCACCGACAGCGAGCCGCACCCCGGCCGGTGCTCGGGCAACCCCTCGCCGACGTCGGGCACGCCGGTCAGCTCCGCCCACTGCTCCTGGCTCCACCCGACGACCCGCGCGGTCTCGGCGCCGTCCACCACGCGGAGCAGCGTCGGCACGGTCTCGATGCCGAGCCGGTAGGAGAGCTCGAGCTCGGTGTCGTCGCCGTCGAACCAGCCGGCGTCGTCCTGGCACCAGACCGCGGCGCCGAGCCGCCGCAGCACCGGCTCGACCAGGACGCAGGTGGGGCAGTCACGCTTCACCACCGCCACGAGACCGTCCGGGAGCCGCACGCCGTGACCGTACCCACCCGGCCGGCCGGCCGTGACGGCGGTCACCCCGGGGCTCCCCAGCCCAGCAGGTCCAGCGCCTCCCGGGCGATCTCGGGCGGCAGCGCGTGCGGCCCGGGGAACTCCCGGTAGGTCACCTCGACCCCCTCCTCGCGCAGGGCCGGGACGATCCGCCGGCTGGTCCGGTCCACCGGCAGCACGTCGTCGCCGGTGCCGTGGCTGACGAACACCCGCGGCGGCCGGTGCCACGACGTCTCCGGGACGAACCCCGGCGAGAACGCCAGGACGGCGTCGAAGAGCTCCCCGTTGGCCAGTCCCAGGCCCAGCGCGTAGGAGGCGCCGTCGGAGAAGCCGGCGACGGCGATCCGCCCGCCGTCGACCGGCACCGTGCCGAAAGTCCGCCGGAGCGCCCGGTCGACGACCCGGAGATCTGGCCCGAAGCCACCGCGCACGGCGTCCCAGGTGGGGCCCCGGGAGCTCGGCGCCAGCAGGAGCAGGCCGCGCTCGTCGGCCTCGGCCTGCAGCAGCGCCAGCCCGCCCGCGGCGTCACCGCCGGCCCCGTGCAGTGTCAGGACCAGCGGCGCCGGCTCGCCGGCGGTGAGGCCCGGCGGCACGTGCAGCAGCGCGTCACCCTCCTCCCCGAGGTCCAGCGGATGGGTGCCGGGGCCCGGGAACGGCTCGGTGGGCTCTCCCGGACGGGCCGCGAGGGACGCCGCCGGGCGCTCGGCCGGCTCCGGCGTCGCTCCCTCCGGCCGGGCCCCGCAGCCCGGCGCCGCCCCGGCGAGGAGGGCGCCGGCGGCGCCCGCGAGGAACCACCGGCGGGTGCGCCGCGCTCCGGCCGAGCGGTCCTCCGCCACCGCACCAGCATGACGCCCCGCCGGCGGGGACGCCCGGTCCGGCGGGATGCGCGCGTCAGTCGACCCGGGGCCCGAACCTCATCAGGCGGACGGCCTCCGGCAGGGTGCGGAGCGCCGCCAGCAGGTCCGCGGGCAGCGGGGCGCCGACGTCGGTGACCGCGTACCCGTACTCCCCGCGCGTGGCCAGCACCTGGGCGTCGACGTTGAGCCCGTGCTCGCCGACGAGGGCGTCGACCCGCGCCAGGACGCCCGGCACGTTGCGGTGCAGCAGGGCGAAGCGGTCGGTCGAGGAGCTGTGCAGGACGACGGTGGGCAGGTTGACGCTCAGCGTCGTGGTGCCCGTGCCGGTGTAGTCGACGAGCTTGCCGGCCACGAACCGCCCGATGTCGTGCTGCGCCTCCTGGGTCGAGCCGCCGATGTGCGGGGTGAGGATGACGTTGGGCAGGCCGCGCAGCACCGAGGTGAACTCGTCGCCCTGCTCGCGGGGCTCGTGCGGGAAGACGTCGACCGCCGCCCCGGCGATGTGGCCGCTCAGGATGCTGTCGCGCAGCGCCTCGTGGTCCAGGACGAACCCGCGGGAGAGGTTGAGGAAGATGCTGCGCGGCCGCATGCGGGCGAACTGCTCGGCGCCGAACAGCCCCGCGTTCCCGGCCCGGCCGTCCACGTGCAGCGTGACGGTCTCCGCCCGCTCCAGCAGTTCCTCCAGGGAGTCGCAGCGCTGGGCGTTGCCGAGCGCCAGCTTGTCCTCGAGGTCGTAGAAGAGCACCCGCATGCCGAGCGCCTCGGCGAGCACCGACAGCTGGCTGCCGATGTTGCCGTAGCCGACGATGCCGAGGGTCCGCCCGCGGATCTCGTGGCTGCCCGCGGCCGACTTGTCCCAGGTGCCGGCGTGCAGCGATCGGTCGCGGTCGACCAGCCGCCGGGCCAGGATGATGATCTCGGCGATCGCCATCTCCACCACGCTGCGGGTGTTCGAGAACGGCGCGTTGAACACCGCCACACCCGCGGCCGCGGCCGCGGTCAGGTCGATCTGGTTGGTGCCGATGCAGAACGCGCCCACCGCCTGCAGGTCGGGACGGCTGCGCAGCACCTCCGCGGTCACCTGGGTCTTCGAACGGATGCCGAGCAGGTCCACACCGTCGAGCGCGGCGACCAGGTCGGCCTCGTCCAGCGCCCCGCGCAGCGACTCGACCTCGTAGCCCGCCGCACCGAGGATCTCGGTCGCGACCGGGTCGATGTTCTCCAGCAGCAGCGCTCTGGGCACGTCCAGACCTCCTCGACCGTGGGACCGCCGGCCCGGCGCGCCGGCGCGTCGCCGGGCGTGCGCGACGCGGACCAGTATCCCGTCGGCGCCGGGGCGCTCTGCGACGGGCTCCCCCGGGGGTCCCGCTGCGCCCGGAGCCGGGCGCTGGTCTACTTCGCGGACGGCCGCACGGGCGGCCGCGGAGACGGGAGGCGGCGCGACGTGTGGGCCCAGCGGCTGAGCGGACCGTTCACCTTCGAGCAGGTCGAGGTGCCCGCACCGCGCGCCGAGGACCTGGCCGAGGGCCAGGTGCTGATCGCCACGCGGGCGGGTGGGATCTGCGGCAGCGACCTGCCCTTCTTCAAGGGCGCGCCCTTCCTGTACGCCCCGAACCCGGCGGACCGGACGGCGACACCGGTTCCCGGCTTCCCCCTGCACGAGGTGGTCGGCGACGTGGTCGCCAGCCGGCACCCGGCCCACTCCGCGGGGGACCGGGTCGTCGGCTGGGCGTCCGCCTTCGACGGGATCGCCGAGCTGGTGGTCACCGACGGCAACGGGCTGGCCGGCTACGACACCTCGCTCCCCCCGACCACCGCCGTGATGCTGCAGCCGCTCGCCTGCGTCCTCTACGCCGCGGAGCAGCTCGGGGACCTGAGCGGGAAGTCGGTCGCCGTCATCGGGCAGGGCCCCATCGGCCTGCTCTTCAGCCACGTGCTCGGGCAGCGCGGCGCCCGCCGGGTCGTCGGCGTCGACCGGGTGGACCGCACCGCCGCGGCCGACGTCTTCGGGGTGCACGAGACCGTCACGGCCAGCGCGAGCCGGTGGGCGGCGACCCTCGCGGACGCCGACCGCCCGGCCGTCGTGGTCGAGGCCGTGGGCCACCAGGTGACGACGCTGCAGGACTGCCTGGCCGGCGTCGCGCCGGGTGGGGACGTCCTCTACTTCGGCATCCCCGACGACCCGGTGTACCCCATGGACATGATCACGTTCCTGCGGAAGAACCTGACGCTGCGCGCCGGTGTCACCCTCGAGCGGGCGCGGGTGCTGCGGGACGCGGGCGACTACCTCGCCGCCCACCCCCGGCTCCGCGACGTCTACGTCAGCGACGTCCACCCGGTCGACCGGGTCCAGGCAGCCTTCTCCGCGGCGATCCAGCCCCGGCCCGGCCAGTACAAGATCGTCCTCGACACGGCCTGACCGGGAGGACTTCCCGGCCGTGCGGGAATGCGCCCGATGACGACGGGAACTCCCGGGCGCGACCGTGGTCCGGTCCACGCACCGCCGAGGCCGGGGTACGCCGCCCGGCTCGCGGGCCACCTCCCGCCCCCACGAGGTCGACCATGCCCGTCTCCACGTCCGCACGCACCCCGCTCGCCGCCGCCGCCGGTTTCGCCGCGCTCGCCGTCGCCGGCAACGCCCTGCAGGGCGCCACCCCGGCGCCGCACGCGGAGCCCGAGGAGGTGCTGCGCTTCTACGCCGCGGCACCGGACCGGATCGCCGTCGCGATGACGCTCTCCCTGATCGCCCTGGTCCCGCTCGCCTGCTTCCTCGCAGCGCTCGTCCGCGCGCTCGACGACGCCGCGTCCGGGGATCCGTGGCCCGCCCGGGTGGCGGCCCTCGGCGGCGCCGCGGCGACCGGCCTGCTCGCCGGCGGGTTCGCCCTCGTCTCCGCCGGGGCCCTGCGGGCGGGGAGCCCCGCCGGCCTGGCACCGGAGTCCGCCGTCGTCTTCTACGACGGCGGGCTGGCGCTGTCGGGGCTGGCCGCTCCGGTGGGGCTCACCGTGCTGCTGGCCGGCACGGCGGTGGCCGTCCTCCGCACGGCGGCGTTCCCCCGGTGGTTCGGCTGGACGTGCGCGGCTCTCGCGACGGTCGGCCTCGTGACCCCGCTGTCCTTCCTGCTGACGCTCGCCTTCCCCCTGTGGGTCCTCGTGGCGGCCGCCGTCCTCCCCCGGCGCTCCGTGGCGGAGGAAGGCACCCGGCTCGGCCGGTAGCGACGGCGACCCGCCGCGACCGGGGACCTCCCGCACGGGGCACCGGAGCCGCACCATGACCGCCATGGGACGGGCAGGCGCCGCCGGGCTGTGGCTCGCGTCGTCGGCCGCCGTGGCCTCGGCAGCCGGGGCCGCCGCCGTCGCGCACGGCAACGCCCTCCCGCAAGCCGGCGCCCGATGGGCGGACGCCGTCGTCGTCCTGCTGTTCGTCGTCGCCGGTGCGGTGGTGCTGGTGCACCGCCCGGGCCACCGGATCGGGCTCGTCCTGTGGGCCGGCGGTGCCCTGTGGGGCCTGTCCTCCCTGCCCCTGGAGGTGGCGGTCGCCCGACTGGTCGGGGGCGCCGACCAGCCGGGGTGGGCCGTGGTCGCGGTGCTGGCGCTGGCGGTGCGGGGGGCCGGGTGGATCACGATCGTCGTCCTGCTCCCGCTGCTCTTCCCGGACGGACGGCTGCCGTCGGCACGCTGGCGCCCCGCGGCCGTCCTGGCGCTCTGCTCGCTCGCGCTCTTCACGGGCGCGGTGCTCACCGCCCCCGAACCGCTCGACTACCGCCTGGCCGGGATGCGCAACCCGCTCGGGCTCCCCCTCGACTGGCGACCTGCCGTGGACCTCCTGCCGCTGACCGGCCTCGCGCTGGTGGCGGTGAGCGCGCTGGTCGGGCTGTGCGCGGTCGCCGTGCGCCGGCGCAGGGGGAGCCCGCTCGTGCGGCAGCAGGTCGGCGCCCTGCTGGTGGCCGCCGCCGTCTCCCTGGTCGTCGGCCTCTGGATCGTGGTCGACCAGAGCCGCGGCGCGATGGCCTTCCCCCTCGCGGTCGCGGCACTCCCCGTCGCCGTCGGCGTGGCGGTCCTGCAGCACGACCTCTACGACCTGCGCCTCGCGGCCAACCGCACGCTCGTCTACGGGGTGCTCACGGCGGGGGTCGTCGCCGTGTACGTCGTGGTGGTCGGCGGGGTCGGCGCGGTGCTCCGCTCCGGTGACCCCGGATGGGCGCCGGTCGTCGCCGCGGCCGTCGTCGCGGTGGCCTTCCAGCCGGTCCGGGAGCGCGTGCAGCGGGCGGTGAACCGGCTGACCCTGGGCGTGTGAGACGAACCGGTGGAGGTCGCCCGGCGCCTCGGTGACCGGCTGGCCGACGCCGCGGCGCCGGAGCACACGCTCCCGGCGGTGGTCGACGCGCTCGCCGAGTCGCTGCGGCTGCCGTACGTGGCCGTCCTGGGCGCCGACGGCGCCGTCCTGGCGTCCCGTGGCCGCCCCGGGCCGCCCGAGCAGCAGGTCCCGCTGGTGCACGAGCGGGTCGAGGTCGGCGCCCTGCGGCTGGCCGGCGTCCGGAGGAGCGCCACCACGGTCCCGGTGCTGACGGCGCTGGCGCACCAGCTGGCGCCGGTCGTGCGGGCACTGGAGCTGTCCCACCAGCTCCAGGCGTCCCGCGAGCGGCTGGTCCTCTCCCGCGAGGAGGAGCGGCGCCGCCTGCGCCGCGACCTCCACGACGGGCTCGGTCCGGCGCTCGCCGGGCTGACGCTGCGGGTGGACACCGCACGCAACACCGTGGGCGGCGACCCGGCCGTCGACCGGGCGCTGCTCGAGCTGCGCGACGACGTCCAGGAGGCGGTCGCCGACGTGCGCCGGGTGGTGGAGGACCTCCGCCCGGCCGCGCTCGACGACCTGGGGTTGCCCGGCGCGCTGCACGCCCTCGCCCGGCGGATGAGCAGCAGCCGCCTCCCCGTCGTCGTCGAGGGCTGCCCCACCGTGCCCGCGCTCCCCGCCGCGACCGAGGTGGCCGCCTACCGGATCGCCCAGGAGGCGGTGACCAACGCGGTCCGGCACGCCGGGCCGTGGGCCACGTGCGTGCGGGTGCTGCTCCGCGCGGAGGCCGGGCGGAGCCTGCTGGTATCGGTCGAGGACGACGGGCGCGGCCGGGCCGCGGCGCCCGCCCCGGGCCGCCCGGGCAACGGGCTCTCGACCATGCGGGAGTGGGCGGAGGAGCTGGGCGGCGAGCTGGTCGTCACCGACCGCGTCGGCGGCGGCACGGTGGTCGTCGCCGCGCTGCCGACGGGCGCCCCGACCGGAGGCCCCCGGTGAGCGGCCCGATCGGCATCGTCCTCGTCGACGACCACCCGATGTTCCGGCGGGGGCTGCGCGGACTGCTCGAGTCGGTCGCGGACACCGAGGTCCTCGGCGAGGCGGGCACCGGCGAGGACGCCGTCCGGCTGGCGACCGTGCACCGGCCGGACGTCGTGCTCATGGACCTGAACCTGCCGGGGATGTCCGGTGCCGCGGCGACCCAGCTCGTGCTGCGCGCGAGTCCCTCGACGGCCGTGCTGGTGATCACGATGGTCGAGGACGACGACGCGATCGTCGCCGCCCTCGATGCGGGGGCACGCGGCTACGTGCTCAAGGGGGCTGGCCAGGAGGAGCTCCTGGCGGCGGTGCGGGCGGTGCACCACGGCTCCGCCGTCTTCGGGCGGTCGCTGGCCCCGCGGCTCCTCGCCCGGCTCAGCGAGGTGCGGGAGGTCGCGCCGCCCGCGGCGCCCGGGCTCAGCGACCGCGAGAACGAGGTCCTCCGGTTGATGGCCGAGGGCCTCGACAACGCGGGCATCGCCCGGCGGCTCGGGCTGTCGGTCAAGACGGTGCAGAACCACGTCTCCCGCCTGCTCACCAAGCTCGAGGCCCGCAGCCGGGTCGAGGCGGTGCTGCGGTTCCGGGGCGGCGCCTGACCCGGCGGCGCGGCCGGTCAGCCGTCCGCGCGCGGCTCGCCCGGCTCGGCGCGCGACCGGGCGGCGAGCCACCGCTGCCACTCCGAGCGGTCGCTGGCCCCGGGCGCCGCCGAGAGCGCCACCACCGCGAGGACAGCCAGGACGGCGGCCACCAGCACGACGGTGGCCACGACCTCCCACTGGAACAGCAGGGCGACGGTCATGCTGCCGGGGGCCGGCGCGGGGCTGGGCGGTGCCATGGGCCACGGTGTGCCCGGGCGCTGCCCGCGGTGAACCCCTCGCCTGGTCCGGCTCACCCGTGCGGGGGACGTCACCCGGGGCGACACCGGCCGGGGGGCGCGACCGGAGCGGGTGGGGCACCCCACCCGGCCGGGTGACGGGCCCGCTCCTCGGCGCGCGGCCGTCCCGTTCCGGCACCTAGCGTCGGCACGACGGGTGCCCCAGGGGCACGGGAGGAGGCACGCCGGATGAGCGCTGCGACCCAGCAGGAGAGCGCGGCCGAGGTCATCGACGTCGCGCCGCGCACGCCGCCGAACGTCTCCGGCGACCTGCCCACGATGTTCCGGGCGGCGCCGATGTTCGGCCGGGCACTGGCCGGCTACGACCGCTTCCAGGTCGACACCTACGTGCAGTGGGCCGAGGACGAGCTGGCCACGGCGGACCGGGAGCGGGAGCACCTGCTGGCCCGGTGCCTGCAGACCCAGACCGCCCTCGACGAGGCCCGGCAGCTGCTCGACCACTCCGCCGGCGGCGGTGAGCTGCTGCGGCTGTCCGACCGCATCGGGCAGCTGCTGGCCGCCGCGGCCGACCAGGCCCAGGGCATGACGGCCGAGGCCGAGCAGCTGCGCGCGGCGGCCCGGACCGAGGCCGAGCAGCTCCGGGCCCGCGCCGCCCGCGAGCTGGCCGGCGCACGGGACCGGGCGCGGGAGACGATCGCCGCCGCCGTGGCGCAGGCGGAGATGGTGCTCGCCGTCGCGGGCCGGACCCTGGACGCGGCCGAGCGGATCCGTGAGGAGGCCACCGCCGAGGCGGAGCGGCGCGCAGCGGAGGCGCAGGAGGTGGAGCAGCGCGCCGCGGAGCGGGCCGCCCGGCTCGGGGAGCAGGCGGCGGCCGAGGTCGCCGCGGCCCGGCTGGCCGGCCGGGCGGAGGTGCTCCGGCTGCTGGCCACCGGCCGGGACGAGCGGTGCCGCGCGGACGCCGAGGCCGCGGCGCTGCGGGACCACCTCGACCGGCAGGCCGCCGACCGCCGCGCCGCGCTGCTCGAGGAGGTGGCGTCGCTCGACCGCCGGCGGGCGGAGCTCGACGCGCAGGTCGAGCGGGCGGCCGGCGCGGTGCCGCCGTCGGAGGAGGTGCGGCCCGCGACGTCGGGGCTGCGCCTCCTCGGCCGGGCACCGCGTCGCACCCGGCGACCACCGGCCGCCAGCGCCTAGCCTCGGAGCGTGGCCTTCACCGTCCCCGACGCGCACCTGCTGGCGCTCGCGGCGCACGAGGGCCAGGTGGACCGGGACGGCCACGACCACTACCTCGCCCACCTGCGGCCGCTCGCCGAGATGCTCCGGCCCTACGGCCCCGAGGCGGAGATGGCCGGCGTGCTGCGGGACGTGGTGGCCCTGACCCGGGACCACCCGGATCCCGCGCGGCGCTACGACGTCGCCCGGCTCCGGGTTCTCGCGGTCCCCGAGGTGGTGGTGGCCGCCGTCGACGCGGTCACCCCGCGCCCCGGCGAGCCCTACATGGGTGGCTCGATCCGCCGCGCCGCCGCCGATCCCCTGGGCCGGCTGGTCATGCTCGCGGACAACTCCCTCGACCTCGCCGCCAGCGAGGAGCTCGCCGGAACCGACCCGGACAAGGCCCGCACCCTGCGCGAGGGCCGGTACCGCCCGGCCCGCCGGATCCTGCTCGCCGCGGAGGCGGCGGACCGGATCCACGGCCGCCGCGTCCTCGTCTGAACCGGGCTCAGCCGCCTGCCGGCACCGGCGGTTCCGGCCGGAAGGTGGCCAGCGCGGTGGCCAGCATGGCGTAGTAGCCGACCAGCCACACCAGCGCCGCCAGCGCTTCGGCCCCCAGGACCGAGGTGGCCCGGGCGTAGCCGTCGTCGTCGAGCTCACCGTCGTCGAGCAGCCGCCACGTCGTCGCGACGACGACCTCGTCCACCGCGTCCAGTCCCTCGGGGACCCGGCCGTCCAGCAGGGCCTGCAGCTGCGCCGTGGCGACGCCCGCTGCCCGGGCGGCCTGCTCGTGGGCCAGCCACTCGAAGTGCGACCGGCGCCGGGCGGCGACGGCGAGCACGGCCAGCTCCCGCGACCGCGGGCTCAGCAAGACGTCCTCGCGCAGCGCCGCCCCCACCGCCTGGACCGCCGATCCGATCCCCGGGGCCAGCAGCATGAGGGCGAAGGGCCCCAGCAGGCGGCCGTCGTCGTCGGTGAGCGGGACGACGGAGGACTGCGCCCGCCGGGGACCGGAGGTGATCTCGGCGTGCAGCCGGGCCCGCTCGCCCTCCAGCCGGGCCGGGTGCAGCAGCGGGACGCGTGCAGGGCCGCGCGGCCTCGGCCGGCCGGTCAGCTCGTCGGACATGAGCGGTCCCTTTCCTGGGCGATCGGGGCACCGAAGCGTAGGCCTGGCAGACGGCGGCCGACACGCCCTCGGCAAGTCCGAGCGGGCGCTGTCCGATGCGATCGCCGCGCTGGTTCGCGCTGACGCCGCCCAGCAAGCGCAGCATGACGCCGGCCGACCTCGCCGGGGCCACCGACCAGTCCGGGCGCCCCAGCGTGAGCACGGCGCCGACCTGGGGCGCCTCGTCGGAGAACTCGACCCCGGCCTTGACCCACGTGTCCGGGGCCGCCCGCAGCAGCAGCCCGGCCTGGTCGTCGTGCACGAACCCGTACGAGGTGTGCCGCCAGGCGTCGCTGCCCTCGACCGCGGTGACCAGCAGGTCAGTACGTCCTCGCGCACGGCGGCCGGCGGGGTCGTCCACGTGCCGGCGTCCCACGGCTGCAGCTGCAGCCCTCCGTCGGCCATACCGGCACGGCATCCGCGCTGCGGCGCCTCCCGGCAAGCGTGCCGCGACGGGCCCCGGGCATCCTGAGCCCGTGTTCGACTCGACGCACCGGCGGCTGAACCGGCTCACCGGCGAGTGGGTGCTCGTCTCACCGCACCGCACGGCTCGGCCGTGGCAGGGCCAGGTGGAGGACGCGCGGGTGCCCGATCTGCCCGCGTACGACCCGCAGTGCTACCTCTGCCCGGGCAACGAGCGCGCCGGAGGGCACCGCACCCCGTCCTACGACGCGACGTTCGTCTTCGACAACGACTTCGCCGCGCTGACCCCGGACGCCGCGCCCGCGGTGTCGGACCGGGACGGTCTGCTGGTCGCCGAGAGCGAGCGGGGCGTCTGCCGGGTGGTCTGCTACTCACCGCGGCACGACCTCCCGCTCGGGCGACTGCCGGTCGAGGAGGTCCGCGCGGTCGTGGACACCTGGGCCGACCAGTACACCGAGCTCGGCGGGCTCGACTGGGTGAGCTGGGTGCAGGTGTTCGAGAACCGCGGCGCGGCGATGGGTGCCAGCAACCCGCACCCGCACGGCCAGATCTGGGCGGAGGAGCGGCTGCCCACCGAGGCGGTCCGCGAGCTCGCCGCCCAGGACGCCGCCGCCGCGGCCGGGAGCTGCCTGCTGTGCGACTACCTGGCGGTCGAGGAGGCGGACGGGGAGCGCATCGTGTTCCGGGACGAGCACGTCACGGTGCTGGTGCCCTTCTGGGCGGTCTGGCCGTTCGAGACCCTGGTGCTGCCACGGGGCCACTGCGGCGCCGTGCCCGACCTCGACGGGGCCCGGCGGGACGCGCTGGCCGCCGCGCTCCGGCGGCTCTCCCGCCGGTACGACGCGCTGTTCGGCGTCCCGTTCCCCTACACGATGGGGCTGCACCAGCGCCCCACCGACGGCGGCACCCACCCGGGGTGGCACCTGCACGGGCACTTCTACCCGCCGCTGCTGCGCTCGGCCACGGTGCGGAAGTTCATGGTCGGCTACGAGATGCTGGCGCAGCCCCAGCGGGACATCACTCCGGAGACCGCGGCCGCGCGGCTGCGCGAGGCGTCGGCGTGACCGGGCTCCGCGCGGCCTTCGCCCGGACGGTCGGCGGGAACCCCGACCTCGTCGTCCGCTCGCCGGGCCGGGTGAACCTGATCGGCGAGCACACCGACTACAACGACGGGTTCGTGCTCCCGGCCGCGCTCGACCGCGGCACCGTCGTGGCGGCCCGCCGGCGCGCGGACGGCCGGCTGCGGACCACCGCCCTGCGCATGGGCGAGACCGACGAGCGCCCGCTGGCCGACCTGCGCCCGCACGAGGGGCCGGGCTGGTCGCGCTACGTGGCCGGGGCCGCCGCCGTGCTGCAGGACGAGGGGCACGACGTCCCCGGGGCCGATCTCGTCGTCGACAGCGACCTGCCGCTCGGGGCCGGGCTGTCGTCGTCGGCGTCCCTGGAGCTCGGCGTCCTGGTGGCGCTGCTCGCCCTGGCCGGGGAGCAGCTGCCGCCGCAGCGGCTGGCCCGCCTGGGGCAGCGGGTGGAGCACGAGGTCATCGGCGTGCGCAGCGGGATCATGGACCAGCTGGCCATCGCCTGCGGCGCCGCGGGTTCTGCGGTGCTGATCGACTGCCGCTCGCTGGCGGCCGAGACCGTCCCCGTCCCCGCCGGCACCGCGATCCTGGTCCTGGACAGCGCCGTCCCCCGCACCCTGGCCGGGTCGGCCTACAACGACCGCCGGGCGGAGTGCGAGGCCGCCGTCGCGGCGCTCCGCGCCATCGCACCCGGGCTGCGCGCGCTGCGCGACGTCTCCCCCGCCCTGCTCGCCGAGCACGCCCACCTGCTCGATGACGTGCAGCTGCGCCGGGCCCGGCACGTGGTGGGCGAGAACGACCGGGTGCTGGCCGGTGCCGCCGCACTGCGGCTCGGGGACGCGGCCGCGTTCGGCGAGCTGATGGGCCGCTCGCACGCCTCCCTGCGCGACGACTACGAGGTGAGCATCCCCGAGCTCGACACCCTGGTGGAGCTCGCCGAGGCCACGCCCGGCGTCCTCGGCGCCCGGCTGACCGGCGCCGGGTTCGGCGGCTGCGCCGTGGCGCTGGCCGACGCGGAGCAGGCCGCCGGGGCGGCCGCGGCCATCACGGCCGCCTACCGCTCGGCCACCGGGCGCGCCGGCGAGGCCACCGTCTGCGTCGCCTCGGACGGCGCCCGGGTGGTCTGGCCCCCGGGCTACTCGAAGTAGCGCCGCGGGGTGTCGACCAGCATCTGCCGGACCTGCTCCTCGGTCATCCCGCGCTCGCGGAGCATCGGCAGCACGTCCTTGCTGATGTGGGTGTAGTTCCAGTTCGGCGCGATCTGCTGCTTGGCCGCCTGCCCCTCGGCCCCCGGGAAGTAGTCGATGTAGCAGCTGGCGTCGTGGGCGAGGACCATCTTGCCGGCGTAGCCGCGCTCGGCCAGGGCGACGATCGTGTCGACCCGTGAGGACGTCGGGTTGTAGATGTCCAGGCCGAACCGGTCCATGCCCAGGAGGCAGCCGGCCTCGGCCAGCTCGCTCAGGTAGTCGAGGTCGTTGCTGTCGCCGGCGTGCCCGATGACGACCTTGGTCAGGTCGACGCCCTCCTCGCCGAACACCTGGACGGCGAGCCGGCCGGCGCCGGTGTGGGAGGAGGTGTGCACGGTGATCGGGGCGCCGGTCTCCCGGTGGGTCGCGGCGACGGCGCGGACGGTCCGCTCCACCCCGGGCGTGAGCCCCTTGGCCTCGATGACGCACTTGAGGAAGGCCGCCTTCACCCCGGTGTCCGCGATGCCGTCGCGGATGTCGCCCGTGAAGTCGTCGACCATCGGGTCGCGCGGCAGGTCCAGCAGCAATCCCGGGCCCCGGTGCTCGTACTGGTGCGGGATCTCGTCGTAGGTGTAGAGCCCGGTGGCCACGACGATGTTGACGTCGGTCTGCTCGGCGACCCGCTGGACCCGCGGGATGTAGCGCCCCAGCCCCCACACGGTCGGGTCCACGATCGTGTCGATGCCGAGCGCCTTGAGCTCGTTGAGCTGGCTCACCGCGTCGGCGACCCGCTCGTCCTCGTCCCACCAGTCGCCGGTGCCGTAGTTCTGCACGTGCTCGGTGGAGAGCACGAACACGTGCTCGTGCATGAGGGTCGCACCGAGGTCGGCGGTGTCGATCGGGCCACGGACGGTCTCGACGGTGGGCACTGCGGGGCCTCCAGGGGGTCGGTTCTAGCGGGCGGTCTGCCAGTCGGTCTGCTCGCGCAGCGGCGGCTTGAGCACCTTGCCGCCGGGGTTGCGCGGCAGCGGATCGGTGCGCACGGCGACGAACTGCGGCACCTTGAAGTCGGCGAGCCGCTCCCGGGCGAAGGCCAGCAGGTCGTCGCGGTCCACCTCGCGTCCGGGCAGCGGGACGACGACGGCGCCGACCTTCTCGCCCATCATCGGGTCGGGCACCCCGACGACCGCGACCTCGCCGACGGCGGGGTGGGCGGCCAGGGCGTTCTCGACCTCGACGCAGTACACGTTCTCGCCGCCGCGGTTGATCATGTCCTTCTTGCGGTCGACGACGAAGACCAGGCCCTCGTCGTCGATGCGGGCCAGGTCGCCGCTGCGCAGCCACCCGTCGACGAAGGTCTCCGCGGTCTGCTCGGGCTTGCGCCAGTAGCCGGCCACCACGTTGGGGCCGCGGATCAGCAGCTCGCCGACGCCGGTGGCCGGATCCGGGTCGTCCACCCGCAGGTCGACGACGGGCGCGGCGAACCCGACCGAGTCGGCGTGCTCGGCCGCGTACTCGTCGGGCAGGTAGGTCGAGACCGAGGAGGTCTCGGTCAGCCCGAAGCCGTTGCCGACCCGAGCCGTCGGGAACGCCGCCTTGATCCGGTGCACGAGGTCGGGAGCGATCGGCGCGCCCCCGTAGCTGACCGCCCGCACCGAGGACGTGTCGACGTCGGCGAATCCCGGCTGCTGCAGCGCCAGCCAGTAGATCGCCGGCACCGTCGTCAGCACCGAGATGCGCTCCTCCTCGATCGCGCGGAGGAACGCGCCCACCTCGAACGCGGGCATGACCACCGCTCGCCCGGCGACCGCGGTGACGACCAGGAGCTGGGAGTTGCAGCCGGTGACGTGGAAGAGCGGCACCGAGATCAGCGTCGAGAGCCGCTCGTCGCGGGGCAGCCCCAGGCAGCGCAGGCAGGTCTCGACGTTGGACAGGAAGTTCTCGTGGGTGGTCATCGCACCCTTGGGGAAGCCGGTGGTGCCGCTGGTGTAGAAGATGCCGGCCAGGTCGGTGTGCGCCTGGTCGTCGACCACCAGCGGCTCGCCGTCGGGCAGCGGCGTGCCGGGCTCGACGACCAGGGTCGCGCCGGAGTCCTCGACGACGTAGCGGACCTCGGGCTCGGCGAACCGGGTGTTGACCGGGACGACGACGGCCCCGGCGAGCAGCGTCCCCCAGAACACGAGCACCCAGTCGTTGCCGTTGCCGAGTCGGTTGGCGACCCGGTCGCCCGGGCCCACGCCCGCCGCCCGCAGCCCGCCGGCCACCCGGGCCGCGCGCTCCCACAGCTGCCGGTAGGTCAGCCGCTCTCCCCCGAGCTCGACCAGCGCCTCGGCGTCGGGGTGGGCGTCGACGGCGGCGCGGAGCAGGTGCACCAGGTTCCGCGGCAGGCCGGTGTAGCGCCGGATGCCGTCCGGCCCGACCTCCGTGCCGCTGCGGTCGAAGGGGCTGGGCATCCGCGACCTCCCGCTCACCTCGACGAATGCGTGGTCCCGGCAGTCTGTCGGCGGCCGCCCGCGGTGTCCACCGGCGGCGCCACGGCTCAGCCGAGCAGCGGCCTCAGGTTCTCCTCCCACACGTCCCAGCCGAGCCGGCCGATGAGCGCCGTGACCACCACGAGGAAGACCACGCGGATGAACCCGCTCCCCCGGGTGGTCGCCGTGCGGGAGCCGAGGTAGCCGCCGAGCATGTTGGCCGCACCCATGAGGATGCCCAGGCCCCAGAAGACCGCGCCGATCGGGGCGAAGAAGAGCAGCGCACCCAGGTTGGTGGCGACGTTGACGATCTTGGCCTTGGCGCTGGCGTGCAGGAAGTCGTACCCGAGCAGCGACACCATGGCGAACACGAGGAACGACCCGGTGCCGGGGCCGAGGATGCCGTCGTAGAAGCCGATGGCGACACCGAGCGCTGCGGCCACCCCGTGGTGTCGCCGGCCGGCATGGCGCAGCGCCGTCACCTCCCCGAGCGAGGGGCGCAGCAGGGTGAAGGCAGCGATGGCGACCAGCGCCACGACGATGACCGGCTTGAACACAGACGCCGGCAGCGCCGCGGCCACCGACGCCCCCGCGAAGCTCCCGGCCAGCGCCACCAGGGCCATCGGCAGGGCGGTGCGCAGGTCGGGGCGGACCCGGCGCTGGAAGGTGACGGCGCTGGTCGTGGTGCCGAAGATCGACGCCAGCTTGTTGGTGGCAAGCGCCTCGACCGGGCTGATCCCCGGCACGAGCAGCAGCGCGGGCAGCTGGACGAGCCCGCCACCGCCGACGACGGCGTCGATCCACCCGGCGGTCAGCGCGGCGACCAGCAGGAGCAGCAGGACACCGCCGGAGATGCCCTCGGGCAGCAGGTCGACCGGGAGCACGTCCCCCACCGCCGCCACGACCTCCTCGTCGCGAGCCCGGCCCGGGCACGCCCCCGAGAACGGTAGGACCCCGGCCCGGGCACCCCGCGGCCGGGGTGCTTGCCCGGGGCGACCCGGGCGGCGAGGGTGGGGGCGTGCGCAGACGGACCCTCCTCGCCGCGGCCGGGACGGCCCTGCTCAGCGCCTGCTCGAGCCCGACCGCGGAGCCCGCGGCCGCCCCGCGGACCTCCCGCCCCCGCACGACGGCCCCCTCGCCCACCACCGAGCCCGCGCCGACCAGCGCCCCGCCGACCTCCGCGACGGCGGCAGAGGTGCTGGCCCGCTCCACCGTGCCGGTGCTCTGCTTCCACCAGCTGCGCGAGTTCCGCGCCGAGGACAGCGCGTACGCCCGCACGATGATCACGCCGCCGGGGATCTTCCGGGCCCAGCTGCAGGCGCTCCGCGACGGCGGGCGGACCCCGATCGGCGTACCGGAGCTGCTGGACCACCTGCAGTTCGGCGCGCCCCTGCCCGACCGGCCGGTGCTGCTGACCTTCGACGACGGCTCGGCGACCCACCACTCGGTGGCCCTCCCCCTGCTGCGGGAGCTCGGCTTCCCGGGCGCGTTCTTCCCGATGACCGTCGTCCTGGGCAAGCCGGACTGGCTGAGCGCCGACCACCTGCGCGAGCTCGATGCGGCGGGCATGACCATCGGTGCGCACAGCTGGGACCACCAGCGGGTCGACCGGCTCAGCGGCGACCAGTGGGTGGTCCAGCTCGACCGGCCGCGGGAGGAGCTGGCCGGCATCCTCGGCCACCCGGTGGAGACCATGGCCTACCCCCACGGCATGTGGTCACCGGAGGCGCTGCCCCGGGTCGCGGCGGCGGGCTACCGGGCCGCGTTCCAGCTCGCCGACCCGCAGGACCCGGCCCATCCCCTGCTGACCATCCGGCGGATCATGCCTCCGCCCACCTGGGACGGCCCGACGCTCCTGTCCCGGCTCGACGCGTTCTGAGCGGTCAGCTCAGGGCGTCCAGGGCGCCCAGCACCCCCGGCCAGGCGTCGCTGCGGGGGTCGATCAGGGCGAAGTGGCCGCAGGGGACGAGGTGGAGCCCGGCCGCGGGGTGGGCCCGGACGTAGGACCGGCTCAGCTCCGGCGGCACGACGCCGTCCCCGGTCCCGTGCACGATCCGCACCGGGGTAGCCGGCGCCGGCAGCCGCGCGGGGTCCAGGTCGGGGCGCCGGTCGGCGTCCTCCCCGAGGAAGGCCGCCACCGCGTCGCCGTCGAGGCCGAGGGCCTGCCCCAGCCGCAGGTCCGCGACGGGCGCGAGGGCGAGCACGCCGGCGGGTGGGGCGGCGGCGGTCGCGGCCGCGTGCAACGCGAGGTGCCCGCCGGCCGAGTGCCCGGCCAGCAGCACCTGCCGGCCGCCGGTGAGGTCCGGCCGCCCGGCGACCGCCTGCAGCGCCGCGTGGACGTCCGCGACCGCCAGGTCGGGGCGGCCGGGGACGCGGCGGTACTCGGGGGCCACCGTCCGCCAGCCGGCCTGCGCCAGCGCCTCGGTCATCGCCCCCAGGTGCGCCCGGTCGTAGGCCGGGCGCCAGAAGCCGCCGTGCACCACCACGAGCAGCGGCCGGTCGGCCGGGGCGGCCGCCGCGAGGCGGACGTCCGCGACCTGCTCCGCGGCCGGGCCGTACCGGAGGACGTCGTCGGGGGGCGCCGACGGCCGGGTGAGCACCGACCGGTCCTCGGGTGCGGGGTGCGGGGGCACGCCCGAGGATGGGCCGGGCCGGCCGGCGCCGTCCAGCCGCTCAGCCGGTGAAGGCCCGGATCTCGGCGAGCCGCTGCGGCGTCACCGTCTTCAGCCGGGCGACCGCCCGCGCGAGCGGGACCAGGTCGATCTCCGTCCCCCGGAGCGCCACCATCTGGCCCGTGTGCCCCTCGTGCGCGGCGATCGTGGCGTGGAGCCCGAAGCGGGTGGCCAGCACCCGGTCGAACGAGGTCGGCGTCCCCCCGCGCTGCACGTGACCCAGGACGGTCGCCCGCACCTCCTTGCCGGTGCGCCGCTCCAGCTCCTCGCCCAACTGCTGGGTGACGCCGGTGAACCGGCGGTGGCCGAACTCGTCGACGCCGCCGCGCCGGAAGGCCATCTGACCCGGCAGCGGCTCCGCGCCCTCGGCGACGACGCCGATGACGTGGGAGTCGCCACGGGCGAACCGCTCGCACACCAGGCGGACGACCTCGTCGACGTCGAACGGCTCCTCGGGCACCAGGGTGAGGTGCGCGCCGGCGGCCAGGCCGGCGTGCAACGCGATCCACCCGGCGTGCCGGCCCATCACCTCCACCAGGAGCACCCGCTGGTGGGACTCGGCCGTCGTGTGCAGCCGGTCGATGAGCTCGGTCGCGATGCTGACGGCCGTGTCGAACCCGAACGTGAGGTCGGTGCCGTCGATGTCGTTGTCGATCGTCTTGGGGATGCCGACCACCGGGACACCCGCCTCCGACAGCAGGTGCGCGGCGGTGAGCGTGCCCTCGCCGCCGATCGGGATGAGGACGTCGATGCCGTGCTCGTCGAGCGTGCACTTCATCTCGTCGATGCCCGCGTGCAGCTTCTCCGGCGCGACCCGCGCCGAGCCCAGCGTCGTGCCGCCGCGGGTGAGCAGGCCGTCGACCGCCGCCACGTCCAGCGGCGTGTACCGGTTCTCCAGGAGGCCGCGCCAGCCGTCGCGGAAGCCGACCACCTCGCTGCCGTAGTGGGCACCCGCGGTGCGGACCACCGAGCGGATGACGGCGTTGAGGCCGGGGCAGTCCCCGCCCCCGGTCAGGATTCCGATGCGCACCGGCTGGCTCCTCGCGCTCGTGGGCCGGGTCCACCCGACCGTACGTCATGACGTCTAGACGACCGCGGGTCGACGCGCAGTCCGCGCGGTCCCGGAGCGAGGGCGTGACCGACGGTCACCGGTCCGGGCGGAAAGGGTTCCGGCCGGGCCGGAAGAGCGTCTCCTGCGCGAAGCTCGCCGCCAGCACGCCGTCGGCCGTGGTGATCGACCCGGTGTACCAGCCGCGCCCGCCGGCCACGGTGCGCGGGACCATGTCCATGAGCACCCAGTCGTCCAGCGGGGCGTGCCGGTGGAACCACACCGCGTGGTCCAGGCTCGGGCCCGGGGCGGCCTCGTCGTCGGGGAGCGCCGACAGGCCGGTGCCGATGTCGGACAGGTAGGCGAGCACGCAGGCGTGCACCAGCCGGTCCTCGGGCAGCGGCACCGTGGAGCGTGCCCAGAAGCGGGTCGGCCAGTGCGCGTCGGGGAAGGGCTGCGTAGGCCGCCGGCCCTCCACGGAGAACAGCCGGGGCAGCTCGAAGACCGGCGATCCGTCCGGCGGGTCGACCGCGGGGACCTCCTGGACCTGCAGGTCCGGCCCCGGGCCGGGCACCTGGAAGGACGCCGCCATGCTGAAGACCACCTCGCCGCCCTGGATGGCGACGACCCGCCGGGCCGAGAACGAGCCGCCGTCGCGGTCCCGGTCGACGCGGAAGACGGTCGGCCGGGCGGCGTCCCCGCTGCGCAGGAAGTAGCCGTGCAGCGAGTGCGGGAGCCGGTCGGCCGCCACCGTGCGCCCGGCCGCGTACAGCGCCTGCGCCGCCACCTGACCGCCGTAGAGCGGGAAGGGATCGGTGAACAGCAGCGTGCTCCGGTAGAGGTCGCGGTCGATCTCCTCCAGCGCCAGCACGTCCAGCACGGTCGGCCCGGCGTCCGAGCGGTGCGCCGCGGTGCCGGTGGTTGCAGTTCCCACCCGGGGAACATAGCCGCAGCGCCGCGTCGCCGAGCTCGCCCTCCATGCCCGTCCCCGTCCGGAACCCGGTCCTCGGCGCCCTCGACCTGTACGGCTGCCCCCGGGCCGACCGCCGGCGGTGATCATCGACCTCTGTAGCGTCGTCCCCGCGCGCCGACCGCCGTCCGGACGGACCCGGACGGACCCGGACGGACACCGCGCGCACAGCACCCGCGCTCCCCGCGTCCCGGGGGCGGCGGCACGGTCGGTACTGCGGTCGCCCGGCGCGGCCGGGAGCGGAGCAGCGATGAGCGAGCCACGGCGGAACGACGACGGGCGACCGCCCCGCAGGCGGACCCCGCGGATCGGCGAGGTCGTCCGGACCTCCTGTATCACGCCGCACATGATCCGCGTGGTGCTCGGAGGCGACGGCCTGGCCGGCTTCCCCGACGGGGAGTTCACCGACCGCTACGTCAAGCTGCTGTTCCCGCCGGCGGACGCTTCCTACGCCGTCCCCTACGACGTCGAGCAGGTGCGCGCCGAGCTGCCCGCCGACCAGTGGCCGGTGACCCGCACCTACACCGTGCGGGCCTGGGACGCGGTCGCCGGTGAGCTGACGATCGACTTCGTGCACCACGGCGACGAGGGGCTCGCCGGCCCCTGGGCCGCGGCGGCGCGCCCCGGCGACCGCATCCAGTTCATGGGCCCGGGTGGCGCCTACGCCCCCCGGCCGGACGCCGACTGGCACCTGCTCGCCGGGGACGAGAGCGCGCTGCCGGCGATCGCCGCGACCCTCGACCGGCTCCCCGCGGAGGCCCGCGCGCTCGTGCTCGTGGAGGTGGCCGACGCCGAGGAGGAGCAGGAGGACCTCGTCGTCGGCCCGGGCGTCGAGCTGCGCTGGCTGCACCGCGACGGCGCCGAGCCGGGCACGCTCCTGGTCGAGGCCGTCCGGGCGGAGCCGCTGCCGGCCGGCAGCGGGCACGTCTTCGTGCACGGCGAGGCCCACGCCGTCCGGGAGCTGCGCCGGCACCTGCGCGCCGAGCGGGGGCTCGACCCGGAGTGGACGTCGATCTCCGGGTACTGGCGGCGGGGCGACACCGAGGACCGCTGGCAGTCGGGCAAGCGCGAGTGGAACGCAGCCCTCGAGGCCGAGGACGCCACGGCGCCCCGCTGACCTCGGGATCCGTCACACGATCGTCGTGCCTGGCCCGGGTGCGGGCGGGTAGGCCGGGTGCATGCCCTCCGACACCCAGCTGACGACCGCCACCCGAGACCAGCTCCTGCGCCTGGCCCGCGAGCGCGGCATCCCGGGGCGGAGCCGGATGGCCAAGGACCAGCTGGTCGCCGCGTTGCAGGACGCGGAACGCCCGACGGCGCTGCACGAGACCGAGCGCCCCGGGGCGGGCCGCCGGCAGATCAGCTCCCGCGTCGAGGCGTTCCGCCGGCTCGCCGAGGCCCGGGCGGCGGGCGAGATGGTGCTCATCCCCCGCATGCTCACCGGCAACGACCGGCGGGTGCACGTGCGCGAGACCGTGCGCGAGGACCACGAGACGCGGATCGCCACCGGTGACCTGGAGGCGCGCGCGAAGTTCGACAAGCTCGCCGGCTCGGTCTTCCACTTCTTCCGCGGCACCAACCTGCTCTTCTACCGCGACCTGGTCGGCGAGGACGCCCGGCTGCCCACGGTGCTCGCCCTCGGCGACGTGCACCCCGGCAACTTCGGGGTGATGCCCAGCTCGGACAACGTGCCGATCTTCGGCGTGAACGACTTCGACGACGCCTACTACGCCCCCTTCACCTGGGACCTGAAGCGCGGCGCGGTCGGCTTCCTGCTCGGGGCGGCGGAGAAGTCCGGGTACGGCGGGAAGAAGCAGCGCGCCATCGCCGAGCGGTTCCTGCGCGGCTACGCGGCCGGCATCGCCTCCTACGCCGCCGACGGGCGGGAGGAGACCGAGCAGCTGCGGATGGACAACGCGCCGCCGCTGATCGCCGAGCTGATCGCGGGCGCGCTGGGGACCAGCCGCGCCGACTGGCTGGCCGGCCTGCTGGACGAGACCCGGAGCGGGTTCCGGACCGACGAGGAGCTGGTGCCGGTCAGCAGCCGCCGGGCCGAGTTCCAGGGGATCGTCGACCGCTTCGTGGCCGACAACGAGGTGCCGGTGCCCGAGCGGGCCGGCCGGATGCGGGTCAAGGACGTCGCCGAGCGGCGCGGCGCCGGCACCGCCTCGCTGGGGCTGCCCCGCTACTACGTGCTGATCGCCGGCGTCCGCGACGACGGGACCGACGACCTGCTGCTGGAGTTCAAGCGCGCCCGCCGCTCGGCGCTCTCCGGGCTGGTGCCGCCGTCCGGCTACGAGGTGGACGGCCAGGCCGACCGGATCCGGCACGCCCAGCGGGTGCACCTGGTCAGCGGGGACGTCTTCTACGGCAGCGTCGACATCGACGGCGAGAGCTTCATGGTGCGCGAGCGGGCGCCGTACCGGGACGACATCGGCCTGGGCTCCCTGTCGCCGCGGGAGTGGAAGCAGTACGCCGGCATCTGCGGCCGGGTGCTGGCGCACACCCACGCGATGTCCGACGAGACCGGGAACGTCGACTACGACGTCGAGCCCGCGATCCTCGACGCGATCGGCAACCGCGACCTCTTCGTCGACGACGTGCTGCGGTTCGCCGAGGAGGCGGCCGACCGGGTGCGCCGGGACCACGGCTACTTCACCGCCGACCACGCGCTCGGCGCCTTCCGCAGCGTGGACGTCGTCTACCGCTGAGCCGGCTCCGCCGGTCGCTGGCACCGTACGACCGCGGGAGGGTGCCGGCCTCGGCGCGCCTCCTACCCCGGCGGGCGGGCGCCGGCCTCCCCCTCCGCATCGGAGAGCTCCCCCGGGACCTCCCGAGGAAAGCCCTCCACGTCACCCGGCCCCGGCGGGGCGTCCTTGCGGAAGGATGCCTCCACGCGCTGGAAGCCCTTGTACCGCTCGCTGCGCGCGTAGCCGGTGTAGGCGCGGACGTCTGCCCGGGTCAGCTCGACGTCGTCGGTGAAGGGGGTCAGCAGCGACCGCGGGTAGAGCCGCCGGTGCCGGACGACGTTGATCTCCGCGGCCAGGACGACCACGAGCGCCTGCAGGTAGATCCAGACGACCAGGCCGAGGATCACCCCGAAGACGCCGTACACGTCGCTGACCCGCGTCACGTACGTGCCGAAGTAGTAGGTGCCCAGCACGTGCAGGAGCTCCCAGAGCACCGCGGCGATCCCGGCGCCCACCGCGACGTTGCGCCAGTCCAGCCGGCGGGCGGTGAGCACCTGGTACAGCACCAGGAAGATGCCCACGTTGATCGCCAGGCCGGCCAGCGTCCCCAGCACCGTCACCAGCGGTCCCGGTAGCGGGAGGACGTCCGAGGACGTGGTGACGCCGGCGGTCAGCGCCGTCGACGCCACCGCCCCCAGGCCGAGGACCAGCACCAGCACCAGGCTGCGCAGCCGCGAGAGCAGCGGGTTGGGCTGGGCGAAGCGGGGGACGGCGTAGATCCGGTTGAGCGCCGCCTGCGCCGCCTGCATGACGCCCAGGCCGCCGTACAGGCTGCCCACGATGCCGATGACCAGCGCCACCCCGCTGCCCCGGAACGTGCCGATGTTCTCGACGAGCGCCGGGCCCAGCAGGGGGAAGTCCGAGAGCGCCGATTCCAGGATCCGCTGCTGGAGCTCCGGGTCGTCCTGCAGCAGGAAGCCGAGGACCGAGGTCAGCACCAGCAGCAGCGGGAACAGCGAGACGAACCCGTAGTAGGTGATCAGCGCGGCCAGGTGCGGCCCGCGGTCGTCGACGAACTTGTAGACCACCGCGAGCGGGAAGCCGACCGCGGGATGCCTGCTCTGGAACGCGTCCAGCCGTGCGGCGACAGCCATGCGTGCACCCCTCCCTCGACGGACGGCTACCCGGAACCGGTCCGCACACGCGCCGGGACGTGGAGCCGGCGGCCGGGTAGGAAGGACCCATGACGCAGCCGTTCCCCACCGTCGCCGAGCTCGCCGCGGAGGAGCAGGAGCTCCAGCTCACCTCCTTCACCCACGACGACGCCTGGGTGCTCGGCTGCGCGCTGGTCGCCGCCGCGCGCCGCGACGCCGCGCCGGTCGCCATCGAGATCGTGCGCAACGGCCAGCGGCTCTTCTCCGTCGCGTTGCCCGGCGCCACGCCCGACAACGCCTCCTGGATCGAGCGGAAGTCCCGGGTCGTGCACCGGTTCGGGCACAGCTCCCTGCACGTCCGCCAGGACAGCATCGAGCGCGGCACGACCTTCGAGGCGGAGTTCGGGCTGGACCCGCAGCTCTACGCCGCGCACGGCGGCGCGTTCCCGCTGCTTGTTCGGGACGTCGGCCCCGTGGGCGTCGTCGCCGTCTCCGGCCTGCCCCAGCTGGCGGACCACCGGATGGTGACGACCGTGCTGGCCGAGCACCTGGGCCACTGACCCCCGGCCCGGTGTGGCCAACGGCACCGACCGATCCGGTCGGTCCCCCTACCGGATCGGTCGGTAGCCCGTAGCCTGTGCGACGTGGCACGTCCGTTCCGGCAGCAGATCGACGAGGGCATCCTCGACCAGGCCGCCGCCCTCTTCGCGCGCCGCGGCTTCGCCAAGACGTCGGTCCAGGACGTCGCGGACGCGGTCGGCCTCTCCAAGGCGGGGCTGCTGCACCACTACGCCAGCAAGGAGACGCTGTACCGAGCGGTGCTGGCCCAGGCCGGCGTCCTCGGGCAGCGCGTGCTCACCGCCGTCGGCGAGCTGCCGCCCGGGCCGGAGCGCGACCGGCGCGCCCTCGAGGTGCTCGTCGACGTGGCCCTGGCCCACCCCGGGGTGGTCGCGCTCCTCCTGGCCCCCATCACCCAGGGCGAGCAGGACTGCGCGGCCTCCGAGGTCGAGGCCGCCGGCGCGGCCGCCCTGCAGGCGTTCGGCGTCGACCCCGGGGCGCCCACCTCCGAGCGGGCGATCCGGGTGCTGGGGGCGCTGACCGCGCTGGCGGTGCTGAGCCTGACTGCCCATCAGGAGGACGACGTCACCCGGTGGCGGCCCTGGATCGTCGCCACCTGCTTCGACGCGCTCGGGCACCGCCGGCCCGGCGCCGCTCGTCCCGTTCCCCACCAGGTGGAGGCCTGATCCCCCATGGCTGTTGTGCTGTCCCGGCTCGGTGCGCTCGCGCACCGGCGCCGGCTACCGGTGATCCTGGTCTGGCTGGTGGTGCTCGTCGCCGGCGGCGCGGGCGCGGCCACCCTCGCCGGTGAGACCTCCGACGCCTTCAACATCCCCGGCCAGGAGTCGACCACCGCCCTCGAACGGATCGGCGAGGAGTTCGGCGCCGCCGGGGGCGCGTCGGCCCGGGTCGTGATCGCCGCGCCCGAGGGCGAGACGCTGACCACGCCGGAGAACGCGGCCGCCGTCGGGCAGCTGGTCGCCGAGCTGGGCGGGCTGCCCGGGGTCGCGGGGGCGAGCAACCCGCTGGACCCCGCGGCGCCCACGGTGAACGCCGACCAGACCACCGCCTACAGCTCGGTGACCTTCGACAGCGGGCTAGGCGAGGTCGCCCCCGAGCAGCGGGACGCGCTCCTGGAGACGGTCGAGGAGGCCGGT
Organism: Blastococcus sp. SYSU DS0541; assembly: GCF_054050875.1. Classification (NCBI taxonomy): domain Bacteria; kingdom Bacillati; phylum Actinomycetota; class Actinomycetes; order Geodermatophilales; family Geodermatophilaceae; genus Blastococcus; species Blastococcus sp. SYSU DS0541. The sequence continues at coordinate 49,243 of NZ_JBJHAD010000016.1, read as the reverse complement.
GACGGCGCGCTCACCGTCGAGGTGACCGGCCAGGCGATCCAGGAGCCGCCGCACGTCGGCGGCCCTGCGGAGGTCATCGGCGTCGTCGTCGCGCTCGTCGTCCTGGCCGTCACCTACGGCTCCCTCGTCACCGCCGGCATGAACCTGCTGACGGCCGTCGTCGGCGTCGGCATCGGCGTCCTCGGCGTGACCATCGCCACCGGCTTCGCCGAGCTCTCCTCCACCACCCCCATCCTCGCGGCGATGCTGGGCCTCGCGGTCGGCATCGACTACGCGCTGTTCATCGTGACCCGGTTCCGGCAGGAGCTGCGGCACGGCTCCCCCGTCGGGACCGCGATCGCCACCGCCGTGGGCACCGCCGGGTCGGCGGTGGTCACCGCGGGGCTGACCGTGGTCATCGCACTCCTCGGGCTCTCCGTCGTGGGCATCCCCTTCCTCACCCAGATGGGCATCGCCGCGGCGGCGACGATCGTCGTCGCGGTGCTCGTGGCGATCACCCTCGTGCCCGCGGCGCTGAGCTTCCTGGGCCGCCGGGCGCTCCCCCGCCGGTACCGGGCCGTCATGGACACCGACGCCTTCCCCTGGATGACGCCGGCGGACGCCGGTGGCCGCGGTTTCCTCGCCGGCTGGGTCGCCACGGTGACCCGCCACCGCATGGTCTCGCTGCTGCTGGCCGTGGTGGTGCTCGGCGTGATCGCCATCCCGTTCTTCTCCATGCGGACGACGCTGGTGCAGGAGCCGGCCGAGGACTCCACGGCGGCGCGGGCCGACCAGCTGCTGGCGGAGGGCTTCGGCGAGGGCTTCCTCGGCCCGCTGACCATCCTCTTCGAGGGCGAGGGCGCGCCCGAGGCCGCCGCCGCAGCCGGCGCCACGGTCGCCGGCGTGGAGGACGTCGCCCTGGTGACCCCGCCCACGCCCAACGCCGACGGGACCGCGGCCCTGCTCAACGTCATCCCGGCGTCGGGGCCGGCCACCGCCGAGACCGAGCAGCTCGTCGAGGACCTGCGCGCCGAGCTCGCCGACCTCGAGGGGGTCGAGGCCTCCGTCACCGGCGCCACCGCGGTGAGCGTCGACGTGGCCGACAGCCTCAACGAGGCCCTGCCGGTCTACCTGCTCCTGGTCGTCGGCCTGGCGCTGGTGCTGCTCGTCCTGGTCTTCCGCTCGCTCCTGGTGCCCCTGGTCGGCGTGCTGGGCTTCGTGCTCACCGTCGGTGCGTCGCTCGGCGCCGCCGTCGCGGTGTTCCAGTGGGGCTGGCTGGCCGACCTGGTCGCCCTGGAGGTGACCGGGCCGCTGATCAGCCTGACGCCGATCCTGGTGATCGGCATCCTGTTCGGGCTGGCGATGGACTACCAGATCTTCCTGGTGTCCCGGATGCACGAGGCGCACAGCCACGGCGCCGCGCCGCTGGAGGCCATCCGCACCGGGTTCCGCCAGGCCGCGCCGGTCGTCGTCGCCGCGGCGCTGATCATGTTCTCGGTCTTCGCCGGCTTCGTGCCCGCGGGTGAGCCCACGATCAAGTCGATCGCGTTCGCCCTCGCGGCGGGCATCCTGTTCGACGCCTTCGTCGTCCGCATGGTGCTGGTCCCCGCCGCGCTCGCACTGCTGGGCCACCGGGCCTGGTGGCTGCCGCGCTGGCTGCAGTGGCTGCCGGTTCTGGACGTCGAGGGGGCCGCGCTGGAGAAGCGGGAGCCCGCGCGCGACCGGGAGACGGTCGGCGCCGCTCCACGCTGAGCCGCACCGCTCGTGGACGGCCCCCTGCCTCGTGCAGGCGGGCCGTTCGCCGTTCGACAAGTGCATCCGGTCGCGTCAAGCCTGCCGGGACATCTGTGGACTCGGCTCTGACCTGCACTTTCGCGCTGCGGATGCCGTCGGCCGGCGGTAGTGTTCGCACATGTGTTCGACAGAACCGTCTGGTGCGATCGACCGGTTGGTCGCCGCGCTGGACGACCTGGCCGGCGAGCGGCTCGAGGGCGCGTTCGGGCCGCAGCTGATCGAACGGCTGGCCCCGCTGCTGGTGGCCGGGAACCGGCTGACCACCGAGATCGCCCGCACGGTGCGGCAGTGCGAGCTCACCGGGGCCGCCGAGCACGACGGGCAGAAGACGATGGCCTCCTGGCTGCGCGGGCACGCCCGGTACTCGTCCGCCGCCGCCTCCCGGCTGGTGAGCACCGGACGGGCGATGGAGGCCCTACCGGCGGTCGCCGCCGCGGCCGCGACCGGGGCCCTGCCGCCGGAGGCCCTGGCGGTGATCGCCCCGGTGGCCGCCCCGGCCAACCTGGCCGCCGCCGCAGCCCAGGGCGTGGACCTGGCCGGGGTGGACGCGGCGCTCGCGGAGGTGGCCGCCACCCGCCCGCACGCCGAGCTGCGCCAGGTGGTGGCCCACTACCTGGCCCGGCTGGACCCCGACGGCCCCGAACCCGACCCCACCGAGGGCCGGTCGCTGACCCTGGTGAAGCACGCTGATGGCGGCGTCAGCGGCCGGTTCGAGCTCGACGCCATGGGCGGGGAGAAGGTGCAGGCCGCGCTGGAGTCGGTGGTGCAGGCCGACCGGCCCGCCGGGGACACCCGGACCCGGGCCCAGCAGCAGGGCGACGCCTTCGTGCAGCTCGCCGACAACGCCCTGGCCGCCGGCGCCCTGCCGGTGCTGCGCACCCACAAACCCCAGGTGGTCGTCCGGGTCGACCTGGAGGACCTCATCGACCCGGACACCGGCCCCGGCGCGGCCACCCTCGGCTTCGGCGCCACGATCTCCGCGGCCCGCGCCCGCTGGCTGGCCTGCGACGGCACCGTCACCCGCATCGTCATCGGCCCCGAAGGCCAACCCCTCGACGTCGGCCGCGTTCGGCCCCTTCGCAGGGGCCCGCCGCGAGCTCGCGAGTGGCGGGGGGCGGAGGGGTCCTTTCGTTCACCGGCTGCCATGCCCCCACCCACTGGTGCGACGTCCACCACCTCGTGCACTGGGCCGACGGCGGGGAGACCTCGCTGGAGAACTCAGCCCTGCTCTGCGAACGGCACCACACCAAGATCCACCACGGGTTCCGCGTCGAACGACGACCCGACGGCCGATGGCGCACCTACCGGCCCGACGGCACCGAGATCCTCGTCCTCCCCCGCATCACGACAGCGCCCGAACGGTCACGGACGGGGTGAGCGGGCCGCTCCCGACCCCGCGGGCATGCATCGGCACCGTCCGGTGTTGGCTCTGGAGACGACGCGGCTCGGCAGAGGCGCGCACCTGCCCCCGAGCACTTCGAGGATCACGCTTGCCCGAGCACCACCCCCAGCCCGCGCCCGCCCGCCGACGGAACCGCTCCGCCAGCCGCTCGGCCGCCGCGCGCGGCACCGACGACGCCGCCCGCCGCACGCGCGGCACCGACGACGCCACCCGCGCCACCCGCGAGACCGACCGCGCCGCCGCCCGCGAGGAGAAGCTCGCCCAGCAGAGCTGGGTCGAGGGCGCCGCACCGGAGCTGCCCGCCCGCGCCACCCGGCCGGAGGAGGTCGTCTTCCACCTCGGCCCGACCAACTCCGGCAAGACCTACGAGTCCCTCCAGGCGCTGGCCGCGACCGGGGCGGGCGTCTACGCCGCACCGCTCCGCCAGCTGGCGCACGAGGCCTACGCGAAGCTCTCCGCCCAGCTGCCCGAGGGCACCGTGGGTCTGTCGACCGGCGAGGAGGAGATCGACCCCTTCGCGCCCATCGTCTGCTGCACCGTGGAGAAGGCCCCCGACCGCGGCGAGATGCTGGTCCTCGACGAGGCCCACTGGGTCACCGACCCCGACCGCGGGCACCACTGGGCGCGGCTCCTGCTCACCGGCGAGTACCGCCAGATGCACCTGATCTCCGCCGCCGAGGCCTACCTCGTGCTCAAGCCGCTGGTCTCCGACGCCGAGCACGTCGAGGTGGTCAACCACAAGCGGCTGTCGCGGCTGGACGTCCTCCGGGCGCCGGTGCGGCCGGCGAACGTCCGGCCGCAGACCCTGGTCGTCGCCTTCTCCCGCAAGGCCGTCTACGCGGTCGCTGCCGAACTCGACCAGCACCGCCCCGGCAAGGTGGGCGTCCTCTACGGCGCGCTGCCTCCGGCCACCCGGCGGGAGGTCATCGAGCGGTTCACCAGCGGTGAGCTCGACGTCCTGGTCACCACCGACGTCATCGGCCACGGCATCAACGTCCCGGCCAGCACCGTGCTCTTCGCCGAGACCACCAAGTTCGACGGCCAGGAGATGCGGCCGCTGCGCACCTGGGAGGCCGCCCAGATCGCCGGGCGGGCCGGGCGCTACGGCCTCACCGGCCACGGCGCCGCCGGGATCCTGATCGGCGTCAGCGGGCTCAAGCCGCTGGCGGCGCTGGTCGGCGCCGGCGCCGCGGTCGCGCGCGGCGACGAGATGAGCGACCTGCCCAAGCGCGCCCCCCGGCTGCGCCCCGAGCTCGAGGACCTCGGCGCCTTCGAGGCGGTCGACCTCCCCGAGGCGCTGACCCGCTGGATGGCGTGGGCCCGGGCCGCGACCCGCGACCAGGCGATGACCGCCGACGACGTCACGAGCCTCGTCCTCCGGGTGCACGCCCTGCTGCCGCTGCTGCGCGGCCCCCTGGGCGCGGCCGGCGACCTGAACACCGTGTGGCGACTGGTCAACCTCGCGATCGACTACAACCCGCCGCGCCGCACCCGCTGGCTGGTGCTCGCCCGGGCCGCTCTGCAGCACGCCGTCGGTCTCCCGGTCCCGCCGGAGACCGTGCTGCCCGACGTCCCGCGCGGGGGCACCGTCGAGGAGTACGAGCAGGCGGCAGCAGCGGCCCGCGACGCCCAGACCCTGCTGCGCCAGTTCCCCGGCGTCGCCGGCCTGGACAGCGAGGACGCCGCGTGGGTCGAGGAGGAGTGCGCGGAGATGATCACCGAGCTGCTCCCCGATGCCATCGCGCTGGGTCGCTCCGGCAAGTGCGTCGAGTGCGGTAACGCGATCGCTCCCTGGTTCACCACCTGCCGGCCCTGCAGCGCCCCGGCCGGCCGGCGCGAGAGCGAGCGCGAGCGCCGGCCCGTCGGCGGTGGTCGGCGGACGGCGGGCCGGGCCGCCGGCCGGGCGCTCGGCGGGCGGCAGGGTGGTCCGCGGGGCCGCTCCCGCCGCAGCTGATCAGCCGGGGCCCTCGGGGAACCAGAGCACCCGCTGCGGGAAGGGGATGGAGATCCCGGCAGCGTCCAGCGCCGTCTTGACCGAGATGGCGACCGCGCTGCGCACCCGCCACCGGCTGGCGATGTCCGCCGGGTGCCAGTAGCGGACCGCGACGTTGATCGAGGAGTCCGCGAACTCCTCCACCCACACCTCCGGTGGCGGGCTGGCCTGCACCTCGTCGGTCTCCAGGCAGGCGGCGAGCAGCACCTGCCGCGCCTGGTCGAGGTCGACGTCGTAGGGCAGGCCGACCGTCAGCGAGGTGCGGCTCAGCGGCGTCCGGGTGTAGTTGACGATCGGCTGCTTGAGCACCTCGGCGTTCGGCAGGTACACCACCAGACCGTCGTAGGTGTTGAGCACCGTGGTGCGCAGGTTGACGTCCTCCACGACGCCCTCGTGGTCGCCGCTGCCGATCTGCTCCCCCACCCGGAACGGGCGGCGCACCTGCAGCAGGACGCCGGCGATGAAGTTCTGCAGGATGTCCTGCGCGGCGAAGGCGATCGCGATCCCGCCCACACCCAGGGCGCCCACCAGCGGGCCGATGCTCACCCCCAGCAGGTCGAGGGCGTAGACGGCCGCGACGGCGCCGATCACCACGCTCGCGAAGCGGCCCACGACCAGGCCGACGTGGCGGCTGCCCTCCCGGTCGATGGCGCGGACCAGACCGCGGCGCACGACGATCGCCAGGACGATGCCCAGCACGAGCACGACCAGGGCCTGGAGGCCCTGCTGCCAGGTGATCGGGTCGGTGACGACGGCGTCGACGGGGTCCTCGGCCGCCGTCCACAGGTTGGTCAGGTGCGCTCCGGCCACCTCCGGAGGCTAGGCAGCCTCCGGAGATCCCGCCGCCCGACGTCCACGCGCGGCCGCAGACCTGCCAATCGGACGAGCCGGTTCCGTGTGGATTCTGCCAGTGCCGACGCGGCCCCGGCTCCGTAACGTCACACGTAGCAAGCAGGCCGTACCGGTCCGTCACCCCGCCTGCACCACGTCCTCCGAGGAGCTTCCCGTGTCTTCGTTCTCCCGCCCCGTGCTCACCCTGGTTCCCGGCTCCGCCGCCCAGGACCTCGGCCCCGCCGACGCCGCTTTCGACACCGGCTACGACACCGGTTGCGACGCCGGTTTCGACGCCTTCACCGCCCCGGCCTGGCCGGCCGAGGCGGTCTCCCCCGAGGCGTGGCGGCTGGACGCCCTCTGCGCCGAGACCGACCCCGAGGCGTTCTTCCCGGAGAAGGGCGGCTCCACCCGCGATGCCAAGCGGGTGTGCACCGGCTGCCCCGTGCGCGCCGAGTGCCTCGAGTTCGCCCTCGCCAACGACGAGCGCTTCGGCATCTGGGGCGGCCTCTCCGAGCGCGAGCGCCGCCGGGTCCGCCTGCAGCGCCGCGAGACCATCAGCGCCTGATCGTCCCCGGCCGGCCCTCGGGTTCGCTCGTACCCTGGGGGCGTGACCTCCGCACCGGCACGGACCGTTGTCCTGGACGACCGCTTCGCGCGCGAGTTCCCGGAGATGTCGGTGCCCTGGCACGCCGAGGAGACCCCCGATCCCCGGCTGCTGCTCCTCAACGAGCCGCTGGCCACGGAGCTGGGTCTGGACGCCGCGACCCTGCGCTCCCCCGACGGCGTCCGCCTGCTGGCCGGCACCCTCGTCCCCGACGGCGCCACCCCGGTCGCGCAGGCCTACGCCGGGCACCAGTTCGGCGGGTTCACCCCGCGGCTCGGCGACGGGCGCGCCCTGCTGCTCGGCGAGCTCACCGGCCCGGACGGCGCCCCGCGCGACCTGCACCTCAAGGGCTCGGGCCGCACGCCGTTCGCCCGCGGCGGCGACGGCCTCGCCGCGATCGGCCCGATGCTGCGCGAGTACGTGGTCAGCGAGGCGATGCACGCCCTCGGCATCCCTACGACGCGGGCCCTCGCCGTGGTGGCCACCGGCCGCGCCGTGCGCCGCGAGACGCTGCTGCCCGGCGCCGTCCTGGCCCGCGTGGCCAGCAGCCACCTGCGGGTGGGCAGCTTCCAGTACGCCACCGTCACCGGCGACGTCGACCTGCTCCGCCGCCTGGCCGACCACGCCATCGCCCGGCACCACCCGCAGGCGGCGGAGGCCGACCAGCCCTACCTGGCCCTGTTCGACGCCGTCGTCGCCGCCCAGGCCGCGCTGGTGGCCCGCTGGATGCTGGTCGGCTTCGTGCACGGCGTCATGAACACCGACAACACCACCATCTCCGGCGAGACGATCGACTACGGCCCGTGCGCCTTCCTCGACGCGTACGACCCGGCCACCGTCTACAGCTCCATCGACCACTCCGGGCGCTACGCCTACGGCAACCAGCCGGTGGTCGCGGAGTGGAACCTCGCCCGGCTGGCCGAGGCGCTCCTGCCGCTGCTGTCGGAGGACCAGGAGCAGGCGGTCGCGCTCGCCGTCGGGTCGCTGCGCCAGTTCGCCCCGCGGTACGAGGCGGCCTGGACCGCCGGCGTGCGCGCGAAGCTCGGGCTGCCCGACGGGACCGACGACGCCGTGGTGCGCGAGCTGGCCGAGGAGCTGCTCGCCCTGCTCGCCCGCGACCACGTCGACCTCACCTCGCTGTTCCGCGGGCTCGGCGCGGCGGCCCGGGGCGACGTCGAGCGCGTGCGCCTGCTCTTCCTCGACCTGGCCGGCATCGACGGCTGGCTGGAGCGCTGGCGGGCGCTGCACCCCGACGCCGACGGCATGGACGGCGTCAACCCGGTCTACATCCCGCGGAACCACCTCGTCGAGGAGGCCCTCGAGGAGGCGACCGAGGGCGACCTCGCGCCGCTCCGGCGGCTCCTGGAGGCCGTGACCCAGCCCTTCGACGAGCGGCCCGGCCTGGAGCGCTACGCGGGGCCCGCGCCGCAGGACTTCGGGGCGTACCGCACCTTCTGCGGCACCTGAGCGGTCAGGGCGGGGCCGGGCGGGTTCACCGCGCCGCCGCCGGGTAGTCGCCGTCCGTGCCGCGCGAGATGGACCCCCGGGACCCCGACACCCTCTACGCCGAGGGGCCGGTGGCCCCGGAGCCCCCCGACGACGACGTCCCCGACGCCTCACCCCTGCCCGATTCCGGCGGCACCGCCCCCGGGCCGGACGACCTCGACCGGCTGCTCTGAGCCGCGTCCCCGTACCGCTGTGGTGGACCACGCCCGCGAGGCGATGACCCCCGCCCGCGGCTGACCGGTCGTCAGGCCACGGCGCTCGCGCGGTCAGACCCGCGCGGCGGACGACACCTGCCCGGACGCCTCCGGATCGACGTCCTCGTCGTCGCCGTCGTCCTCGTCACCGTCGTCCTCACCGCCGTCGTCCCCGTCCTCCTCGTCCTCGGTCTGGGGCGGGGTGGTCGGCTCGCTCGTGGGGCCGGCGGTCTCGGGCGGGGTGGTCGGCTCGCTCGTGGGGCCGGCGGTCTCGGGCGGGGTGGTCGGCTCGCTCGTGGGGCCGCCGGTCTCGGGCGGGGTGGTCGGCTCGCTCGTGGGGCCGCCGGTCTCGGGCGGGGTGGTCGGCTCGCTCGTGGGGCCGCCGGTCTCCGGCGGGGTCGCCGTCTCCCCCGTCGGGTCGCCGCCCTGCGCCGGGGTGGTCGGCTCGCCCGTCGGGTCGCCGCCCCCGGCCGGGGTCGTGGGGTCGCCGGTGGGCGCCGCGGGACGGCCGGGGGCCGGAGCGCTCCCACCGCCCGCAGCCGGGCCGTTCCGGACCGGGTCCTCCGCCGGGAGCTCCGGGGCGGGCGCGACAGGCTCGGGACGCAGCACCGGCGTCGCACCCCCACCGGTGGAGGGCGCCGGCACGGGCGAGCGCGCGCCGGGCCGCACGGCGACGGAGAGGCGGACCACGTCACCCGGGCGGAGCAGGGTGACCACCGGGTCGAGGCCGGTCACCGTGCCGGGGGCGCGCTCCCGAGTCGGGTCCTCCACCTGCCGGACGGTGAGGCCGAGGGCGCCGAGCTCGGCCGCGACCTCCGCGGCGGGGCGGCCGAGGTAGTCCTCGCTGTGCAAGACCACGCCGGCCGAGGAGTCCGAGGCGGTGGTGTCCGGCCCAGGTCCGGAGACGAGAGCCACCGCACCCGCGCCGAGCAGGAGCAGGGCCACCAGCGGCAGCAGCACCGCGACGAGCGGACGGCGGGCGGATGGTCCGGGCTCCGGACGGGTCACCCGGGCGGGCCGGCGCCTCGCGGCCGCCTTGCGCGCGCGCTCCGCCCGGCGCTCACGCTGCACCGGCGCCGCCACCACCGACTGCGTCGGGGCCTCGCCGGACGGCCGCCGGATCGTCTCCTCGATCGCGGCGAGGAAGGCCCCGCCGTCGCGCGGGCGCTCGTCGGGGTCCTTGACCAGGGCGGCGTCGATGAGGGCGCGGACGTCCGGCGGCAGCTCCGCAGGGAGGGGCTCGGGGGCCTCCTGCACCTGCTTGAGCGCGACGGTGACCGGGTTGTCGCCGTCGAAGGCGGGGTGCCCGGTGAGGGACTCGTAGCCGACCAGGCCGAGGGCGTAGACGTCGCTGGCCGGGCTGACGTGCTCCCCCCGCGCCTGCTCGGGCGACATGTACTGGGCGGTGCCCACGACCTGGCCGGTTCCGGTGATCGGGGCGCTCCCCGCCGACCACGAGATGCCGAAGTCGGTGAGCTTCACCGTGTCGTCCGGGCCGAGCAGGATGTTGGCCGGCTTCACGTCGCGGTGCACCACGCCGGCGCGGTGCGCCTCGGCCAGGCCCGCGGCCGCCTGCCGCAGCAGCGCCAGCGTGGCCCGGGTGTCCAGCGAGCCCTCCTCGGCCAGCCGCGCCGAGAGCGACGTGCCCTCGACCAGCTCCATCACCAGGTAGGCCAGGTGCTCGCCCGTGTCCGGGGCCGTCGTCTCCCCGTAGTCGAGGACGGCGGCGATGTTCGGGTGGCTCAACCCGGCCGCGTGGCGGGCCTCGGCGCGGAAGCGGGCGACGAAGACGGGGTCGTCGGCGTACTCGCTGCGGAGCACCTTGACCGCCACCGTCCGGTGGAGCTGCTGGTCACTGGCCCGCCAGACCTCGCCCATGCCACCGACGGCGATGAGCTCGTGGAGCTGGTAGCGGCCGTCCAGGCATCGTCGGCTGGTTCCGGCCGTGGTCACTCCCGAATCTCCCGAATCTCCTCGTGTCGGTGCTCGCGAGGTCCACCCCGTGCGTCCTCGCGTGCCCGTGCGCCTCTCATGGGTGCCCACCACGAGGGGGCCTGAACCGCGACACGCCCGACGAGGTTGCAAGCGGCGGTCGGCCGGGCCGACCGCCCTACCGGCCGCGGGGATCCGCTCCGAGAGGGACAGCACGCAGGCACCCGGCCGGGATCCGCCGGGTCACCTGGGAGCCGCTGCGGGAGTGCTCAGTTGTAGTTGACGTGCACGTGGTCGAAGTGGTTCGCCGTGCCGCTGCCGCGGTCCTCCATGGCCTGCCAGGAGCCGCCCGGCGAGGAGAGCATCCGCTGCTCCCAGATGAGGTAGTCCACGCCGAGCTCGGCCCAGTGCGCGCGGTGGTACTCGACGATGGCGTCCCCGAGGGCGGCGTTCGACATCACCATGTAGTCCAGCGCCAGCCCCGAGGGGTGCCCGCCCGGGTCGGCGGCGCTGGGCCGGGTGCCGCCCAGGGTGATCCCCGCGGCGCCGGGCACGTTGCTGACCACGGCGTCGGCCGCGGCCTGGACCTGCGGGCGCACGCTGCCGGAGCTGTTGGTGATGCGGGCGACGGCGGAGGCCGCCACCGAGGCGGCGGCGGTGGCTGCCGCCCGCGCCTGCTGCGTCGGGCTGGCCGGGGCCGCCGGGGCGTGCTCGTGGGCCTGCTCGGCCGCCGCGGCCTCCGCCGCCGCGGCCTCCTCGGCCGCCTTCTTCTCGGCCTCGGCGCGGGCCACGGCCTCCGCCTCCGCCTTCTGCCGGTCCAGCTCCGCCTGGTCGGCGGCGGCCTGGGCCTGCTGCGCGGCGGCCTGGTCGGCCTCGCGCGTGCTGCGGCTGGCCGCCAGGTCCTCCAGCGCCTGGAGGTCCTCGGTGACGTCGACGGGGCCCGACTGCGCGGAGAGGCCCAGCTCCTGGGCGACGCTGACGGACTCGGAGGTGGTGGCCCCGGCCTGGACGGCGGGGTCGGTACCGACGAGGCCGTTGACCAGGACGGCGCCGGCGACCGCGACGGCGAGGTAGAGGGCCGGCCGGCGGACGGACGCCGGCGGGCGGTGGAGGGCGAGCCGGCCGCGTCGGCCGGTGGTGGTGCGGGGGTCCATGGTGTTCGGGTGCTCCGGGGTGTGGGGCGCGGTCGGCCGGTGACGGCGGACCGCGGAGGATGCGGACAGCGGGCCCGGGCGCGGGTCGCGGGGCCGGCACGCAGCGGCGGGGAGGCCGGTGCGGGTCGGCGGGCGACCGGCGGGGCGCCGGGCGGCGCGTGCGATCAGATCCGCGGACGGGCCCGGAGGCGGCGGTGCCGGCGGGCGCAGGGTCGTGCGGCGGTGCAGGGGCGCGCCATTCGGGGCGGCTCTCCGTTTCTTCCGTGGTGCCGCCTACCGGGTTAGCTGACGGATTCGGGCGCAGGAAGTCGCCCTACCCGCGCCGTCACGTGGCCGGCGCGCGATTCACCCCAGTGCTGCGGTGGGTCCCCGGCCCGTCCCGGAGGACGGCTCGGCGGCGCCCGGCGGACCTCCCCTGGCGGGGAGAGAACGACCGGCCGGGCCCAGCCACCGTAACCGTCGTTATGCAGTCGTGACAATCCGCAGGCGCCGATTTCCAGGACGTGACGTGTGTCGCGGTGGGCCGCCGGCCCGGTCGGTGGTGTAGCGCGGGCGCGCGTCAGCCGGCGTCCGCCCAGGACCGCACGACGGCGACGTCGAGCGGGAAGTCGACGGGAAAGGCGCCGAACAGCAGCCGCCCGGCGGTCGCCGCGGCGGCGCGGACCGCCTCGGCCACCTCGTCGGCCAGGTGCTCGGGCGTGTGCACCACCACCTCGTCGTGGAGGAAGAACACCAGGTGCGGCCGCGCGCCGACGGTGTCGCCGTCCCCGAGCCGCCACAGCCGGTTGCGGAGGTCGGCCAGCCAGCACAGCGCCCACTCCGCGCCCGTGCCCTGGACGACGAAGTTGCGGGTGAACCGGCCCCAGGCGCGGCGGGCCCGGTCCCCTTCCTCGTGCGGCCACGCCCCGGGCCGCGGCGACCCCCGGCCGAGCAGGGTGTGCACCACCTCGCCGCACTCCCCGGCGCGGGCGGCGTCCTCCACCAGCCCGATGGCGCGGGGGTAGCGGCGCGCCAGCCGGGGCATCATGCGCCCGCTCTCACCCCGGGTGCCGCCGTACATCGCGCCGAGGATGCCGAGCTTGGCGTCGGCCCGGGTGGCCACGGTGCCCGCGGCGACCATCCCCGCGTAGAGGTCGGCGGCCCGCGCCGCCTCGGCCATGGCCCCGTCCCCGCTCATCCCCGCCAGCACCCGCGGCTCCAGCTGGGCGACGTCGGCGACGACGAACCGCCACCCCTGGTCGGCGACCGCCGCTGGCCGGACGACGGTGGGCACCGAGAGCGCCCCACCCCCGGAGGACGCCCACCGCCCGGTCACCACCCCACCGGGGACGAAGACCGCGCGGAACCGGCCGTCGCGCACCCAGGTGTCCAGCCACGCCCACCCGTTGGCCGCGAGCAGCCGGGACAGCTTCCGGTACTCCAGGAGGGCCGGGATGCCGGGGTGGTCCAGCTGCTCCAGCGTCCAGGACCGGGTATCGGCGATCGGCAGCCCGGCGTGCTGCAGGACCCGCAGCAGCTCGCCGGGCGAGTCGGGGTTGAGCGCGGGCGCCCCGAACGACCTCCGGACCTCGCCCAGCAGCCGCTCGAGGACCGCCGGGCGAGCACCGGCCGACGGGCGCGGACCGAGCAGGCCGGTCAGCAGGCGCTCGTGCACGTCGGTGCGCCACGGCAGCCCGGTGTGCGCGAGCTCGGCCGCGACCAGCGCACCGGAGGACTCCGCGGCCAGCAGCAGGGCGAGCCGGTCCCGTTCCGGCGAGGCGGCCACGGTCGCCTGCTGGCGCCGGTGCTCGGCCAGCGGGTCGAGGAGGTCGGCGGGGTCGGCCAGCGGGAACAGGGCCGACTCCGGCGGCGGGCCGGGCGCCAGCGCGTCCCAGCCCGGGGTGTCCTCCCCGGCCAGCAGCTCCCGGGCGGCGAACGGCGACCGCCGCAGGATCGCGTGGCCCAGCCGCAGGTCGCTGCACCGCTCCACCCGGACCCCGGCCGCGAGCAGCGCCGGGTACCAGCGGGTGGTGTCGTCCCACACCCAGCGGACCGGCGCGGGGCCCGTCTCGCGCCGACGCACGTACCCGGCCAGCGCCGCCCGGTCCAGCCGCGCGCCGGTCGCCCCGTCCGCGTCGAGCTCGACGGCCTCCACCGCCTCACCGCTGCGCCGGAGCAGGACCCGCTCCACCCGCGCCCCGGGCCTACGGGGTCGGCGGGGCGCCCCGGCCGAGCAGCCGGTGCAGGCAGCGCGCCGGCAGGACCAGGACCGCGCGGGCGACGTGCACGCCCAGGCGGAGCAGGTCGGCGTAGTCGGGCGGGCGGACGGCGGGAGGGTCCCCGGCCCCGCCCGGCGTGGAGCGGCCGGCGGGGGCGACGGGCCGGGGCGGCGCGGGGGGCGGGGAGGGGACGGCCTGTTGCTCCCGGGCCTCCCGCCGCTCCGGGGCCCCGGGCAGCAGGAGGTCGACCGCCGACCGGCGCCGCGGCCCCCGCAGCGACTCGAACGACGGGATGACCGGCGCCACCGGTCCCTCGCCGTCCCGCGCCGCCGCACCGGGCCGGTCGTCGGCGCCCCGCAGCCGGGCGGGCGGCTCGGGGACGACGGCCCGGATCGCGGCCACCAGCCCGGGGCCGAGGCCCGCGACGGCGCTGAGCTCCCGCCGGCTGAGGGTCGCGAGCGCCTCGACCTCGGTGATCCCGGCGCGGCTGAGGGCGGTGACCGCCCGGGCGGGGAGGCCCAGGTCCCGGATCGTCCCCGCGGGCTGTCCCGGTGCGCTGGTCGGCATGTCGGTCAACCCTAGCCATGCCCCCCGACGCCTGCTCCGGAGGCGGTCGGCCGGCCCACGGGAGGACTCTCAGACCGCGACCAACTCGTAGGCGTGCCCGGCAGCCCGCAGCCGCTCGACCAGCACCTCCCCCATCGCCGTCGCCGGGGTGAGCGACCCCGCCCGGTCGGGCAGCCGGTCGCCGTCCAGGGCGAGCGCGAGGGCGCTCTCCCCGAGCATCACGGCGGTGGCCTTGTACCCCGGGTCACCGCTGCCCGCGGCCGTCGCCCGGTAGCGCCGCCCGTCCTCGGCGGTGGCGTCGACGACCATGCGGAACCAGCCCTTCTCCCGGACGGACTCGCTGGGGCCGGTGCCGGGCGCGGGCAGCACCCGGTCCAGCAGCGCGCGGGTCGGCGAGAGGCTCATCGCCGACACGGTGGCGAGCAGCCCGGCGGTGACCCCGGCGGCGGTCACGGCGCCCACCGGGCCGCGCCCCACGCCCATCACCTCGCCGTACCGCAGCTCCCGCCCGTAGGCCCAGTCCTGCAGCGCGTTGCTGCGCCGGACGATGCGGGTGTTGAAGGGGGCCATCACGAACGGCGCCGTCCACCGACCGTCGGGGGTCTGCGTGGGCATGCCGGCGTCCCGCGGCTGGCGGGTGTCGGGCTCCGCCGCCCGGTCGGGGCTCAGCGCGAAGGGGTCGCCGACCACCCGGCGCCGGGCCGGGTCGGCCTGCAGCGCCTCCACCTGTGCGCGCATCGAGTCGATGGTCCCGCCGCTGAACCCGCCCCGCAGGGTGGCGACCAGCTGCACGTCGCGCAGGCAGCCGGCGCCGTCGGCCGCGGCCTGCCGGGCCAGCAGGAACACGCTGAGGTCCGAGGGGATCGAGTCGTAGCCGCACGCGTGCACGATCCGCGCGCCGGTCTCCTGGGCGACGGCGTCGCAGCGGTCGATCGCGTCCCGGACGAAGAGCACCTCGCCGGTGAGGTCGGCGTAGTGGGTGCCGGCCCGGGCGCAGGCCTCCACGACCGGCAGCCCGTACCGGGCGTACGGGCCCACGGTCGTCACCAGCACGCGGGTCGCGGCCGCGAGGGCGTCCAGCGAGGCGGGGTCGGTGGAGTCGGCCTCGACCAGGGTCCAGTTCCGACCGCCGGAGGGCAGTGCCCGGCGGACCTCCTCGAGCCGCTCCCGGGAACGGCCGGCCAGCGCGATGCGGATCTCGGGCGGGGCGTGGTCGGCGAGGTAGCCCGCCAGCAGCCGGCCGACGAAGCCGGTGGCCCCGTAGACGACGAGGTCGTGGGTCCGTGCGTCTTCTGCCATGCGGCCATCCTGACCTGCCGCGGGACCGGGTGTCCCGCCGGCCGGCGCCACCCCCGGCCGCGATGCCGGCGGCGCGCGGGCACGTCTCGGGGAGGTCACGAGCCGGAACACGGGTCACTCCGACCCCCTCTGTGCGTCAGGAGCCCGGGAGGGTGCCGATGGAGGGCGCATGGCAGTGCGGCTCGCATCGGTGCGGACCGCGACCCGTCGGCAGGTCGCGGAACGGTCGTCGACGTCCCCGTGGTGGCGGTCGGCGGTGGTCTACCAGGTCTACCTGCGCTCGTTCGCCGACGGCAACGGCGACGGCATCGGGGATCTCGCCGGGCTGCGGTCCCGGCTGCCCTACCTGTCGTGGCTGGGCGTCGACGCGGTGTGGATCAACCCGCACTACCCCTCCGGGGGAGCCGACGGCGGCTACGACATCGTGGACTACCGCGCCGTCGACCCGGAGTACGGCGACGTCGCCGACCTGGAGGCGCTCGTCGCCGAGGCCCGCGCGCTGGGCCTGCGGGTGGTGCTGGACGTCGTTCCCAACCACACCTCCGACCGGCACCCCTGGTTCCAGGCCGCGCTGGCCGACCCGGGGTGCCTCGAGGCGTCGCGCTACCACTTCGCGCCGCCGTCGGAGGAGCCGCCGAACAACTGGCAGTCGCTCTTCGGCGGGCCGGCGTGGTCGCGCACCCCCGACGGCCGCTGGTACCTGCACCTGTTCGCCCCCGAGCAGCCCGACCTCAACTGGCGCGACCCGGCCGTCGCCGCGGACTTCGAGCGGACCCTGCGCTTCTGGCTCGACCGCGGCGTCAGCGGCTTCCGCGTCGACGTCGCCTACGGCCTGTTCAAGGACGCCGGCCTGCGCGACAACCCGGGGGCCTACTCCCCCACCCTGTTCGGGCACGGCCCCGAGCAGGCGATGACCTGGAACCAGCCCGAGGTGCACGACGTCTGGCGGCGCTGGCGGTCGATCTGCGACGAGTACCCCGACACGATGCTCGTCGGCGAGGTGTGCCTGGCCGACCCGCGCGAGGTCGCCCTGTACTCGCGCCCCGACGAGATGCACCAGTCGTTCAGCTTCCGGCTGCTGAAGTCGGCCTGGTCGACCGAGGCCTTCGCCGACGGCGTGCGCAGCGCGCTGGACGCCTTCGGCGAGGTCGGCGCCCCGGTCTCCTGGGTGCTCGGCAATCACGACAAGGACCGGCAGGTCACCCGGTTCGGCGGTGGCGCCGTGGGCGCCGCCCGCGCCCGGGCCGCCGCGCTGCTGATGCTGGCGCTGCCCGGCTCCGCCTACGTCTACGCCGGCGACGAACTGGGCCTGCCGCAGGCCGACGTCCCGGACGAGGCCAAGCGGGACCCGATCTTCTTCCGCAGCGGCGGCGCCCGCAGCGGGCGGGACGGCTGCCGCGTGCCGATGCCCTGGAACCCGGCACCCGGGGTCGGTTTCTCCACCCGGCCCGACGCCGAGCCCTGGCTGCCGATCCCCGACCAGTGGGACCGGTACGCCGTGTCCCGCCAGTCGCGCGACGGCGGCTCGATGCTGACCCTCTACCGGCGGGCGCTGGCGCTGCGCGAGGCGCACCCGGCGCTGGGCTCCGGCGAGGCCACGGTCAGCACGCGGGGCGACGTCCTCACTGTCCGGTGCACCGCCGGTGACGGCAGCGTGGTCCGGTGCGTGGTCAACATGGGCACGGGCACGACGCTGGTGCGCACCCGCGGCACGGTCCTGCTGGCGTCCAACACGCACGTGCGCCGCTCCCCGGCGACCGTGGCGCTGCCGCCGCACACCGCGATCTGGCTCGCCGAGGGCTGACCCCACCCGTACGAGGGGGTTCCCGGGGCCGGACGCTGGAGCCGGGCCGGCGACCGGCCGATGGGGTCGGGTGACCAGCGTGGCGGAACGATCCGGTGGGGAGCGTGCTCCCGACCTGCCCGTACCACGTCCCCCGGACGCCGGCGCGGCGCCGCTCTCGGCGCGGATCGACGAGCTGGAGGACCGCTCCCGGTTCGACGACGACGGCCTCGAACAGCGGGCCGAGCAGGCGCTGACCGAGGCCCGCCGGCTGCGCATGCCCGAGCTGGAGCAGCGCGCCCGGCTGGTGCAGGCCGACCTGGTGCGGCGGCTCGGCAACGTGGCCGAGGCCGGCCGGGTGGCCGAGGAGATCAACCGCTGGGCCGCCGACCGCGGCTCCCGGCGCCTCCTGGCGCGGAGCCACTTCGTCCTGACCGCGGTGTTCCAGGAGCTGGGCGACCTCTCCCTGGCGCTGGAGCACGCCGTCCGCGCCGTCGAGCTGATCGACGAGGAGGTCCGGCCCCAGACCCGGATCGACCTCCACGCGCGGCTGGCCGACTGCCTGGGGCTCAACGGCGACCTCGCCGCCCGTGACCGCTACGACCACGTGCTGGAGCTGGCCGAGGAGATCGACGACGTCGACCGGCAGCTGCTCGTGCTCAACAACCGCACCTACTGCGAGAGCCTCTCCGGGCGGTTCGAGGAGGCCCTGGTCTGGAGCCGGAAGCTGCAGGAGCTGGCGGCGCGGCACGGCATCCCGCTCGGGGTCGGCCGGCTGGACACGATCGGCCGTGCCCTCATGGAGCTGGGGTGCCTCGAGGACGCCGAGACCGCCATGGCGCCCGGTCTCCACCCGGAGCTGCTCGACGCCTCGCTGGACGGCGACGCCGGGGCCGACTTCCTGCTGACCCTCACCGAGATCCGCCGTCGCCGCGGGCGCCTGGACGAGGCGCAGGAGAGCCTCGACGAGTGCGTGCGCCGCTGCGAGCGGTTCGGGCTGACGTCCATCCGCGTGCGGGCCCGCCGCGAGCTGGCCGAGCTGCACGCGGCCCGCGGTCGCTTCCGGGCGGCGTACGAGGAGCACAAGCGCTACTGCGCCGAGCTCATGGAGCTGCAGTCGGGCGAGCGCGACGCGCGGGCCCGCGCGCTGCAGGCCATGTACGAGACCACCGAGGCCCGCCGGCAGAGCCGCAGGTACCGGGAGCTCTCGCTGCGCGACCCGCTGACCGGGCTGTACAACCGCCGCTACGTCGACGAGGAGCTGCCGCGCCTGCTGGCGGCCCGCCCGGGCGACGTGACCGTGGCACTGCTGGACCTCGACCACTTCAAGCGGGTCAACGACACCTGCTCCCACGAGGTCGGTGACCAGGTGCTGCGGGCCGTCGCCGCGATCCTCCAGGAGACCGCCACGGGCTCCGCCGGGTCGTTCGCCGCCCGGCTGGGCGGCGAGGAGTTCCTGCTGGTGCAGACCGGCACCGGGCCCGGTGCGGCGGCGTGGCACCTGGAGGGCGTCCGCCGGGCGATCGCCGAGCACCCGTGGGCGGCGCTGACCGGTGGCGTCCCGGTGACCGTCAGCATCGGGATCGCCGGCGGCGGCAGCACGCCCGCGGAGGTGCTCGGCCGCGCCGACGCCTCGCTGTACGCGGCGAAGCGGCAGGGCCGCGACCGCGTCGTCACCGTGGCCTGAGCGTCAGACGGGCTCGACCCCGAAGATCCCGGCCAGCCGCTCGATCTTGCGTGCGCGGCCGAGGCGGGGCAGGTCGCTGCCGTCGCGGATGACCTGCCCGCGGGCGTCGAAGTCGGCGAGGAAGTCACGAGCCCAGGCGACGTCCGAAGGCGCGGGGCTGATGACCTCGTTGATCACCGGCAGCTGGTCCATGTCCAGGCACAGCTTCCCGGTCAGCCCGAGGGAGACGGTGACGGCGCTCTGCTCCCGCAGGACCGGCAGGCTGGTGCTCACGGTCGGGCCGTCGATCGGCCCGGGCAGGCCACCGATGCGGCTGGCCAGCACCAGGCGCGTCCGCGGGTAGGACATGGCCAGCTCGTCGGCGCTGGTGCCGGTGTCGCGGCGGTAGTCGCCGCTGCCGAACGCGAGGCGGAAGGCCCCACGGGCCCGGGCGATGTTCACCGCCTCCTCGATGCCGAGCGCCGACTCGACCAGCGCGAGGACGGGCGTGGCGCCGCCGAGACGGTCGAACGTCTCCGTCACGTGCTCGGCGGCCTCGGCCTTGGCGAGCATGACGCCGAGCAGCCCGGGCAGCCCGGCCAGCCCCGCCATGTCGTCGGCCCAGTACGGCGTCTCGTGGTCGTTGATCCGCACCCAGGCGCTGCGGTCCTCGCGGGAGAGCCACTGGACGACGCCCTCGCGCGCCTCGCCCTTGCGGGCGGGGTCGACGGCGTCCTCGATGTCGAGCACCACCGCATCGGCCCGTGACTCGTGGGCGACGTCGAAGAGCTCCGTCCGCGCCCCGTTCACCAGCAGCCAGGAGCGTGCGTCCTCAGGTCCGACCTTCCGCGTTCTCACCACGTCCCCATCCTCGTACGGATCGGCTCCCAGCACCTTCCGGCGCGCCACGCCCGACGGTTGCGCGCACCACACCGGTGCGCCCGCCGACGTGTCCTGAGACGGCCTGGAGGTACGCCGCGCGCGCAGGGGCGACCCCGTACGAGAGGAGCAGACGTGACCGACGGAAACCTCGAGGAGACCGGCACCGGAGAGGCCGCCAGGCGGATCGGGCAGGCGCCGACGACGACCGACGTCACCGATCCGGAGCGTTCCTCGCGCAACACCGCGGCCGGCTCCGGGTCCGAGCCCGGCGAGGGCCCGGTCCAGCCCGCGGCCGACGAGGGCGTCGACCCCTCGGCCAGCATCGGGCCGCACGACGAGGGCCTGGCCTGAGCCCCCGGCCCGTCGCCGGCGTCCCCCGGGGCCGCGGGCGACGGCCCGCCGTCAGGCCCCGGCGACCTGCGGGGCGACGTCGGTGCCGAGGAGCTCGATGCCGCGCAGCAGGTCCTCGTGCCCCAGCCGCGGGTTGGTCATCTGCAGCGCCACGCGGTCCACGCCGCCCAGCTGCTCGGACACCCGCCGCAGCTTGGCGGCCACGGTGTCCGGGTCGCCCATGAAGAACGCGCCGTCCGGGCCGCTGGTGGCGTCGAACTGCGCCCGTGTCGGGGTGGCGAACCCCCGCTCGCGGGAGATCTTCGCGAACATCTCGTGCCAGCCCGGGTAGATCGTGTCGGCGGCGGCCTGCGTGCTCTCCGCCACGAAGCCGAAGACGTGCAGCCCCACCTGCAGCGCCTCGGGCGGGTGCCCGGCGTGCGCACCGGCCCGGCGGTAGAGGTCGACCAGCGGGGCGAACTGGCGCGGCTCCCCGCCGATGATCGCGACCATCAGGGGGAGACCCAGCAGCCCGGCCCGCGCGAAGGACTCCGGCGTGCCCCCGACCCCCACCCAGATCGGCAGCGGGTCCTGCAGCGGGCGAGGGTGGACGCCCTGCCCGGTGAGCGGCGGCCGGTGCTTCCCCGACCAGGTGACGTGCTCCGACGCCCGGATGCGCAGCAGCAGGTCGAGCTTCTCGGCGAAGAGCTCGTCGTAGTCGGCCAGGCTGAGGCCGAAGAGCGGGAAGGCCTCGGTGAACGAGCCACGCCCCACCACGAGGTCGACCCGGCCGCGGGAGATGAGGTCGAGGGTGGCGAACTGCTGGAAGACGCGCACCGGGTCGGCGGCGCTCAGCACGGTGACCGCGCTGCCCAGCCGGATGCGCGAGGTGCGCGCCGCGGCGGCCCCGAGGATCACCGGCGGCGCGGAGTCGTAGTACTCGCTGCGGTGGTGCTCGCCGATGCCGAAGGAGTACAGCCCGACTCGGTCGGCGAGCTCGATCTCCTCGAGCAGGTGCGCCATCCGCTCCTCCGGGCCGATCAGCCGCTCGGTGCGCGGATCGGTCACCGCCGCGACGAAGCTGTCGACGCCGACGTGCATGCCGTCCTCCAGGAGCTCGGTGCGAAAGGGACCGGGCGGCCCCGCGGCTCAGTCAACACGGCAGTGGCGAAGGGCGCTGCCGGCCCCGGGCTCCGCCTCCCCCAGGGCGACCTCCCAGGTCAGCTCGTCACCCCCCGGCCGGTCGACGACGAGGACCCCCTCGGGTGTGGCCTGCACCCGCTCGAGGTACCGGCTCCACCGGGCCGCGTGGCGCCGCATCCGGCCGCCCGGCAGCGTCCGGCCGCGCGCCCGCTGGCCCGCCCGGGCGAGCGGGGGCGGCACGTCGAGCAGCACCACGCGCAGCGTCCGGCCCGACCGGCGGGCCACCCGCGCCACCAGGCTCCGCCACGGGGAACTGGTCCACGGGTCGGTGAGCACGACCAGCGGCGCGTCGCCGCCCACCGTCCGCAGCACGCGCCACCGGTGCCAACAGTGCACCCACGGCCGCAGCAGCCGGTACGGGACGCCGATCCCCGCCCGGCGCACCCGGGCGGCGACGTCCTCGGAGTCCAGGGCGGCGACGCCGGGGGCGTCGTCGGCGAGCAGGCGCCGCAGCAGCGTGGTCTTGCCGCTGCCCGGCAGCCCGCCCACGACCAGGAGGACGCGGCCGGACGGCGCCGCGGACGCACCGCTCCGGGGCGCTGCGGACGGGACCGTGCTGCTGACCACGGCGCCTCCTCTTCGCTCGGGAGGGCGAGGCTCCCTCGCCGAGGTGGTGTTTCCCGGGGAGCTCCCTGGGTGTCGGCTGTGAACCGGGCCCGCGGCGCCGTGCTCAGCCCGCGGGGACGACCCGATCGAGCCAGGTCAGCAGGTCGCGGACCACCTCGTCGCGGTTGGTCTCGTTGAAGACCTCGTGCCGGGCGCCGGGGTAGGCCTGCAGCGTCACGTCCCGGACGCCGGCCTCCCGCAGCCGGTGGACCAGCACCTGCACCAGCGCGAGCCGGCCGTTGAGCGGGTCCGCGTCGCCCACCGCCACGTAGACCGGCAGGTCGTCGCGGAGCCCGCGCAGCCGCTCGATGTCGGCCAGCTGCCGCCCGGCCAGGAACATCTGCCGGCTGTCGGCGGCGGCCAGGCCGAAGCCGCACCGCGGGTCGGCCACGTAGGCGTCCACCTGCGCCTCGTCGCGGGAGAGCCAGTCGTAGTCGGTGCGGGCCGGCTGGAACGGGGCGTTGAAGGCCGAGAGGTCGGTGGGGCCGTCCAGGTCCACCGCGGGCTCGATCAGGTCCAGCACCGTCGTCCCGGTGAGCACCAGGGCGGCGAGCTCCCCGGAGTGGTCCAGCACGTGCTGCTGCGCGGCGAAGGAACCCATGCTGTGCCCGAGCAGCACCAGCGGCGCATCGGGGAGCTCGGCGCGCACGTGGGCGCTGAGCCGGCCGATGTCGCGCACCAGCTCGTCCCAGCCGCCGGGCCCCAGGTCGCCCCACGCACCGTCGCCGGCCGTGGCGCCGTGACCGCGGTGGTCCTGCCCCACGACCAGCCAGCCGGCCGCGGTCAGCGCGGCGGCCAGCGCCTCGTAGCGGAGCAGGTGCTCACCCATGCCGTGGGTGAGCTGCACGACGCCGCGGACCGGGCCGGCGGGGTCCCACCGGTAGGCGGTGACCGGGACGTCGTGGGCGGAAGGGAGCTGGAAGGTCTGGTCCGGCATGCCGGGAGGCTACGACGGGGCGCCCCCGGAGAGGCTGGAGGCGGATCGGAGGCCACCGGTCCGCAGCGACCCGGTGGCCCGGCGGTGAGCAGACCCCGCGCCGGCCGCATCGCGGAACGACTGGGCCTGCGCGACCCGGCCGAGATCGTCGCCGGCTTCGACCGGCCCAACCTCCGCCTGGCGGTGGAGCGCGAGAGCGACGACGGCCGGCTGGAGTTGTTCTGGACCAGGACCTCACCCCCGGCCAGGCGGTGCGGGAGGCCGTGGAGGTGTCCGAGACCCACCAGCGGCTCATCCGCTCCCGGATCGAGATGGTGCGAGGCCGGCACGGCCGCGGACCACGCCGTCGGCGACGCACCGTTCCCGGTGAACGCCGAGGTGCGGCACCGCGAGTGGGGGCACGGCGTGGTCATGTCCGTGGAGCCCGACCGGCTGACCGTCCTGTTCGACCAGGAGGGCTGGTCGAGGAACGGCGCCGGGCCGGCGCGGCCGGTGCCGGTGGACGGCGGCAGCCGACCGATCAGCCCCGCTCGGCGATGTGCTTCACGGCCGCGAGCGTCACCGGGATGCCCTCGTGCGCCTGCCGGGTGCGCAGCGCGATCTGCTCGTCGGCGCGCTCCCCGAAGCGCTCGGCGAACATCGCCAGGCCGGCGGGCAGGAACTCCCACGACTCGGTGAGCTGCGTCCCGCCGGTGACCGGCGCCATGCCGAAGCCCCACCGCACGAAGTCGTCGCCGACCACCCAGGCGAACTCGCGGCCGCGGTCGGCGACGACCACCCGCGAGCGGGTCTCCCAGGTGCGGTCGGGCGTGGCGTTGCGCCCGGTGAACCGGTCGCCGACCTTCCCCGTGGCACCCTCGTCCCACCAGCACTCCTGGCAGATCGGGCTCCACTCACCGGTCCGCGTGACGTCGGAGACGAGGTCGTACAGCTCCTCCGGGGAGGCGGCGACGACGATCGAGGCGGAGTGGCGCAGTTCGCTCATCGGCGCAGTCTCGCAACCACCATGCGTGCCCGGCGACGCGCCCCGGGTATGCGGCGCCCCGTGGAAGAGCTGCTGCAGGAGATCGTCAACGTCCTGGTCGTCATCGTGGAGGCCTGCGGCGCGGCGGTCATCATCATCGGCGCGGTCTGGGCGTTCCTGCTCTTCCTGTGGGTCGGCTTCCGCGACCGGAGCACACGGGCGTTCGTCCCCGTCCGGCTCACGCTGGGCCGCTTCCTCGCGCTCGGCCTGGAGTTCCAGCTGGCCGCCGACGTCCTCAAGACCGCGGTCGCGCCGAGCTGGGAGGAGATCGGTCAGCTGGCCGCCATCGCGGCCATCCGGACGGTGCTCAACTACTTCCTCGGCAAGGAGATCGCGGAGGAGAAGCGCCAGATCGCCGAGGACGACGACGAAGCGTCCTCGGAGGACCCGACCGACCACCGGCGCGCCGGGCGGACGGTGTGAGCTCGACGCTGGTCGCGGTCACCGGGGCGATGTCCCCGGTCGTCGCCGCGTTCGCGCTGGTCTCCAGCGGGCTGGCCCTGGCCGTCACCCGCCGGCCGGCGCTCGCGGTCGGCATCCTCCTCGACCTGCTGGTGGCTGCCGGGCTGCTGCGGCTGGTGGGCGACCCCAGCTGGCAGCAGATCGTCGTGGCCGGAGCGATCGTGGCCCTGCGGCACCTGGTCAGCTACGGCCTGCGGCTGGGGGCACGGTCCCTGCAGGGCGAGCCCCCGGCGAACGGGGACCGCTCGCACCGCCCCCGGCCACCGCGCGACCTGGTGGCCCAGCTGCTGCGGCCGGCCTGGCACCGTTGAGCCGCCCGCCCGGCACGAGATCCCGGGTTCGACACCCTGCAGGGCAGCTGGTGGACCCTGCGGCCCGGCGCTATGCCCGGCGCGGTCCCGGAGCCGACCCCGCCGGCGTCTCCCCGCCCTCCAGTTCCCCCTCGGTGTCGAGGTAGGCCTGCTGCAGCTCGGCGAGCACCTGCGGGTCGGGCGACGCCCACATCTTCCGGTCCACCGCCTCCAGCAGCCGCTCCGCGATGCCGTGCAGCGCCCACGGGTTGGACTTCTCCATGAACTCCCGGTTCTCCGGGTCGAGCACGTAGGTCTGCGCCAGCTTCTCGTACATCCAGTCGGCCACCACGCCGGTCGTGGCGTCGTAGCCGAACAGGTAGTCGACCGTGGCGGCGAGCTCGAAGGCGCCCTTGTAGCCGTGCCGGCGCATCGCCGCGAGCCACTTCGGGTTGACCACGCGGGCGCGGAACACCCGCGCCGTCTCCTCGGTGAGCGACCGGGTGCGCACCTGCTCGGGCCGGGTCGAGTCGCCGATGTAGGCCTTCGGCGCCGAGCCGGTGAGCGCGCGCACCGTGGCGACCATCCCGCCGTGGTACTGGAAGTAGTCGTCGGAGTCGGCGATGTCGTGCTCGCGGGTGTCGACGTTCTTCGCGGCGACGGCGATCCGCTTGTAGGCCGCCTCCATGTCCGGCCGCGCCTGCACCCCGTCGAGGTCGCGGCCGTAGGCGTAGCCGCCCCACACCGCGTAGACCTCGGCGAGGTCGGCGTCTCCGCGCCAGTTCCGGCTGTCGATCAGCGGGAGCAGCCCCGCCCCGTAGGCGCCGGGCTTGGAGCCGAAGACGCGGGTGGTGGCCCGCCGGCGGTCGCCGTGGGTGGCCACGTCGGCGTCCACGTGGGCCTTGACGTAGTTCTCGTCGTCGGACTCGTCCTCGAGCGAGGCGGCGAGGCTCACCGCGTCGTCGAGCATGGTGACCACGTGCGGGAAGGCGTCCCGGAAGAATCCGCTGATCCGCACGGTGACGTCGATCCGCGGCCTGCCCAGCTCGTCCAGCGGGACCGGCTCGAGCGCCGTCACCCGCCGGGAGGCCTCGTCCCACACCGGGCGGACGCCGAGCAGCGCCAGGACCTCGGCGACGTCGTCGCCCGAGGTCCGCATGGCCGAGGTCCCCCAGACCGAGAGCCCGACCGAGCGCGGGTACTCGCCGGTGTCGGCGCGGTAGCGGTCGACCAGCGACTCGGCCATCGCCTGGCCGGTCTCCCAGGCCAGCCGCGAGGGCACCGCGCGGGGGTCCACGGAGTAGAAGTTCCGGCCGGTCGGGAGCACGTTGACCAGGCCGCGCAGCGGGGAGCCCGACGGGCCGGCCGGCACGTAGCCGCCCTCGAGGGCGTGCAGCGTGGCGTCGAGCTCGTCGGTGGTGCGCGCCAGCCGGGGCACCACCTCGTCGACGGCGAACCGGAGCACCGCCGCGACCGCCTCGTCGTCGCGGTCGAGGACCTCGCGCACGACCTCGGGGACGGCGGCCCCGGTCCAGCCGCGCTCCTCCATCGCACCGACCAGCGCGGCGGCCAGCGCCTCGATCCGGTCGGTCTCGTGCAACCCGGCGGTGCCGTCCTCGGTCAGGCCGAGCGCCTCGCGCAGCCCGGGCAGGGCCACCGAGCCGCCCCAGATCTGCCGGGCGCGCAGCATCGCCACGACCAGGTCGACCCGGTCCTGCCCCGAGGGCGGCGTGCCGAGCACGTGCAGCCCGTCGCGGATCTGGGAGTCCTTGATCTCGCAGAGCCACCCGTCGACGTGCAGGATCATCTCGTCGAAGTGGTCGTCCTCGGGGCGCTCGTTGAGCCCGAGGTCGGAGTCCAGCTTCGCCGCCTGCAGCAGGGTCCAGATCTGGGCGCGGACGGCGGGCAGCTTCGCCGGGTCCATCGCCGCGACGTTGGCGTGCTCGTCGAGCAACTGCTCCAGGCGGGCGATGTCGCCGTAGGTCTCGGCGCGGGCCATCGGCGGCACCATGTGGTCGACCAGGGTGGCGTGCGCGCGGCGCTTGGCCTGGCTGCCCTCACCGGGGTCGTTGACCAGGAACGGGTAGACCAGCGGCAGGTCGCCGATCGCGGCGTCGGGTGCGCAGGAGGCCGACAGCCCGACGGTCTTGCCCGGCAGCCACTCCATGTTGCCGTGCTTGCCGACGTGCACCAGCGCGTGCGCGCCGAACACCGACCGCAACCACCAGTAGGCCGCGAGGTAGTGGTGCGAGGGCGGCAGGTCGGGGTCGTGGTAGATCGCGATCGGGTTCTCGCCGAAGCCGCGCGGCGGCTGCACCATCACGACGACGTTCCCCGCGCGCAGCGCCGCGAAGACGATGGCCTGGTCGTCCCCGGAGCCGTCCACGAACAGCGAGCCGGGCGCCTCGCCCCAGTGCTCGGTCATCGCCTCGCGCAGGTCGGCCGGGAGCGTGTCGAAGTGCCTCCGGTACTCGTCGGCCGGGATGCGCACCGGGTTGCCGGAGAGCTGCTCCTCGGTCAGCCAGTTCTCGTCCTGGCCGCCGGCGGCGATGAGCGCGTGCACCAGGGCGTCGCCGTCGAGGTCCGCCACACCGGGCAGCGCGTCGGGTCCGTCGAACGGGCCGACGTCGTAGCCCGCGCCGTGCATCGCGGCCAGCAGCCGCACCACCGACGCCGGGGTGTCCAGCCCGACGGCGTTGCCGATGCGGGCGTGCTTGGTCGGGTAGGCCGACAGCATCACGACGATGCGGCGCTCGGCCGGCGGGGTGTGCCGCAGCCGCGCGTGGGCGACGGCGGTGCCGGCCACCCGCGCGGCGCGCTCGGGGTCGGCGACGTAGCGGGTCAGCCCGTCGTCGTCTGTCTCCTTGAAGGAGAACGGCACGCTGATCAGGCGTCCGTCGAACTCGGGGATCGCGACCTGGTTGCCGACGTCGAGCGGCGAGAGGCCGTCGTCGTCGGCGAGCCACTCGTCGCGCGACCGGGTGAGGCACAGCCCCTGGATCACGGGGACGTCGAGCGCGGCGAGCTGCCCGACGTCCCAGGCGCCGTCGTCACCGCCGGCCTGCGCGGTGGCCGGCCGCGAGCCGCCGGCGGCCAGCACGGTCACCACCAGGGCGTCGGCGGTGCCGAGCGTGGCGAGCAGGTCGTCGGGGACGCTGCGCAGCGAGCTCACGAACACCGGCAGCGGCTGCGCGCCGGCCTCCTCGACCGCGGTGCACAGCGCCTCGACGAAGGCGGTGTTCCCGGCGAGGTGGTGCGCGCGGTAGTAGAGGACGGCGACGCGCGGGCCCGTCGTCGTCCGCGGCGTGCGGTCCAGCAGCCCCCAGTCGGGGGCGACCGACGGCGGCTCGAACCCCTCGCCGGTGAGCAGCACGGTGTCGGAGAGGAAGCGGTGCAGCTGGGTCAGGTTGTCGGGGCCGCCCTGGGCCAGGTAGCCGTGCGCCTCGGTGGCCACGCCCATCGGGACGGTGGAGAGCTCCATCAGCTCCGCGTCGGGCAACTGCTCGCCGCCCAGGACCACGACGGGCGCCGGGCCGCCCAGCAGCGGCGCGATCAGCTCCTCGTACTGGCGGCGCACACCGAGGATGCGGACCACCACGAGCGCGCTGCCCTGGGCGAGCGCGGCGATCCCGTCGGCGTCCAGGCGGGCGGGGTTGCCCAGCCGCCAGTCCGCGCCGCTGGCCCGGGCCGAGAGCAGGTCGGTGTCGCTCGTGGAGAGCAGGGTGAACACGGCCGCGCCGCCTCCCTCGGGGTCCGCGCCCCGTTCCGCTGGGCACGGCAGCCGGAGTGTCTGGCTCGGCCCGGAGGCCTCACAGTGGCGGGACCGCGCCGGACTCGCACCGGCTTCCTTCTGCACTGCCGTGATGTGGGGCGAACGCTACCGGGGTGCGTGCGCAGCGCGAGCCGACCCCCACCGTCCGCATCCGGAGGCCGCCCGGGATCGGAAGGACGGGTATCGACCGGTCCGTCCGAGGGAGTCCTCATGGCATTGCGCTCGCACCTCCGCCGCAACCGAACCGCGTCCAGCACCCCACCCGCCGGGGCGGGACCGGTTAGCCCGCCTGCCGGCCCCGACGCGGGCGCCCGCGCCGAGCCGGTGCGGGCCGAACCCCCGCGCACCGGGGTCGGCGAACCGGACGACGCCGGCGCCGGCGGCCGGGTGCCCGCCGTCCACCGGATCGGCGCGGTGGTCGTCGCCGCGGTGATCGCCGTCTTCGGCATCCTCGGCTTCGCCGACGGGCTGGACTTCTTCTCCACCGAGGGCGAGCGGGTCCTCGGTCTCTCCTCGAACGGCCTGCTGTCCACCATCTCCGTCGTCACCGCGGTGGTCCTGGTCGCGGCCGCCGTGCGCGGGCCGCGGATCGCCTCGACGGTGATGATCGTCGTCGGCGTGCTGTTCCTGGTGTCGGCGCTGGCCAACCTCGCCGTGCTCAACACCGACCTGAACGTCCTGGCGTTCCGCTTCCCCAACGTGGTCTTCTCCGTCGTCGCCGGGCTCGTGCTGCTCCTCCTGGGCACCTACGGGCGGGTGAGCGGCAACCTGCCGCCCGACAGCCCCTACGCCCGGTCCGGCGCGAACATGGACGCCGGCCCCGACGAGGCGGACGAGTACCCCTCGACCCCCGAGGAGTTCGCCGCCGAGCGGGCCATGCGCGAGGCGGAGGTGGCGGTCGTCCAGCACACCGCGACCCCCGACCAGCAGCGCCGGGTCGCGGCCATGGCGTCGGCCCACAGCCGGGCCGAACGGCGCCGGGTGTGGCTCTCCTTCGACCGCCGCGCCTCCTGAGCTCCTGCGCCCCTGGCCTTCGGCGGTGGCCTACGACGCCCTCGCGGAGAGCGTCGCGCTCATCGAGCGCGGCGTGCCGGACAGCCCCGCGCGGCTCAGCCGCCGGCGGCGGTTCGCCGCCCTGGCCGTGGACGTCGACGGCGAGGTCGCCTGCACCCTCTTCGCCCGCCGCAGCGTCGGCTGCGTCGAGGAGGAGACGGCGGGCGGTCGGTGCCGTGGGGCGCCCGGTACGTCTCCTACGCCCGGGTGCGCGCCAGCCGGGAGGTCGACCGGTTGGCCGTCGGGACGCGCCTGCTGCGGGTGCCCCGGCACGGCCACCTGGTGGTGGTGTGGGCCGGTCGTCGGCCACCCACCGCGGAGGCGTTGGACGCCGACGGACGCAGCCTGTGCAGCCGGCGGCTGGACGTGCACTCCTCCCGGTTCCCGGGGGTCCACCGGGACGCCCGTGACCGACCGGAGCTGACGGTCGAGCGCGAGCGGCCGGGGACGTAGCCTCGCGGACGCCATGTCATCAACCGGTACGCCGACGCCACCGCTCCGGGACCGGGCCGACGCCTGCCCCGGCGCGTTGCAGACCCACTCCGCCGCCGATGGCGAGCTCGCACGGGTGCGGGTCCCCGGCGGGCTGCTCGACGCCGGGCAGCTGCGGGTGCTGGGCGTGGCCGCCGTCGAGCTCGGCGACGGCGCGCTGGAGCTCACCAGCCGCGGCAACGTGCAGCTGCGCGGCCTGCGCCGGGGATCGGCGGCTGAGCTCGGTGGCCGGCTCGCGGCGGCCGGGCTGCTGCCCAGCGACAGCCACGAGACCGCGCGGAACCTGCTGGGCAGCGTGCTGAGCGGCCGGGCGGGCGGCCTGCTCGACGCCCGGGGCTGGGTGCGCGCCTTCGACGTCGCCATGTGCGCCGATCCCTCCCTCGCGGCGCTTCCGGGCCGGTTCCTGGCCACGTTCGACGACGGCCGGGGCGACGTCGCCGCGCTCGGTGGCGACGTCGGCCTCCTCGCCCTCTCCCCGGGCGTGATCGCGCTGACCCTGGCCGGCGTCGACTCCGGCCTGCGCGCCGGGCCCTCGGACGCCGTCTCGCTCGCGCTGGCGGCGACCCGTGCTCTTCTCGCCGAGCGGGCCGAGCAGGGCGGGACCGCCTGGCGGCTGGCCGAGCTGGTGGACGGAGCTGCCCGAGTGGCGGCGCGGGTGGCGGCTTCACTGGAGCTGCAGGCCGGCGCGCGGACCGAGGTGCCGGCCGAGCCGCGGGTGCGCCCGATCGGGGCGGTGCGGCAGGACGACGGGCGGACCGCCCTCGCCGCCGTCGTGCCCCTGGGCCGGCTCACCGCCGCCCACCTCTCGCTGCTGGCCGACCTCGCGGCGGAGGCCCAGCTGACACCGTGGCGCGGGGTCGTGGTCCCCGACCTGGCCGACGGGTCGGCGGCCCCGCTGCTGGTGGAGGCCGGGCTGGTGCTCCACCCGGCCAGCCCGTGGACCCGCGTGACGGCCTGCGCCGGGCTGCCCGGGTGCGCCAAGTCGCTCGCCGACGTCCGGGCGGACGCGACCGCCGCCGTGGTGGTCGGCTCACTCCCCGCCGGTGGCGCGCGGCAGCACTGGGCCGGCTGCGAGCGGCGCTGCGGCCGGCCCGGAGGAGCGGTCGTCGACGTGGTCGCCACCGGCTCCGGCTACCGGATCGACGCACCGGCGGAGTGACGACATCGGTCAGCTGTCAAGGGCCGGTGGCAATCTGTGGACTCGGCTCTGACCTGCACTTTCGCCCTGCGGATGCCGTCGGCCGGCGGTAGTGTTCGTACATGTGTTCGATGGGACCGTCGGGTGCGGCGCCCTGCCGGTGCTGCGCACCCACAAACCCCAGGTGGTCGTCCGGGTGGACCTGGAGGACCTCATCGACCCGGACACCGGCCCCGGCGCGGCCACCCTCGGCTTCGGCGCCACGATCTCCGCCGCCCGGGCCCGCTGGCTGGCCTGCGACGGCACCGTCACCCGCATCGTGCTGGGCCCCGAGGGCCAGCCCCTCGACGTCGGCCGCGTTCGGCCCCTTCGCAGGGGCCCGCCGCGAGCTTGCGAGTGGCGGGGGGCGGAGGGGTCCTTGCGTTCGCAGGCTGCCACGCCCCCACCCACTGGTGCGACGTCCACCACCTCGTGCACTGGGCCGACGGCGGGGACACCTCGCTGGAGAACTCAGCCCTGCTCTGCGAACGGCACCACACCAAGATCCACCACGGGTTCCGCGTCGAACGACAACCCGACGGCCGATGGCGCACCTACCGGCCCGACGGCACCGAGATCCTCGTCCTCCCCCGCATCACGACAGCGCCCGAACGGTCACGGACGGGGTGACCGGGCGCGGGCGGACCGGGGCCACCGACGTAGCCTCTCCGCCCGATGGTGGTCTACGAGTACGAGAAGGACGGCGCCGAGATCTACCGGCAGTCGTTCGCGACGATCCGCGCCGAGGCCGACCTCGGCGGGCTGCCCGGCGACGTCGCCCGCGTGGCCGTGCGGATGATCCACGCCTGCGGGCAGGTCGACCTCGTCCAGGACATCGCCTACTCCCCCGCGGTGGTGCAACGCGCCCGCGAGGCGCTCGACGCCGGCGCACCGGTGCTGTGCGACGCGCAGATGGTGGCCAGCGGCGTCACCCGGCGCCGGCTGCCCAAGGACAACGACGTCGTCTGCACCTTGAACGACCCGCGCACCTCCGGGCTCGCCGCCGACCTCCGCACCACCCGCACCGCCGCCGCCCTGGAGCTCTGGCGGGACCGCCTCGACGGCGCGGTCGTCGCCATCGGCAACGCCCCCACGGCGCTGTTCCACCTGCTCGAGATGGTGGCTGCCGGCGCGCCGCGCCCCGCCGCCGTCCTCGGGATCCCCGTGGGGTTCATCGGCGCGGCCGAGTCCAAGGAGGCCCTCGCCGCCTCCGACCTTGAGTTCCTCGTCGTGCGGGGCCGCCGCGGCGGCAGCGCCATCACCGCCGCCGCCGTGAACGCGATCGCGAGTGATGTGGAGTGAGCGGCCGGCTGTACGGGGTGGGGCTGGGCCCCGGTGATCCCGAGCTCGTCACCGTCAAGGCCGCCCGGCTGATCGGCGCCGCCGACGTCGTCGCCTTCCACGCCGCCCGGCACGGCCGCTCGGTGGCCCGCGCCCTCGCCGAGCCCTACCTGCGCGCCGGCCAGGTCGAGGAGCTGCTGGTCTACCCGGTCACCACCGAGACCACCGACCACCCCGGCGGCTACCAGGGCGCGATCGACGAGTTCTACGAGGCCGCCGCCGCCCGGCTGGCCGCGCACCTGGACGCCGGCCGCGACGTCGTCGTCCTCGCCGAGGGCGACCCGCTCTTCTACGGCTCCTACATGCACATGCACAAGCGGCTGGCGCACCGCTACCCCACCGAGGTCGTCCCCGGGGTCACCAGCGTCACCGCGGCCGCCGCTGCCGTCGGCCGGCCCCTGGTCGAGCGCGACGAGGTCCTCACCGTCCTCCCCGGCACCCTCCCCGCCGAGGAGCTCGCCGCCCGCCTGGCCGCCACCGACTCGGCCGCGGTGATGAAGCTCGGCCGCACCTTCCCGCAGGTGCGCGAGGCCTTCGAGCGGGCCGGCGTGCTCGACCGCGCCCTCTACGTCGAGCGCGCCACCACCGACCGCCAGCGCTGCGCCCCGCTGGCCGACGTGGACCCCGCCAGCGTGCCGTACTTCTCCCT
The DNA here is from genome assembly GCF_054050875.1 of Blastococcus sp. SYSU DS0541. Taxonomy (NCBI): domain Bacteria; kingdom Bacillati; phylum Actinomycetota; class Actinomycetes; order Geodermatophilales; family Geodermatophilaceae; genus Blastococcus; species Blastococcus sp. SYSU DS0541. The sequence goes on along the minus strand of NZ_JBJHAD010000016.1, from coordinate 16,120 downwards.
CGCCCTGCTGCCCAGCCCGCTCACCCCGCAGGTCGCCGAGCCCGCACCCCCGGCGGAGCGGCCGGCCGACGCCGGTGAGGTCGTCGTGGTCGGCCTCGGCCCCGGCGCCCGCGGCTGGACGACGCCCGAGGCAGCCGAGGCGCTCGCCGCGGCCGACGACCTGGTCGGCTACGGCCCCTACCTCGACCGGGTCGCGGTGAACCCGCGCCAGGCCCGGCACGCCAGCGACAACCGCGTCGAGGCCGACCGCGCCGCGCACGCCCTCGCCCTGGCCCGCGACGGCCGGCGGGTCGCCGTCGTCTCCAGCGGTGACCCGGGCGTCTTCGCCATGGCCGCCGCGGTCCTGGAGGTCGCCGAGCGACCGGAGTTCGCCGGCGTCCCGGTGCGGGTCGTCCCGGGGCTCACCGCCGCCCAGGCTGTCGCCTCCCGGGTGGGCGCCCCGCTCGGCCACGACTTCTGCGTGCTGTCGCTCTCCGACGTCCTCAAGCCGTGGGAGGTCGTCGTCGACCGGCTGCGCCACGCGGCCGCGGCCGACCTGGTCATCGCCCTCTACAACCCGCGGTCGAAGCACCGCCCGCACCAGCTCGGCGAGGCGCTGCGGGTGCTGCTCGAGGAGCGCCCGCCCGAGACCGTGGTGGTCGTGGGCCGCGACGTCGGCGGGCCGGAGGAGGCCGTCCGGGTCACCACCCTGGGCACCCTCGACGCGGGCACCGTCGACATGCGCTGCCTGGTGCTCATCGGGTCCTCGCAGACCCGCGTCACCCCCTCGGGCGCCGTCTACACCTCGCGCAGCTACCCGCGCTGACACACCGGGGCACGGGAATGCCCGCGGGATCGTTGCGCTTGGCCACCATCGTGGCTCCACCGACCCTCCGCCGGGACCCCGCGTTCCGGACCGCCGCCGGCCTGCTCATCCTGGTCCTGGCCGCGTCGGGCGTCCCCACACCGCTGTACCGCGTCTACCAGGAGCAGTTCGGGTTCGGCCCCGGGATGCTGACCACCGTCTTCGGCATCTACGCCCTCGCCCTGCTCGCCGCCCTGCTGGTGGTCGGCGGCCTCTCCGACCACGTCGGGCGGCGCCCGGTGCTGGCCGGCGGCCTGCTGCTGCAGGCGGTCTCGATGGTCGTCTTCCTCGCCGCGGACAGCGTCGGCTGGCTGCTCGCCGCCCGGGTGCTGCAGGGCCTGTCCATGGGCGTCCTGACCGGCACCCTCGGTGCGCTGCTGCTGGACACCCAGCGCCCGTCCCGTCCGCTGGGCGCCCTGCTCAACAGCGCCGCCCCGGGCCTGGGCCTGTCGGTGGGTGCGGTCGGCGCCGGCCTCGTCGTCGAGCACGTCGCCTCGCCGGCCCGGTGGGTGTTCGGCGTGCTCGCCGTCGTCCTGCTGGTCGCGGCGGCGGCCGTCGTGTTCCTGCCCGAGACCTCGCCCCGCGCCCCCGGGGCGCTCCGCTCGCTGCGCCCGACGGTCCGCGTCCCGCGTTCGCAGCGGCCGGCGTTCCTCGCCGTGCTGCCGGTCATGGTCGCGGCCTGGGCGCTCGGCGGGCTCTACCTCTCCCTGGGGCCGTCGCTGGTCGTCGGCGTCTTCGGCATCGAGGACCACCTGGTCGGCAGCCTGATGGTGCTGGCCATGCACGGCTCGGGCGGGATCGCCGCGATCCTCGGCCGCGACCTCGCCGCGGAGCGGGTCATGGTCGGCGGCGCCACCCTCTTCGCCGGCGGCGTCACCGGCACGATCGCCGCGCTGCTCACCGGCCAGGTCTCCGTGCTGTTCGTGTCCGCCGTCGTCTCGGGGCTCGGCTTCGGCCTGTCGTTCCTCGGCTCCGTCGCGACCGCCAGCGCCGGCGTCGACCCCGCCGAGCGCGCCGGGCTGCTGTCCAGCATCTTCGTCGTCGGCTACCTCAGCTTCAGCGTGCCCGCGGTGGTCGCCGGGTCGGCCACCGGGGCCTTCGGCCTGGAGACGGTGACCGAGGTGTACGCGGCCGTGCTGGTCGTGCTGGCGCTGACCGCCATCGCCGGGGTGCGGCTGCGCCGCCGCCGCGCCGGGGCACGCGAAGCCACCACCGGTGCGGCGGAGCGGCTGCCGGCCTAGCTGCCGGGGTACGGCTGGGCCTTGAGCGCCCGGGCGAGGTGCGCGGCGTTCTCCGCGAGGGTCGCCGTCGTGGAGGCCACCGCCTCGGGCGTCTCGTCGAGGTCCATGTAGTCGGTGCCGCCCATCGCCTGGTCGTTCCAGTAGGTCGACCCCTGCGCGGGGATGGTGAAGCCGATGTCGTCCAGGCCCTGGAACAGGTCGGCGACGATCTTGTGCGCGCCGTCCTCGTTGCCGACGACGGAGACGACCGCCACCTTGCCGGTCACCTTCGGCCGGCCCGAGTCGTCGGTCTCGGAGAGCTCGCCGTCGAGCCGCTCCAGAACCCGCTGGGCCACGCTGCTCATGTGACCGACCCAGGTCGGCGTGGAGACGATCAGGATGTCGGCGGCCATCATCTGCTCGCGGATCGAGGGCCACTGGTCACCCTCCCCCATGTCCACCTCGACGCCGGGCTTCACGTCGTGGTCGACGACCCGCACGACGTCACCGGTGACGCCGTGCTCCTCCAGCCCGGCCAGGATCTGGCGGGCGATCAGGTCGCTGCTGGACGGCGCGGGCGAGGGCTTGAGGCTGCAGACGAGGGCGAGGGCGCGGAGAGACGCGGTTTCGGTCATGGGGGTGCACTCCCCGCCGACCTGCGCCGACACACATGACGATCAGATTGCGCGCAACCGGACCCACTGCCGCGCCGCCGCCACCGTGGCGACCACGGGAACGCCCGCAGGCAGCGGCGGCCGGCGCACCAGCACCACCGGGACCGCGAGCTGCCGGGCCGCGGTGAGCTTCGCCGCCGTCATCGAGCCGCCGCTGTCCTTGGTGACGACGACCTCGACGGCGTGCTCGCGCAGCAGGGCCAGCTCGTCCTCGAGGCTGAACGGGCCGCGCGCGAGGACGGTGGTGGTCCACGCCGGCACGGGGGGCTCCGGCGGGTCCACGGAGCGGACGACGCAGTGGGCCGCCAGCCCGGCGAAGGCGGCCAGCCCCTGCCGGCCCGTCGTCAGGAAGACGCACCCGAACCCCTGCACCGCCTCCGCCGCCCCGGCCGGTGAGTCGACCCACCGCCAGTCGTCGCCCGGCTGCGCGGTCCAGCCCGGCCGCTGCAGGCGCAGGAGTGGCACCCCGGTCGCGGTCGCGGCCGAGACGGCGGATGCGGTCATCGCCGTGGCGAACGGGTGCGTCGCGTCGACGACGGCGTCCACGGGGTTCGCCCGCAGCCACTCCGCCAGGCCTGCTGCGCCCCCGAAGCCACCGATCCGCACCTCCCCCGGCGGGAGCCGCGGATCGGCGACCCGCCCGGCGAGCGAGCTCAGCACACCGATGCCGTCCGCGACCAGCGCCGTGGCCAGCCGCCGGGCCTCCCCGGTGCCCCCGAGCACCAGCACCCGGCCGGTCACCGGAGGCCGCCGTGCATGCTGGTCATGTGGGAACGACAGCGGGCAGCGGGCTGCGCTCCGGCTGGACCACCGGCGCCTGCGCGACCGCGGCCACCACCGCGGCCTACACCGCGCTGCTCACCGGCGAGTTCCCCGACCCGGTGACGATCGACCTGCCCAAGGACCGGCACCCGGCGTTCGCGCTGGCCACCGAGCGGCTGGAGGGCGGCGCCGCGACCGCGGGGGTGGTCAAGGACGCCGGCGACGACCCCGACGTCACCCACGGCGCGCTGGTCTCCGTCCGCGTGACCCACGGCGAGCCGGGCAGCGGCGTCACCTTCCGGGCGGGCGCGGGCGTCGGCACGGTGACCAAGCCCGGACTGCCGCTGCCGGTCGGCGAGCCGGCGATCAACCCGATGCCCCGCCGGTTCATGCGCGAGCACGTGGCCGCGGTCGCCGCCCGTCACGGCGGCACCGGCGACGTCGTTGTCGAGGTCTCGGTCGAGCACGGCGAGGAGCTGGCCCGGCGTACCTGGAACCCGCGGCTGGGCATCCTGGGCGGGCTCTCCATCCTGGGCACCACGGGCGTCGTCGTCCCGTACTCCTGCGCGGCCTGGATCGACTCGATCCGCCGCGGCATCGACGTCGCCCGCGCCGCCGGGCACGGCCACGTCGCCGCCTGCACCGGCAGCACCAGCGAGCGCGTCGTCGTGGAGCGCTACGGGCTGCCCGACGACGCGCTGCTGGACATGGGGGACTTCGCCGGCGCCGTCCTCAAGTACCTGGGCCGCCACCCCGTCCCGCGGCTGACCGTCGCCGGCGGCATCGGCAAGCTCGCGAAGCTCGCCGACGGGCACCTGGACCTGCACTCGGGGCGCTCGCAGGTGTCCTTCGCCTCGCTGGCCGCCCGCGTCCAGGATGCGGGCGGACCCCCGGCGCTGGTGGACGGCGTGCGCGGCGCGAACACCGCCCTCGACGCGCTGCAGCAGTGCCGGGCGGCCGGGCTCCCGCTGGGCGACCTGGTGGCCGCCGCCGCGCGGGAGACGGCGCTCGGCGTGCTGCGCGGCGCCCCGGTCGAGGTCGACGTCCTGGTGATCGACCGCGCCGGCACGGTCGTCGGGCAGAGTTGAGCCTCGTCCGGTCGGACGGCCCCGCTGCAGGGGCCCGCCGCGAGCTCGCGAGCGGTGGGGGGCAGCGGGGTCCTTCATCGGCACCGGGTCGTCGAGTAGAGGTGGCTGTCGGGGAACTCTCCCGCGGTCAGGACCGAGCCCACGATCACCACCGCGGTCCGCCGCACGCCGGCCGCCTCGACCTGGCCGGCGATGTCGGCGAGCGTGCCGCGCAGCACCAGCTCGTCGTCCCGGCTGGCGCGGGCGACGACCGCGACCGGGCAGTCGCTGCCGTAGGAGGGCACCAGCTCCGGCACCAGCTCGGCGATCCGCTGCACCGCGAGGTGCAGGACGAGCGTGGCGCGGGAGGCCCCGAGGGTCGCCAGGTCCTCCCCCGCCGGCATCGGCGTCGACCGGGCCGAGGTCCTCGTGAGGATCACCGTCTGCCCGACGCCGGGCACGGTCAGCTCCCGCTTGAGCGAGGCGGCCGCGGCGGCGAAGGCGGGCACACCCGGCACGACGTCGTAGGGCACGCCCGCGGCGTCCAGCCGGCGCATCTGCTCGGCCATCGCGCTGTAGACCGACGGGTCGCCGGAGTGCAGCCGGGCGACGTCGTGCCCGGCCTCGTGCGCGGCGACCAGCTCGGCCGTGATCCGGTCGAGGTCGAGGTCGGCCGTGTCCACCAACCGGGCGCCCGGCGGCGCGGTGTCCAGCAGCTCCCGGGGCACCAGCGCGCCGGCGTAGAGGCACACCGGTGCGGTGGCGATGATGCGGGCCGCCCGCACGGTGACCAGGTCCGCCGCGCCCGGCCCGGCGCCGATGAAGTGCACGGTCACGGCTTGACCCCCGACCAGATCGTCACGGGCATGGCCGCCTTCCAGCCGGTGAAGCCGCCCACGGGGGCGGCGGTGGCGACGCCGAGCCGCACGAGCTCGCCGCCGGAGCGGGCGTGCCGCTCGGCCAGCACCGCCTCGCTCTCCAGCGTGACGGCGTTGACCACCAGCCGCCCACCCGCCGGCAGCGCGTCCCAGCAGGCGTCGAGCACCCCGGGCACGGTGGCGCCGCCGCCGACGAAGACCGCGTCCGGCGCGGGCAGCCCGGCCAGGGCAGCGGGGGCCTCGCCGGTGACCACCTCGAGCCCGGGCACGCCCAGCCGCGCGGCGTTCCGCCCGACCCGGGCCGCCCGCCCCGCGTCGCGTTCGACCGCCACCGCCCGGCAGCTGGGGTGGGTGCGCATCCACTCGATGCCGATCGACCCGGCGCCCGCGCCGACGTCCCAGAGCAGCTGTCCCGGCAGCGGCGCCAGCCGGGCGAGGGTCACCGCCCGCACGTCGCGCTTGGTGAGCTGGCCGTCGTGCTCGTAGGCGTCGTCCGGGAGGCCGGGCAGGGCCGGCAACGGCACGGCGCCGGGGTCCGCGACCACCTCGACGGCGGTGAGCACCAGCGGGTCCGTGTCCCCGTGCGGCCAGCCGGCGGCGGTGCCGGTGACCGCGCGTTCCGCGGGGCCGCCGAGCTGGGCGAGCGCGGTCAGCCGGCTGGCGCCGAGGCTGCGCTCCGCCAGCAGCGCGGCGACGGCGGCCGGCGTCGAGCCGTCGGAGCCGAGCACCAGCAGCCGCCGGCCGGGGGTGGCGTGCGGGACCACGAGCTCCACCGGCCGGCCGACGACGGTGACCACCTGCGTCTCCTCCACCGCCCAGCCCAGCCGCGCGCAGGCCAGCGACACCGACGAGGGGTGCGGGAGCACCTCGACCGCCGCCGGGCCCAGCAGCCGCACCAGCGAGGTGCCGACGCCGGAGAGCATCGGGTCGCCGCTGGCCAGCACGACCACCCGCCGTCCGGGGTGCTCCTGCCCGAGACCGGCCAGCGCGGGGCCGAGCGGGGACGGCCAGGGCACCCGCTCCGCCGTCACCTCGGGGGGCACCAGGGCGAGCTGGCGGGCGCTGCCGCGGAGCACGTCGGCGCCCTCGACCGCCCGCCGGGCGCGCGGCGGGAGCCCGTCCCAGCCGTCGGCTCCGACGCCGACCACCACGACCGGTGGGCGGCCGTCGGGACGCGGATCTCCGGGCACGTCGGCCGATCCTAGGGGTGGTGCACCGCCGTCCGGCCGGCCGCGGGGTGGGTCAGAAGGGAACCTGCTGAGCCAGCAGGCCGGAGCCGCTGCCCCTGCCCGAGAGGACCCGGCAGAACTCGACGGCGTCGAGCTCGAGCCGCTCGCCACCCGCCCCGGACGACCACTGCCCGCCCGCCGGGCCGGTGAGGGTGAGTTCGTAGGGCCGGCCGTGCCGCTGCGCCCACTCCCCCACGACGTCCGCGACCAGGACGCCGTCGTGCCCGGGCGTGAGCTCGGGCTCGCGCCCGGTCGCCCGGCACACGTCGATCCGGTGCATCCAGACGTCCCGGGTCAGGACGACGTCGAGCAGGAAACCGATCCGCCAGTACTCCCGGACATCGCCGTTGACCTGCTCCTCGGGCAGCGTCACGCGGCCCGCGATCCGGGACAGCCGGCGTCGTCCCCGCACCGCGCGACGTGCGGTGGCCGCTAGCGCGGCGACGATCGCCGGGCCGTCCAGGCCGGCGTGCGCGCGGACCTGCACCGCGGTCAGCGCGTCGATGCCACCACCGGCCTTGCCGGCGATCCGGTTCTGCCGCGCCATCTCGCGGACCGAGGCGGCCATCTGCGCCATCCCGAGGACGTGCGCCGCCATGGCCCGCACGTCCCAGTCCGGGCAGTCGGTGGCCCGGCTCCAGTCGCCGGGGTCCAGCCCGCCGAGGAGGGCGAGCATCCGCTCGTACTCCGTGGCGGCGAGCCGGTAGGCGGTGTCCCGGTCGAGGGCGGCGGTCCGCGGACGGGGACGGGCGGGAGCAGGAGTCGGAGCGGTCACGAGGGACCTCCTGGGATCAGCGGGTGGACGGGTTCGTGCGGTGGTGGTCGAGCCACATGTCCATGACGTCGGGGAGGACGGCGGTGAAGGCGCCGGACTCGAACGGCTCGCCGGGCGCGTTGGACAGCTGCTGGGAGATGACCCCACCGACCAGCGCCGTCCAGGTGCGGTAGGCGCGGTCGAGGTCGACGTCCGCGGCGAGGTGCCCCGCATCGCGGAGCCGGACGAGCATCGCCCGGGACGCCACGTCGAGCTCGACCGCGGGTTCGTACGCCCGCGCCGAGGGCGCGAAGCCGGGTACCGGGCGCCAGAACATCAGCGCCGAGTGGGCCGGGTGCTCGACGGCCCAGCGGACCAGGACGGCGGTGCCTTCCCGCCACGCGGTGAGGGGGTCGGCGCCGTCCCCGGTGGCACCGGCCCGCTCGAGCACCTGCTGCAGGGCGCGCCACCCCCGCTCGAAGAGCGCGTCGTACAGCGCGTGCTTGCCGTCGAAGTACCCGTAGAGGGACGGCGGGCGGATGCCCATCCGGCGGGCCACCTCGCCGAGCGTCAGCCCGGCCGCGCCCTGCTCGGCCATGACCTCGACCGCCACGTCGAGCACCTGCTCGATCGTCTCCTGCCGCCGCCGCCCGCGACGGTCCGGCACCACGGCTCCGGTCACGGACCGGATGCTCGTCCTAAGGGCAATAGGATGTCAACAGGGCATTAGGTCCCGCCACGCGCGGAGGGGGTCTGTCGCCGGGGAGCCCGCCCGTGGTCTGATGACGCCGCCACAAGCGACGGCAGTGGAGGAAGCCCGGTGAGATCCCGGCGCGGTCCCGCCACTGTGACCGGGGAGCCCGTCCCCACGCTCGACCACTGCGCCTGAGCTCGCTCGGGAGCGGGAAGGTCGGGGACGGGTGTCGATCCGGGAGCCAGGAGACTCCAGCCGTCGTCCCTGCCACCTCCGGGCGTGGACACCCGGGGAGAGGACGCGTGCCATGCGCGGGTACCCCGCATGAGCTTTCCCTTCACCGCCGTCGTCGGCATGGACGACCTGCGGCTGGCCCTGCTCCTGAACGCGGTCTCCCCCGCGGTGGGCGGCGTCCTGGTGCGGGGCGAGAAGGGCACCGCCAAGTCCACGAGCGTCCGGGCGCTGGCCGCCGTCCTGCCGCCGGTCGCGGTCGTGGCCGGCTGCCGGTTCGGCTGCGACCCGGCCACCCCCGACCCGGCCTGCCCCGACGGCCCGCACGAGCCCGGGGCGGCCGGGCGCACCCGCGCGGCCCGGCTGGTGGAGCTCCCGGTCGGCGCCTCCGAGGACCGGCTCGTCGGCTCGCTGGACCTGGAGCGGGCGCTGACCGAGGGCGTCAAGGCCTACGAGCCCGGGCTGCTCGCCGCCGCGCACCGCGGGGTGCTCTACGTCGACGAGGTCAACCTGCTCCACGACCACCTCGTCGACCTGCTGCTCGACGCCGCCGCCCTGGGCACCGCGTACGTCGAGCGCGAGGGCGTCTCGGTGCGGCACGCCGCCCGTTTCCTGCTGGTCGGCACCATGAACCCCGAGGAGGGCGAGCTCCGGCCCCAGTTGCTGGACCGCTTCGGCCTCACGGTCGAGGTCGCCGCACCGCGTGACCCGGACGTGCGGGCCGAGGTGGTGCGCCGCCGGTTCGCCTCCGACGCCGACCCCGCCGGGTTCGCCGCGCACTGGGCCGCCGAGGAGTCCGCGCTGGCCGCCCGCATCGCCGACGCCCGCGCCCGCCTGCCCCGCGTCGTGCTCTCCGACGCCGCGCTGCGCCAGGTCACCGCCGTCTGCGCCGCCTTCGACGTCGACGGCCTGCGCGCCGACCTCGTCACCGCCCGCGCGGCGATCGCGCACGCCGCCTGGTGCGGCCGCGACGAGGTGACCGAGGACGACGTGCGCGTCGCCGCCCGGCTGGCCCTCCCGCACCGGCGCCGGCGCAACCCGTTCGACGCACCCGGGCTCGACGAGGAGACCCTCGACCAGGCGCTCGCCGACTCCCGGCCCGACGACGACCCCGGCCCCCCGGAGGGCGGCCCGGACGACGGCGGCCCGGACCACGGCGGCCCGGACGACGGGCGCCCGGACGACACCGGGCAGGACCCGGGCAGAGGGAGCAATGCCTACGGATCCGACGCCGAGACGCAGGTGGAGCCTCCTCTGCCCGGGGACGGCGAGGATGCCGGCGGGCCGACGGTCGCGCCGCGCGGCGAGGGCGGGGGGCGCACCGACGCGGCCGCGCCGGAGCAGCCCGCGGTCGCGCCGGCCGACCCCTTCCGCACCCGCCGGCTGGAGGTGCCGGGCATCGGGACCGGGGCCGCGGGCCGGCGGTCGCGGGCCCGGTCGGAACGCGGCCGGGTGGTCGGCTCGACCTGCCCGGCCACCGCCGTCACCAAGCTGCACCTGGCCGGCACCGTGCTCGCGGCCGCCCCCCACCAGCGGGCCCGCGGCCGCAGCGGGCCAGGTCTCCTGGTCGAGCGCGACGACCTCCGCCAGGCCGTGCTGGAGGGCCGCGAGGGCAACCTCGTGCTCTTCGTCGTCGACGCCAGCGGCTCGATGGGCGCCCGCTCGCGGATGGCCGCGGTGAAGGGCGCCGTGCTCTCGCTGCTGCTGGACGCCTACCAGCGCCGCGACAAGGTCGGCCTGATCACCTTCCGCGGAGCGGACGCCGAGGTCGCGCTGCCGCCCACCTGGTCGGTGGAGGCCGCCGCGGCCCGGCTGACCGGCCTGCCCACCGGCGGGCGCACCCCGCTGGCCGCCGGGCTGCTGGAGGCCCACCGCACCCTGACCCGCGAGCGGGTGCGCGACCCGCGCCGGCGCCCGCTGCTGGTCGTCGTCACCGACGGCCGGGCCACCGGGGCACGGGGCGCCGACCACCTCGGCGAGGCCCGGCGCGCGGCCGGGCTGCTCGCCGCCGCGGAGGTGGCGGGCGTCGTCGTCGACTGCGAGTCCGGGCCGGTGCGCCTGGGCCTGGCGGCGTCGCTGGGCGTAGCGCTCGGCGCCCGGACGATCCGCCTGGAGGAGCTGGGCGCCGACTCGCTGGCCGCCACCGTCCGGGACGCGCGGAAGGCGGCCTGACATGCCCCAGGGTCAGGTCGCGGTCGTCCCGCAGGACGGCCTGAGCACCCGGCAGCGCCGCAACCGGCCGCTGCTGGCGGTGCACACCGGCGAGATGAAGGGCAAGTCGACCGCCGCCTTCGGGATGGCGATGCGGGCGTGGAACCAGGGCTGGTCGATCGCGGTCTACCAGTTCGCCAAGAGCGCCAAGTGGAAGGTCGGCGAGGAGAACGCGCTGACCGCGCTCGGCCGGCTGCACGAGCAGACCGGCGAGGGCGGCCCGGTGGTCTGGCACAAGATGGGCTCGGGCTGGAGCTGGTCGCGCCGGCAGGGCACCGAGGTCGACCACGCCGCCGACGCCGCCGAGGGCTGGGCGCAGATCAAACGGGACCTCGCCGCGCAGCGGCACAGGTTCTACGTGCTCGACGAGTTCACCTACCCGCTGAAGTGGGGCTGGGTGGACGTCGACGACGTCGTCGCGACGCTCACGGCACGACCCGGCAACCAGCACGTCGTCGTCACCGGGCGCGACGCGCCCCCGGCGCTGGTCGAGGCCGCCGACCTGGTCGTGGAGATGACCAAGGTCAAGCACCCGATGGACGCCGGCCAGAAGGGCCAGCGGGGGATCGAGTGGTGACCACGCTGCCGCGGGTGGTGCTGGCCGCGCCGAGCAGCAACGCGGGCAAGACCTCGATCGCCACCGGGCTGATCGCCGCGCTCACCGCCCGCGGGCTCACCGTCTCCCCGCACAAGGTCGGCCCCGACTACATCGACCCCGGCTACCACGGCCTCGCCGCCGGCCGTCCCGGCCGCAACCTGGACCCGTGGCTGGTCGGCGAGGAGCGGATCGCCCCGCTCCTGCTGCACGGTGCGCGCGACGCCGACCTCGCGGTGGTCGAGGGCGTCATGGGCCTGTTCGACGGCGCCACGCACCCGGGCGTCGAACCCGGCTTCGCCTCGACCGCGCACGTGGCCGGGCTGCTGCGGGCACCGGTGGTGCTCGTCGTCGACGCCTCCTCCCAGGCGCGCAGCGTCGCCGCGCTGGTGCACGGCTTCGCCACCTTCGACCCGTCGGTGCGCCTGGGCGGGGTGGTGCTCAACCGCGTCGGCAGCGACCGGCACGAGGCGATCCTCCGCGGGGCGCTCGGCGCCGCCGGCGTCCCGGTGCTGGGCGCGATCCGGCGGATGGAGACGCTGCACACCCCCTCCCGCCACCTCGGCCTGGTGCCGGCCGCCGAGCGCTCGGCCGAGGCGGTCGCGACGGTGCGCCGGCTCGGCGAGGTGGTGGCCGACGGGGTCGACCTGGACGCCGTGCTCCGGCTGGCCCGCACCGCACCCGCCCTCGACCGGCGCCCCTGGGACCCGGCCGCCGAGGTGACCCCGGCCGGGGCCCGGCCACGGATCGCCGTCGCCGGCGGACCGGCGTTCACCTTCGGCTACGCCGAGAACGCCGAGCTGCTCGCCGCGGCCGGCGCCGAGGTGGTGACCGTGGACCCGCTGCGCGACGAGGCCCTGCCCGAGGGCACCGCCGGCCTGGTCGTCGGCGGCGGCTTCCCCGAGGTCTACGCCGCCGAGCTCTCGGCCAACGAGCAGCTCCGCGCCGACGTCGCCGCGCTCGCCGCCCGGGGCGCCCCGGTCGCCGCCGAGTGCGCCGGGCTGCTGTACCTGGCCCGCGAGCTGGACGGCGTCCCGATGTGCGGCGTCCTCGACGTGCGGACGGCGATGTCGCCGCGCCTGACGCTGGGCTACCGCGAGGCGGTGGCGGCCGGCGGCTCGGTGCTGGCGCCGGCCGGCACGCGGGTCCGCGGCCACGAGTTCCACCGCACGCACGCCGATCCCCCGGCCGGCCCGGACCCCGCCTGGCAGTGGTCGGGGGCCGGCCCCGAGGGCTTCGTCGCCGGAGGCGTGCACGCCTCCTACCTGCACCTCAACTGGGCCGGCGCCCCCGCGTTGGCCGCCCGCTTCGTCGCCTCGTGCGCCACCGCCGACCGATCGGAGACCGCCCGTGCACATCGCTGAGGGGTTCCTGCCCGCCGGGCACGCCCTGGGCTGGACGCTCGCCGCCGCGCCCTTCGTGGCGCACGGTGCCCGGGCGGTCGTGAAGGAGGTGCGCGAGAACCCCGAGTCGACCCTGCTCCTCGGTGCCGCCGGCGCCTTCACCTTCGTGCTCAGCGCCATCAAGCTGCCGAGCGTCACCGGCAGCTCCAGCCACCCGACCGGCACCGGCCCGGGGGCGCTCCTCTTCCGGCCACCGGTGATGGCCCTGCTGGGCACCGTGGTGCTGCTCTTCCAGGCGCTGCTGCTGGCGCACGGCGGCCTGACCACCCTGGGGGCCAACGCGTTCGCCTTCGCCGTCGTCGGCCCGTGGGTCGGGTACGGGGCCTACCGGCTGACCCGGGCGGCGGGCGCGGGGCTGCTGCCGGCGGTCTTCGTCGGCGTCGCCCTGGCCGACCTCGCCACCTACGTCACCACCTCCCTGCAGCTGGCGCTGGCCTTCCCCGACGCGAGCACCGGGTTCGCCGGCGCGCTGGCCAAGTTCCTCGGGGTCTTCGCGCTCACCCAGATCCCGCTGGCCATCGGCGAGGGGCTGCTCGGCGTCCTGCTGTTCCGGGTGCTCACCGTCAACGCCCGGCCCGAGCTCGAGCGGCTCGGCATCCTGAAGGCCGCACCCGTCCCCGCGCCCGCCGGAGGTGCCGCGTGACCCGCCGCGCGCTCGTCACCACCCTTCTCGTCCTCGCCGTCCTCGCCCTGTTCGCCGTCCCGCTGCTGGTCGACGGCGGCACCTCGAAGTACGGCGGCACCGACACCGCGGTGACCGAGGAGCTCGAGGCCCAGGGCTACACCCCCTGGTCCGACCCCCTGTTCAGCCCCACCGGCGAGGTCGAGTCCGGCCTGTTCGCGCTCCAGGCGGCGCTGGGCGGCGGGGTGCTCGGTTACGTGCTGGGCCGGCTGCGCGGCCGGCGGGCGACGACCTCCACGAGCGCGGCGGCGGAGGCCGACCGGCGGTGACGGGCCTGGCGGTCGACGAGGCGGCGTGGTGCAGCGCGTGGCGCGGGCGGGCGCCCGGCGACAAGGTGCTGCTCTGCGCCGGCCTCGTCGCCTGTGCGCTGGCCCTGCCCGCGTGGCCGGGCAGCGTGCTCGTCGGGCTCGCCGCCGTCGGGCTGGCGCTCGGCCCCGCCCGGGTGCCCGCCCGCACCTTCCTGCGTGCCATCCGGTGGCCGCTGGCCTTCATCGCCGTCGGTGCGCTCACCGCGGTGGTCACGGTCGGCGACGGCGGGCTCGGCTGGGCCCCGCACGCCGCGGAGCAGGCGGGCTCCCTCGTGGGTCGCGCGGTGGCCGGGAGCGCCGCGGTGCTGCTCCTGGCCACCACCACCCCGATGTCGGACCTGCTGCCCGAGCTGCGCCGGTTGCGCGTGCCCGCGGCGGTCGTCGAGGTCGCGAGCGTGACCTACCGGCTGGTGTTCGTGCTGCTCGAGAGCCTGGGCACCATCCGCGAGGCGCAGGCGGCGCGGATGGGCTGGTCCAGCCCCCGCCGCTCCTACCGCTCGGCCGGGATGCTCGCGGCGGCCGTGCTGACCCGGTCGTGGGACCGCGCGCGGCGCATGCAGGAGGGGCTGGCCGGCCGCGGGATGGAGACCGGGCTCCGGGTGCTGCCCGACGCGCTGCCCTCCTCCCGGCCGTTCCTCGCGCTGGCTGTGGCGCTGCCGCTGGGGATCGCCGGGCTCACGCTGGTGGTGCGGTGAGCCACCGGGCCCTCGCCGCCTCCGGTCTGGTCGCCGGGTACCCGGGTGCGGCACCGGTGCTCGACAGCGCGGGGCTGGCGGTGCCGCCGGGGCGGCGGCTGGCGCTCCTGGGCGCCAACGGGTCGGGCAAGACCACGCTGCTGCGCTGCCTCTCCGGGGCGCTGCGCCCCGCCGCGGGCGCGGTCACCGTCGACGGCGCGCCGCTCCAGCACACCCGCCGCGGGCTGCGCGAGCACCGGCAGGTGGTGCAGCTGGTGCTCCAGGACCCCGACGACCAGCTGTTCAGCGCCTCGGTCGGCCAGGACGTCTCCTTCGGTCCGCTGAACCTCGGGCTCCCGGAGGACGAGGTGCGCGCCCGCGTCGCCGAGGCGCTGGAGCTGCTCGGGGTGGCGCCGCTCGCCTCGCGCCCGACGCACCAGCTGTCGTACGGGGAGCGCAAGCGGGTGGCGATCGCCGGCGCGGTCGCCATGCGCCCCTGCGTGCTGCTGCTCGACGAGCCCACCGCGGGGCTGGACCCCACGGCGGTCGCCGACACCCTCGCCGCGCTCACCCGGCTGCAGGAGCAGGACTCCACCGTGGTGATGAGCACCCACGACGTCGACCTCGCGCTGCGCTGGGCCGACGAGGTCGCCGTCGTCGTCGACCGCGCCGTGGTGCAGGGGCCGCCCGGAGCCGTGCTCGGCGACGGCGACCTGCTCGCGCGGGCCCGGCTGTCCCGCCCGTGGGCGCTCGAGGTGGGCGGCCGGCTGCGCGCGCTCGGCCTGCTCCCGGACGGCCCCCTCCCCCGTGACGCCGCGGGCCTGCTGGCCGCGCTGCCCGACCGCCCGGGGGTGCCGACGTGAGGACCGTCGGCATCGGGCTGGCCTCCGGCGTGCCCGCCGCCGAGGTGCTGGCCGCGGTCGACGCGGTGCTCCCCGACCCCGCCGGTCCGGTGCGGCTGGCCACGCTGGACAGCCGGGTGCGCGAGCCGGGGCTGGTGGTCGCCGCGGCGCTGCGCGGCTGGCCGCTGACCGGGCACCCCGCCGAGGTGCTGGCCGCCGTCCCGGTGCCGGCCCCGTCCGGCGCGGTCGCCGAACGGGTGGGCACCCCCTCGGTCGCCGAGGCCGCGGCGCTCCTCGCCGGCGGGGTGCTCGAGGTCGGGAAGACGGTGCGCGGGCGGGTGACCGTCGCCGTCGCCCGGCCACCCGACGCGGCGCCCGCTCCCCCCGGCCCCGCACCGACGCACCAGGAGGACCCGTGACCACCCACCCCACCGGCGAGGCGCCGCACCCGGTCGGGCTGCGGCTGGCCGGGCGGCGCGTGGTCGTGGTCGGCGGCGGGGCGGCCGCGCACCGCGGGGTGAGCGGCCTGCTCGCCGCGGGCGCCGACGTGGCGGTGATCAGCCCCGCGGTGACCCCGGCCCTGGAGTCCGCGGCGTCGGCCGGCCGGCTGACCTGGTGCCCGCGGCCCTTTGCCGCCGGGGACCTCGCGGGGGCCTGGTTCGCGCTGGCCGCGACGGGTGACCCCGAGGTGGACGCCGCGGTGGCCGCCGACGCCGACCGGGAACGGGTCTTCTGCGCCCGCGCCGACGGAGGGCGGGCCGGCGCCGAGCTGCCGGTCACCGGCCGCGCCGGGGGGCTGCTCGTGGCGGTGCACGGGGCCGACGACCAGCGCGCCGCGGCCGGGCTGCGCGACGCCGTGCTCGCCGGCCTCGCGGAGGGCACCCTGCCGGTCCGCCGGCGCGAGCAGGCGATGACCGGGAGCGTCGTGCTGGTGGGTGGGGGTCCCGGTGACCCCGGGCTGATCACCGTGCGCGGCCGCCAGGCCCTGGCCACCGCCGACGTCGTCCTCGCCGACCACCTCGGCCCCCAACCCCTGCTCGCCTCCCTGCCCC